>CAXMND010000149.1:0-3229 GCA_964194675.1 uncultured Coxiellaceae bacterium | reverse complement strand
GGGTTTCGGGCAGAATCGCACGATGCGCCTCCGCGCGGGCACCAGCGGCTTCAGCTACAAGGAATGGAAGGGGCCGTTCTACCCCGAGAAGCTCCCTGCCAAGGAGATGCTCGGCTACTACGCGGGGCAGCTTTCGACGGTGGAAATCAACAATACCTTCTACCGGATGCCCAAGCCCAGCATGCTCGAAGGGTGGGCGGAGAAGGTGCCCGACGATTTCGTCTTCGTCCTGAAGGCGTCTCGGAAGATCACGCATTCAGGACGGCTCAAAGACGTCGGGGACTCGGTCGATTATCTATGGAGCGTGGCGGGCACGCTGGGGCGGCACCTCGGGCCCATCCTGTTTCAGCTTCCCCCCTTCTTGAAGAAGGATGTGGAGCGCCTGCAAGGTTTCATGTCGATCTTGCCGGAAGGGCTCAGGGCCGCCTTCGAGTTTCGCCACGAGTCTTGGTTCGACGATGACACGTACGAAGCGCTTCGCGACGGTGGTCACGCCTTGTGCCTCGCCGACACCGACAAAACCGATGCTCCCGAGATCGTCTCCACGACCAACTGGGGCTATCTGCGCCTGCGTCGTGAAGAATACAGCGACGCCGCCCTCCATGGCTGGAAAATAGCCATCGAAGCTCAACCCTGGGACGAGGCCTTTGTTTTCTTCAAGCACGAGGACGAAGGAGCCGCTCCCCGCCTGGCCAAGCGACTCTTAACCCTCGATTAAAGGGGACTGTCCCCTTTGCGTTGGGGGCCCTATGCTCCGGGCATGTCTACCAACGCCAATCCGATTCCAATCACTTCTGCGGCGGCCGCGCGATCGGCTCGAGAGACGGTGCAGGCCTTCCTCGGCGCGCTCGAGGAGCTCGACTTCGACAAAGTGCTTGCGCTTTCCGCGCCGGACATTCGCTGGGTCAATGCCCCGTTCACGACCTCATCGAACATAGACCAGTTCGCCAGGGCGGTTCGGGGGATGTTCAAGATGGTGACCCGTTTTGAAGTGCAGTACCGCGACATTCACGAGCGGGGAGAGGGCGTGGTCTACACGGACCGCATCGACATCATCGAAGGGGGCGGCCTGAAGATGAAGATCGACGTGAAGGGCGAGTTCAAGGTGAAGGATGGACTGGTGACCGAATGGGTCGACCGATTCAGCTGGCCCAAGACAATCGGCGACATCGTCAAGAGTCTCCCCAGGATCATCGCGTTTCGTCTCCGGAAATAGCGCTCCCGGCGTGCTGATTTATGACGCGTCGCGTCACCCCCAACGGCTGGACGCTGTACCAACTGCTGTTAGGCTCCGCTCCGGCTCGAAGTCGGGCAGGCTATCGTCAGGAGTTTAGCGATGAAACGTTCTTTGGCTTGGATTGGACTATGCGGGTTGATCATTTCTGTCGGCTGCACCAGCAGCAGTGACGACGGGACTGGCGGCAGCGGCGGCACGCTTCCCCCGGAGGACTACTCCGCTACGATCGTCCGCACGGAGCTCGGCATCCCGCACATCACCGCGGACGACTTTGGGAGCCTTGGCTACGGCACGGGGTATGCGTACGCGCAGGACAACTTCTGCGTTCTGATGAAGGAGATCGTCCGGTCTAACGGGCAGACGGCCCGATACTTCGGTGAGGACGAGGGCAATCTCAACCAGGACTACGTCTATACCTTCTTCAACAACGACGACTACATCCGAAACGAGTTCATCGCAGCAGCGAGCGATCCGCGTCAGCAGCTGATCCGAGGCTATGCCGCAGGGCTCAACCGGTATCTCGACGAGACGGGCGTGGACAATCTGCCGGAAGGTCCGGAGGGCTGCCGCGGAGCAGACTGGGCTCGCCCCGTCACCGATCTCGATCTCGCGAAGGTCATCCGTAAGCTCGTCGTGCGAGCCGGCATCTCCCAGCTGACCAGCTTGATCATGGCAGCCGACGACGTGGCACCCACGCAGTCGATGGCTAGCTTGTCGCCGCTTGTGAATGAAAGCTCGCCGTTCGACGTAAGCGCGCTCAACCTGCCGAAGCCTTCGGCCTTCGGCAGCAACGCCTACGGTATCGGCGCCGACGGGTCCCAGACCGACTACGGCATCCTGCTCGGAAACCCGCACTTTCCGTGGAGCGGGCCAGAGCGTTTGTATGTCCAGCATCTGACCGTACCGGGGGAGTACGACGTCATGGGGGCGGCACTCCAGGGCGTGCCGCTGGTCCTCATCGGCTTCAACAACGACGTGGCATGGTCACACACCGTGTCGACGGCCCAGCGTTTCACCTTTTACGAGCTCGACCTCCTCGACGATGATCCGTACAAGTACCACTACGACGATGAGGTTCGCGACATCGAGGTCAATCCGGTCACGATCGAAGTCATGCTCGAAGATGGAACGATCGAAGAGCGCACCAAGAATATTTACATGAGCCACTTCGGCCCCATCATGGACCTAGGCAGCCTGAACGCTCTGGTGGCTGGTTGGCCAACGGAAGGCGGCAGTGTGTTTGCCGTTCGCGATGCCAATATCAACAACATTCGAATCCTCGATCAGTTCACCAAGATGGGCCAGGCCACGTCGATCGACGAGCTCGAGGATGCTCTCAAAGACATTGGGCTTCCTTGGGTAAACACGATCGCCGCGGACCGCAACGGGACTGGCTTCTACGCCGACGTTTCGGTTGTGCCTAACGTCAGTCAGCAAAAGCTCGAGGACTGCTCCGCCGGCATCTCGCAAGTGATCACGAACCTAGGTATAGCCACGCTCGATGGCTCACGAAGCGAGTGCGAGTGGGACGACGATGCCGACGGGCCCGCCGGACTGCTCGGTTTCGAGAATCTCCCGAAGATCCGAACGGGGGAAGGTGTGCCATACGTGTCGAATTCCAACGACAGCTACTGGCTCAGCAACCCGGACATGCTGCTCGAGAACTTTTCGCCGCTGATGGGACGAAACGGCCTCAACCCGCCCGAGCGAATCCAGCAATCGCTACGCACCCGGCAAGGGTTCATCCAGGCCGAGGAGCGAATCGCGGGGACGGACCGCTTCGGTGAACCAGGCGGTTTCACGATCGATCTCCTGCGGGACATCATGTTTGGTAGCCGCAACATCGCGGGTGAGATGACCCGTGATCAGGTCGTCACGATCTGTAACGCGGTGACCGACTGGACTGCGGGGAGCTGCGGTGAGGACAGCATGGCCTACAGCGCGAACCCGACCGAGGCGGCACAAGGCTGCTCGATCCTCTCGAACTGGGAT
>CAXMND010000148.1:0-2813 GCA_964194675.1 uncultured Coxiellaceae bacterium | reverse complement strand
TGCCGAACACACCAAGAATGTCGATCGCATGGTCGAGATCGCCAAGTCGTACCCACCCGAGCAGACCGCCGTAGTGACCGGCGTTCCCGCCGACACGGTCAAGCGGCTCGCACGTGAGTTTCGGAAGGCCCCGAAGGCCGTCGCATACGGGCGTGTGGGTGCTTGCACGCAAGAGTTCGGTGGACAGTGCATGTGGCTGATCAACGCCCTCAACGCGATGACGGGGAATCTCGACGAGCCGGGCGGTTCGATGTTCGCCACGCCTGCCATCGACACCCTCAAAAAAATCGGTGGTTTCGGAATTGGACGCGGGTCGTATGGCCGTTGGAGGAGCCGCGTTCGCGGGCTTCCGGAGTTCGGCGGTGAGCTTCCGGCGTCCGTGATGGCCGAGGAAATACTGACCGAGGGTGAAGGTCGCATGCGCGCGATGGTCATCCTCGCGGGTAACCCGATCCTCTCCACGCCCAACGGAGGTCAGCTCGATCGAGCGTTCGAGTCACTCGACTTCATGCTCGCGATCGACTTCTTCATCAACGAAACGAGTCGCCACGCCGACATCATCCTCCCGCCGGTGTCTCCTATTCAGCGAAGCCACTACGACCTCGCGCTCTATCTCGCCGCTGTCCGCAACACTGCGAACTACTCCCCTCCATTGTTCAAGCTCAAGAAGGGCGAGCTCGACGACTGGCAGATCTTGAGCGAGCTGAACTGTCGACTCGCGGCGCGGCGCCACGGAAAGCTCAGCAAGGAATATCTGGCCGTGCTCGCGATGCAAAAGGCCGGCCCCGAACGCGTGCTCGACCTCGGACTGCGCCTAGGCCCGTACGGGCAACGCCTCAAACCAATCGGTCCCGGCATCTCGCTCGCCAAACTGAAGAAGAAGCCGCACGGCGTCGACTTCGGCCCAATGCAGCCTAGCCTGCCGGAAGGGCTCCCTGAAGAGCACGGCCCAATCGACCTGGCACCCGATCTCTTCGTGGAGGACCTCGACAGGCTGCACGCTCGGTTTACCGCGGAGATGTCGGGAAGCACAGGCGACGAGTTTCTTCTCATTGGGCGGCGGCACTTGCGAAGTAACAACTCGTGGATGCACAACACCGAGCGCCTCATGAAAGGCAAGCCGCGATGCACACTGATGATCAACCCAAGCGACGCCGAGAAGCTGGGGGTGAAATCGGGCGCGATGGTCACGGTGACTTCTCGGGTTGGGCAGGTGACCGCACCCGCAGAGGTGACCGATGACATGATGGCGGGAGTCGTGAGTCTGCCTCACGGCTTTGGCCACGACCGCGACGGCGTCCAACTAAGGATAGCTACCAACTACCCAGGCGTGAGTGTCAACGATCTGACCGATGATCAAGCGATCGATGTGTTGAGTGGCAACGCAGCGTTCAGCGGCGTCCCTGTCACGGTGGCAGCCGTAGAAGCCGTGGTCGCCGTAACCGCCGCAGAATGACAACTAGTGTGCGAGAGATTTTCGTTTGTGGTCGAGCGCCCCCGCAGAGAGCGACTGAGAGGTACGACTGTACCTCGCAGGGAGCGAGCGAGGAGGTAAGCCGACCACAAGCGAAAAGATCCGCACACTAGCGGCGTTTCAACTGCGGCGGCCTCACGCGAACCGGCACGGGCGCTGGCGGCGGGTTGACCAAAGTATCGAGCGCATCGACCAAGGCATCGAGAGCCTCTCGTATCCGATCGGAAAGCTTTTTCGTTTTCGCTGCCACCTACATTCATAATGGGCTCACCTGCAGACGTGTCAACATCCACCTCGATTTTACGCGACAATTGCCTGTGTGAGGGGAGCACATGCACGTTCATCTGATCGGCGTCGCGGGGACGGGAATGAGCGCCCTAGCAGGCCTGTTCGTGCAGGCGGGTCACCGTGTGAGTGGAAGCGACACGGCGTTTGACCCCCCGGTCGGACCCTATCTGAGAGAGCTTGGTATCGAGTGCATGGAAGGTTGGAACGAATCCAACCTGGACGGCGCCCCCGAGCTCGTCGTCGTTGGCAACGTGTGCCGTCCAGACAACCCGGAGGCCCGAGCCGCAATCGACCGCGGGATCGCCACGGCCTCGATGCCCGCTGCCTTGGCCGAGCACGTGCTGTCGAATCGAAAGCCCTTCGTGGTTGCAGGAACGCACGGCAAAACGACGATTTCCGCGCTGGTGGCGTATCTGTTGCGTCAGGTCGGTATCGACGCCGGCTTCTTCGTCGGAGGCTTGCCTTTGGACTTCAAGCAGAGCTCGCGCCTTGGGACCGAAGGCGCTCCGTTCGTGATCGAGGGAGATGAATACGACAGCGCCTTCTTCGAAAAGGTCCCGAAGTTCTGGAGCTATCTCCCGACCGCGGCCGTCTTGACCTCGATCGAATACGACCATGTCGACATCTATCCCGATGAAGCGTCGTACATCGATGCATTCCGACGGTTCGTGGCGCTCATCCCCGACGAGGGATGGCTCTTCGCGTGGGCCGGCAGCGAGAAGGTTCGGGAGATTGCGCGCTCAGCGAACTGCAAGGTGCGCTTCTACGCGCTCGACGAGGACGATTGCGGCGACGTCGAACCCATGTGGCTCGGGATGCGGGCCCCAGACGGCGCGCTCGATCTTTTCGGCGGCGGATCGCTGTGCGGACGCGCGGAGTTGCCACTGTTCGGGAAGCACAACGCGCGAAACACGGTTGCGGCCCTGGCCTTGGCGAGCGAAGCGGCAGGCGCGCCACTCGATCGACTCATCGCGGCGCTGCCGACTTTTCAGGGCACGAAGCGTCGCCAAGAGCTGGTGGGGATCGCGGGAGGTGTACAGGTGTTCGACGA
>CAXMND010000147.1:0-2806 GCA_964194675.1 uncultured Coxiellaceae bacterium | reverse complement strand
GAGCGCAGGGCGTCCTCTGATGACGCTCGCGATCGTGGCAGCGCTCGGCGCATGGGGCGGTTACGCGCTCTTACGCGCACCCCTCGACGCGATTCCAGACCTCTCCGACACCCAGGTGATCGTCTTCACTGAATGGCCCGGCCGAAGCCCCGACCTGGTCGAAGACCAAATCACGTACCCGATCTCGACATCGCTTCTCGCCGCACCGAAGGTGAAGTCCGTCCGGGGTCAATCGTTCTTCGGGCTTTCGTTCGTCACGGTGATCTTCGAGGACGGAACGGACTTATACTGGGCTCGAAGTCGTGTGCTCGAATACATGAGCTCCGCCGAAGCCAGTCTGCCCGACGGAGTCCGACCGGCACTTGGACCAGACGCCACCGGTGTGGGCTGGGTCTTTCAGTACGCTCTGGTCGACAAGACCGGCAATCTCGACTTGCAAGAGCTGAGGTCCCTCCAGGATTGGAACCTTCGTTTCGCCCTCGAAAGCGTCCCGGGCGTCGCAGAAGTCGCCTCTGTCGGCGGCTTCGTCAAGGAGTACCAGGTCCAGATCGATCCCATACGCCTGAGGGGATACGACATCTCCGTCGGTGACGTCGTGCGTGCGGTTCGCGACTCGAATGAAGACGCGGGCGGTCGAACCATCGAGATCGCGGGACACGAGCAGATCGTCCGAGGGCGAGGCTACATTCAAAACCTCGACGACCTGCGTGAGGTGCCCCTCAAGCTCGGGCCCAATGGCACCCCGGTGCTCGTCGAAGATGTGGCGTTCGTCAGCGCCGGCCCGGCAATGCGCCGCGGCATCGCCGAGCTCAACGGCGAGGGAGAAGTCGTCGGCGGCATCGTCATCATGCGCTATGGCGAGAACGCGCTTTCGGTCATCGATCGGGTGAAGAAGAAGCTCGAAGACGTCGAGCAGGGCCTGCCCGAAGGCGTGGAAGTGGTGATCACCTACGACCGGTCGGAGCTGATCAAGCGTTCGATCGACACCCTCAGCACCACGCTGCTCGAGGAAATGATCGTGGTCGGCGTCATCATCTTCCTTTTCTTGCTGCACGCCCGGAGCGCGCTGGTACCGATCATCGCCCTACCCCTGGCTGTCATTCTGGCGTTCATTCCCATGCTCTACCAGGGGCTGACGGCGAACATCATGTCGCTCGGGGGTATTGCCGTTGCCATCGGGGCCATGGTCGACGGCTCGATCATCCTGATCGAGAACGTTCACAAGAAACTCGAAGATTGGGACCTCAAAGGCAGGCCAGGTGCACGTCGCGACGTGATCGTCGGCGCCATGCAGGAAGTCGGGCCTTCGATCTTCTTTTCGCTGTTGGTGATCACCGTGTCTTTCCTGCCGGTTTTTACGCTCGAAGGTGCAGAGGGGCGGCTCTTCAAGCCACTGGCGTTCACCAAAACCTATTCGATGGGCTTCGCGGCGATCCTCGCGGTGACCCTCGTTCCCGCGCTTGCGGCGCTCTTCATCCGAGGGAAGATCCATCACGAAGAAAAGAATCCGCTCAATCGCTGGCTGATGAAAGCGTACATGCCCGTCGTTCGCTGGGTTGTCGACCATCGCAAGAAGGTGCTGGTCATGGCCGGCCTCGCAATGGTGTTGACCGTACCGGCTTTCATGCGGCTCGGAAGCGAGTTCATGCCTCCCCTCAACGAGGGCACAATCCTGTACATGCCGACGGCTCCCCCCGGAATGTCGGTCACGGAAGCGGCAAACATCCTTCAGGCGATGGACCGCGAGCTCAAGGAATTCCCGGAGGTCGAATCGGTGTTTGGGAAGTCCGGCCGCGCGGAGACCCCGACCGACCCCGCGCCGATTTCGATGTTCGAAACCACCATCGTGCTCAAGCCTCGCTCGGAGTGGCGCCCTGGCCTGACCTGGGAAGCGCTCGTCGAAGAGATGGATGCCAAGCTCCGCTACCCCGGGATGCCGAACATCTTTTGGATGCCCGTGCAAACGCGAACCGAGATGCTCGCCACAGGAATACGAAGCCCGCTCGGCATCCAGGTCTTCGGGAATACCCACGAGCAAATCGAGCGCACCGCGCTGGAGATCGAGAAAGCGGTCTCACAGATTCCCGGCACGCGAAGTGCTTTCGCAGAACGCGGGACGGGCGGGTTCTATGTCGACTTCAAGGTAAAGCGACGAGAGGCCGCGCGCTATGGGCTGACCGTGCGCGACATCAACGAGGTCATCATGACCGCAGTCGGCGGCACGACGGTTTCGGAAACCGTAGAGGGCCGCGAGCGATACCCGATCAGCGTCCGCTATGGGCGCGAGTTTCGCGACGACCCTGACCGGCTCCAGAACGTGCTGATCATGACCGCCACCGGAGCACAGGTGCCGATCTCTCAAGTCGCAGACATCGAGTTCGTCACGGGACCGCCGATGATCCGAAGCGAAGACGGCAAGCTCGTGGGTTTCGTGTTCGTGGACACGGACCGACCGATCGCCGACTACGTCGAGGACGCCAAAAAGGCAGTCGCGGAGCATGTTACGCTTCCAACTGGCGTGTGGCTCGGATGGGCGGGGCAGTTCCAGTACTTCGAGCGCGCCAAGGAGCGCCTAGCGTGGATCGCGCCGCTGACACTTCTGCTGATAGTGCTCCTCCTCTATTGGAACACACAGTCGATGGTCGAGGCCTCGATCGTGCTCCTGGCGGTCCCGTTCTCGCTCATCGGTGCGGTATGGCTGCTGTTCCTGCTCGGCTACAACATGAGCGTCGCCGTCTGGGTAGGACTCATCGCACTAGCAGGCCTCGACGCGGAGATGGGCGTCGTCATGCTCCTTTACCTGACG
>CAXMND010000146.1:0-18306 GCA_964194675.1 uncultured Coxiellaceae bacterium | reverse complement strand
AAACGCGCCCTCTTCGCCATCTCGGAGAACGTAGGTGCTCGCGACCGCAGGTACCGGGCGCGTTCCGATCGTCACATCCCCGCAAGAGTCGACCAGATAGACCTCTACGCGCACCGCTCGGTCACGCGTCGATTTTGGGATCGTCGGATCGAACGACACCTCGAAGCTCGGGCCACCTGGCCCTGAGCCGGCGCACGCGGCAACCATTGCAGCGGCCCAAACCATCGGAAAAAGCGCAGGAATTCCGTGTGTGATACGCATCTGATCGACCCGTCTCAGCGTAGCTAAAAATTAAGCGGCAAACCAAGTTTCCACTTTTAACGGAATCATTCGGACCAACCCACACGCATGCGCTCCTGCCCGGCAGCGTCGCTCTGGATATGATTCCGGCTTACTCCTGGTCCCCGAAGAAAAGGCCTGTCTTGATTCGGGACAGGGGCGAGCTAAAGGCGCGACCTGGAATGAGGGAAGGTTTGACGAAAAGCGTGGCACTCGTTGTGGCGGTTGCCTTTGCGTCCGCCACCATCGCCAGGGCACAAAAAGACGAGGCGCCGATCGTGGAGAGCCAACCCGGAATGTCTGAGGAGGGCACTGCCGCCAAGGAGGGCGCACCGACCGAGGAACGATCGGACTGTTACCCCGTGAATAAGGGCGGTCCGATCGCGGGTATCGTGATCGCCTCGATTTTTTGGTGGGTGCTTCCAATGAGTATTCCGGTCTGGATTACTCAGGCGAAGAAGCTCAAGAAACGCAAACGCGAGATCTACGAGCAGCAGCAGCGTGGCTGCCCACCGCCAAACTAGGCCGGATCGCGTTATCGCGGTGTGCCTCGTAAGTCCTCGCAACTATTGGCCGAGCGGGGAGGCAGCGTGTCCCCATAAAAAAAGGCCACCTGGATTGGGGGCTCAGGTGGCCTTTTGGAGGCGTTCGGGGGAAAGGTGGAACGCCTGCCTAGCTCAAGTACGGGCCCCCGATGTAGTTCGAAAGCTCCCGTACTTCTTGCCGTAAATTGTGTTGCGTGGCTTTGGTGAGGTCGCCGATCGAGATGACGCCCACCAAGGTGTCTCCGTCCATCACTGGGACGTGGCGGCACCTGCGGTCGGTCATCAGCTTCATCACGTCGAGCAAATTGTCATCGGGTGATGCGGTATAGAGGCGCGTCGTCATGACGTCGCATACCAAGGTTTGGCGAGGGTCGCGCTGTGCTGCAACGACGCGCACGAGCACGTCACGCTCGGAAAAGATGCCAACCGGATAACCGTCTTCCATCACCAACACCGAACCGGCGTGATTGTCGTTCATGGTGTTCACCGCTTCGATCACGGTCGACTGTGGCCCGACCGAATACACGTCTTCTCCCTTTCTTCGAAGGATGTCGCCGATGCGTTGGTTCATCATGGATAGACCCTACCCGTCGCTGATTATACAATCACCAGAGTTTCTGAAAAGCCCTAAACTTGAGTGTAAAATGACACACAACCGAACGGGTTATCCCCCCTTGTGGACCTAGATTTTACAAGGGCGGCTCGGCACTCTGGAGTCTCGATGGGGCAAGCCACGACAGAACGAGATCGACGCTTACACCACAGGGTGGAGCTCGATGGCCTCGCACTGCTCTTCCAACGAGGCGATGTCGTGGGGCGATACGCACTCGAGAATCTTTCTGCAGGTGGCGCGTTCATTTCGGGCGAACGTGACTTGCGTCCCGGTCATCTCGTGCACGTGTTGATCAACCTCACAGCAGGCGATCAGCCGATGAGCATGACCGGTTCGGTGCATCGCGTACGTGATGCGGACAACGGCATCTCGCTTGCGATTCGTTTCCCCACGCTTTCGGCCGACCAAGAAGATGCAATTCAAGACGCAGTGCTCCGGGCGCTTCTCCGACGCGACGACCAAGCCTCACGACTCCCGATTTTGGTGTTCGAGCCAAGGCGTCGCGTCCGCGAAGAGATCGAGGCAGAGATTCGAAGCTTTGGATTGCCGGTCAAGAGTGTCGACTCGCTCGAGGACGCAGTGCGCGAGCTCGAAAGCGAAGAGATCGACTATGCGGGAATCGTCATCCACTCGGTGACACACGACCGACCCTCGATGGAAGTGGTCGAGTTCTTCACCCGCAACGAAGGCCTGCGGACGATCATCTTGCCCGAGCCGGACGGCGAGTTGAGCGACATGGCCAAACGATTGGCGACGCTGCCCCACGTCGGCGTCCCGCGAATCTGGAGCCGGTCGGAGCTCCGGCGCGCGATCAGCAACTAGGCTGCATCCGCCGTTCGTGATCGTAGTCGTGTGTCGACTACGGCTCTTAGGCCCGGTACGGCACGACTTCCACCGACTTTACTCCGGGAAGCTTTTCGAACGCGCTTTGCACGTTCTTGGCCGTGGCTACCACCACGATGACGAGATCTCTCGGGGAGATCCGAGCACGGGTGGCGTCGCTGGCCTGCTTGCAGGTGACCTGTGCGATGAGCTCGTCGTGATGTTCGACGTAGCGTCGGGGCACTCCTAAGAGCTCGATGTCGAGGCGGGACTCGAGTCGCTTCGAGGGGGTGTCGCGGTCGAAGCAGTGGCTGTTGGTCAGGTACTGCTGAGCAAACTTGAGCGTGGGCTTTGCGAGCCCCTCATCCACCCAGTGGTCGAGCAGGTCGAGTTGAAGCTCAGCGCAGTCGGCGGAGTACTCGACGCTCGGGGCGCTCCACATGTACCAAGCGTCGCGTTGGTCGGAGTGCATCAACCGGCTGTACGCGCCGTAGCTCCAACCACGCACTGCGCGCACCTCCTGCATCAGCGGCCCTGTGAATGTTCCTCCGAACGCGGTGTTCGAGACGATGAGCGGGAAGAGGGTGCGGTCGTGCGTGCGCGCGCCGAGGGTGCCGATGTAGAGTTGTGTTTGCGTCCGTTCGGGCTTATCGACGATGACCACATGGCGACCGCGCGGTATGCGCGTTGCAGGCACGTCGTGTTTATCATTCATCTTTCGCGTGCGCCTTGGGAAGTGGGCGCGGACGAGCGACTGGGCTTCCGAGTCGCTGATGTCACCGGAGACCCCGACGATGAAGGGTTCTTTCTCGAGATAGCGGGCGTAGAATCGCTTGACGTCCTGTAGGCCGATGCGGCGAAGGCTATCGGCAGAGCCGCTCGACGACCGCCCGTAGGGGTGCCCGGCGAAGAGCCTCTCCCGCAGTTGGATCGCGCCCAAGGTTTGATCGTCATCGAGGCGTGCCAGGAGAGCGGCCTGGGCGTGGCGTTTCAGTTTGGCGAAGTCTCTCGCGCGCATGGCGGGCCGCCAAACCAGATCGGCCACGAGCTCGATGAGGGATTCGAGGTTGCGGCGAAGCGTGGTGGCGCGGACCCGAGTCGATCGCATCGCGGTGTCGACCGACAGTCGGGCACCGAGGTTTGCGAGGCGCTCCTCGAAGGACTCGGCAGACACACCATGCGGGCCGCGTCGCATCAGGTGGCTGGTCAGCTGCGCGAGGCCCTCTTTGCCGATAGGGTCTTGCAGACTCCCCACGCGAAACGCGATCTCGATATCGACCAGTGGAAGTACGTCGCTCGATTCGATGAGGACCTTGGTCTTGGTTGCCCTCGTCATGCTGCGTTCTCGGAGATCTCGATGCGCGTGCGGCGTGAGGGGCGGAAGTACTCGGCGGCGGCACGTTTCACTTGACCCGCAGTGACCCGTCGATAGCCTTCCAGGCGTTCGAACCCGGTGCGGCCATCATTGACCACGGTCTCGTAAAAGCCCAACTGCTCGGCCTTCCCACCGACGGTTTCCATGCTGTACAAGAACGAAAGCTCGATCTGGTTGATCGCTTTGTCGAGCTCGATGTCGGTCGGCCCGTCCTCGGCTAGGCGAGCGACCTCTCGGTCGAGCAACGCAACCGCGTCGTCCATGCGTTTCCCCTCCCGAAGTGAAATCCAAATCTCGAAGAGGCCTGGGTCGACGAAAGGCGAAATGGCGCCGCGGACCGAGAGCGCGATCTCCTCGTCGAGGCAAAACAGTTGGTAGAGCCTCGAGCTTCGACCCCCAAACAGCAGCTCGTTGGCAACCCCCAGGGCGAGGGTGTGCGGGTCGGTGAATGGCGGGACGCGGTATCCGATGAGCAGTTTGTCGGTCGGTGTCGGCGCTGCGATGCGGAAGACCCTTTCACTTCGCTGCCCCGGCTCCTTCGGGCGCGGCGCCGTGTCGACCTGCCGGGCGGCGGATAGACGGCCGTAGCGCTCTTGGACGAGAGAAAGCGCTTGCCGCTCGCTGAAGTCGCCGGCGACGATGACGGTCGCATTGTTAGGGGCGTAGTGAGTTCGATAGAACTGTCGGCAGTCATCGACCGTGAAACCCCGGATGTCTTTCATCCATCCGATCGTAGGCCAGCGATAGGGGTGTCGACGAAATGCGGTGGCGTAGAGGCGTTCGAGAGCTCTGCCTTCGATGTCGTCCTCGACGCGGAGTTTTCGCTCGTTGGCAACGACCTCCTTTTCAGATCGCACCTGCGGCTCTCGAAGGACGAGATTTGACATGCGATCGGCTTCGAGCTCGATGAGGAGCGGCAGCGCGTTCTTCGGCGCATTCTCGTAGAAGTAGGTCCAGTCGGTCCAAGTTGCTGCGTTCGCCTCGGCGCCGGCGCGTTCCATCAATCGATCGAACTCGCCGTGCGAGCGGTTCTTGGTTTCGTTGAACATCAAGTGCTCGAACAGATGCGCGAGGCCAGTCTTGCCCGGGCGCTCGTGACGCGAGCCGACGCGAAACCAAGTATGGTAACTGACCGTCGGCGCGGATCGGTCGACGAGGGTGAGTACGGTCAGCCCGTTGCCGAGATGAAAGCGCCGAACCTCGAGCGCCGCTCCGAACGGCTGCGCACCCACGAAAGACCAGCGCGCACTGCGTCTGGTCACACCACGATTGAGGCGCTCGATGAGGACGTTAGGCGAAGACATGAAGGCGTCAGCCTGCGCATCACGCTTCCTAGGGTCAAGCACATTCACCCTCGCAAAAAGGGGACTGACCCCTTTTTCAGGGTGTGTGGGGAAGTGTTCATCTGGCGGTGGACACTGTACCCTCGGCCCTATCGACGACGAAAGGAGCGCGAGATGAAGTTTGTAATCATAGGTGCGCGGGTGATTCTGGGTCTGCTCTTCGTGGTGTCTGGGTTGAACGGGTTCTTTCAGTTCATGGCCAACCCCGAGATGAATGAGACGATAACGGCTTTCATGATGGCGCTCGGTGGCACCGGCTATTTCATGATCGTCGTGAAGCTCGTCGAGGTGACCTCGGGCTTGATGATTCTGACGGGGCGGTTTCTCCCGCTTGGGCTCATCCTTTTAGCGCCGGTGTCGGTGCATATTTTCTTCGCCCATCTGTTCCTCGACCAGGCAGGGCTGCCGATGGCAATCGTCATCATCGTGCTCCAGCTGTTCTTGGCCTGGGCCTACCGCGACTCGTACAGCGGGATCCTTCAAGCCAAAGCGGAGCCCACCTAGCCGGCTTCGCTTGACCCCATCCCGGGGGCCGGGTAGAGCCCCCGGCCATGTCCGAAGTTCGTGTTCGGTTTGCACCGTCGCCGACGGGCTATTTACACATCGGCGGGGTGCGTACGGCGCTCTATAGCTGGCTGTGGGCGCGGCAGAACGAGGGCACCTTCATCCTCCGGATCGAAGACACGGACAAAGAGCGGAGCACCGAAGAGAGCATCCAGGCCGTGCTCGACTCGATGCGTTGGCTCGGCCTCGATTGGGATGAAGGCCCGGAGGCGGGCGGCGATCATGGGCCGTACGTGCAAAGTAAGCGCCTCGCCATCTACGCCGACCATGCCGAGAGGCTGATCACGTCGGGCCACGCGTATCGCTGCTACGCGACCAAGGAAGAGATCGCCGAGGCACGCGAGGCCTTCAAAGAGACCGGGGCGAAGGGCGGATTTCGGTTTCAAAGCCCCTGGCGCGACCGCACTGACCCGCCGGAGGACCGGGCCGCCCGGCGCGTGATCCGCTTCCGCGCCCCTCACGAAGGGAGCACCGGGTGGGACGACGAGGTCAAAGGCAGAATCGACGTTCCGAACGGAACCCAGCAGGATTTCATCTTGCTGCGCCCCGACGGGATGCCCCTCTACAACTTTGGCTGCGTAGTCGACGACCTGACGATGGGGGTGACACTCGTCGCCCGCGGTGATGACCACGTCATCAATACCGCTCCTCAGATCCTTCTCTACCAAGCGCTTGGGGCCGAGCCCCCGAAGTTCGCGCACA
This sequence comes from uncultured Coxiellaceae bacterium, assembly GCA_964194675.1. GTDB lineage: Bacteria > Myxococcota_A > Polyangia > Polyangiales > Houyiibacteriaceae > SG8-38. The sequence continues at coordinate 12,063 of CAXMND010000146.1, read as the reverse complement.
TGCCGATGGTGCTCGCGCCCAACGGCGACAAACTCTCGAAGCGCCACGCGGCCGTCGGGGTGCTCGAATACCGGGACATGGGGTACTTGCCCAATGCAGTCCTGAACTACCTCGCCCGACTCGGGTGGTCGCATGGCGATCAAGAGATCTTCACGCGGCAGGAGTTGATCGAGAAGTTCAGTTGGGACCACGTCGGCTCGACTGCAGGGCGCTACGACTCGAAGAAGTTCCTTCACGTGCAAGAGGAGCACCTGCGGATGCTCCCGGACGCCGAGGTCGCTCGACTGGCGGTTCCGTTCTTGGCCGCGATCGGGATCGAAGTGACCGCGAACGATCCGGTGCTGCTCGAGGCGATCCCCTACGTGAAGCCGAGGGCCGCGACCTTGGCCGATGTGGCCAACGCGATGAGCTACTTCTTCGGGGAGGTTGAGTTCGAAGAGAAGGGAAAGCGGAAGTTCCTCGTCGCCGAGAACGCCGAATATCTTCTTCGGCTGGCCGAGCTCATCGAGGACGTCGAGCCCTTCGAGAAGGAAAAGCTGGACCAGGCGGTCAAAGATTGGCTCGAAGCGGCCGAACTTCCCATGAAAAAGGTCGCGCAGCCCGCGCGCGTCGCAATGACCGGCCGAACCCGAAGCCCGGGCCTCTTCGAGGTGATGGCGGTCCTCGGTAAGGACAAGACCATCCAGAGACTACGGGCGGCAGCCAAACTTGCGGCATCCGCAACGACGCATTAGGAACGGGACGGGGTTGTTGGGGCAGTTTTGCAGACGCTTGTCATCGTCCTTTACTTGATCACGCTCGGAGCACTTGCGCTGTACGGGATTCACCGAAGCGCACTGCTGTTTCTGTACCTACGTCATCGGCGAGAGCGAACGGAGCCCTCGGCGCGCTTCCATGAGGCTGACCTTCCGTCGGTCACCGTGCAGCTCCCCATGTTCAACGAGGTGTACGTGGCCGAACGGCTGATTCAAGCGGCCTCCAACATCGACTACCCACGCGACCGTCTCGAGATCCAAGTGCTCGACGACTCGATCGACGCAACCTCGGCGATCGCACGAGCGACCTGCACTTCGCTCCGCAAAGAGGGGATCGATATCGTGTATCTGCATCGGCGAGACCGCACCGGATACAAAGCCGGCGCCCTCGCCGAGGGGATGAAACACGCGAAGGGCGAGCTCTTGATCGTGTTCGATGCCGACTTCGTACCGGGCCCGAGCATCGTCCGAGACCTGGTGCACTTCTTCGTCGATCCTGAGGTGGGCATGGTACAGGCGCGGTGGGCGCATCTCAATCGCACGCATTCGCTGCTAACCCGATGCCAAGCGATGCTGCTCGACGGGCATTTCGTGATCGAGCACGCGGCCCGACATCGCTCTGGCCGGTTCTTTAACTTCAACGGCACGGCCGGGATGTGGCGCACGTCGACGATCGCGGATGCCGGGGGCTGGCAACACGACACGATCACCGAGGATATGGACCTCAGCTACCGAGCGCAGCTCCGCGGGTGGAAGTTCGTCTACGTGCCCCACGCAAGCGCGCCCGCAGAGCTACCGTGCGACATGACCAGCTTCAAGAGTCAGCAATACCGATGGGCCAAGGGCTCGATCCAAACCGCGAGGAAGTTGCTTGGCCCGATCATGCGCGCCCCGGTCCCGAGGAAAGTGAAGCAGGAAGCCTTCTTTCACCTCACCAACAATGTCGCATACGTGTTTCTGCTCGTACTGGCGTTGCTGCAACTGCCCAACATGGTCATTCGACGGCAGATGGAACACCCCGAGCTCTTGATGCTCGATGCGCCGCTGTTTCTCGCAACCTGTGGGTCGGTGGCTTTCTTCTACATCACGGCGCATCACGATCTTTACGGGAGCCGTTGGCAGGCGATCAAGCAGTTGCCCGTCATGATGGCTCTCGGGATCGGGCTGTCGATCAACAACGCCCGCGCGGCCCTCGAGGGGTTGTTCGGCAGTGACGTCGAATTCGTGCGGACGCCCAAGCGCGGGATGATCGACGGAGAGGCGGCGAAACCGAGCCGCTACCGAGGACAGTGGCCTTGGCACAACGTTCTCGAGATCCTGTTCGGGCTCTACTGCGCAACGACGTTGGTCATCGCGTTCGTTACGCAGAGTTGGTCGAGCGTTCCGTTCGTACTGCTGTTCTGCACAGGGTTCTTGTACGTAGGGTGCGCCAGCCTCTACGAAGCAGTGCGGCTCCGATTGCATCAGCGTGAGGCCAAAGGCTCTCGTTACAGCGAAGCCGACGCTTCGACACAAGTACCATCAACGCACTCGTCGCCAAGCCCACAGTCGATATTGAGCTGACATTCGGCAAGCACCTCGATGCTCCGAACGCAGAGGTTCTCGCCTTCGACCGGCGCACAGAAGCGAATCGTAGCGTCGATGCGCGCGCACTGGTCGTCGGTGTCGCAAGGGGTTCGGCATTGGCCTCGACGACACACACGCCCGGGTTGGCATTCGTTTTCAGGACAGAAGGTCTCGGGACGGGTGTCCGGGATGCATTGAAACTGCGAGCAGTACTCGTAATCGGCACATTGGGTGTCGTCGCTGCAGTTCGTGAGACACGTCTCGTCCGTGCAGGGGCGGCAAGCGCCGTCAGTGCATTGCTGCGTGTCTGGGCAAGGCTGGTCGATGCAGGTGAACAAGCACTGCCCATCGATACAGATGCGGGATTCACCGCACTCGAAGTTGAACTGGCACAGGATGACCGGAGGATCTGGCTTGGTCTCGGAGACAAGCTCCGGCTGGGGCTCGGTCGGGTTTAGGCACAGCCCGTCGATACATGTCGTGCCGATCGCGCAGTCTTGCGCCTCGGTACATTCGCGTAAGCAACCGACATCGGAGCAGAGCTCGCCGACCGCACAGTCGACGTCGTCCATGCAGATGATGCGCGTAGGAGCCGGTTGCTCGTCGCACTCGTCCCCGCGGCACAGGAAGCAGCCGCGGTCGCTGATGGGGCCATCTGCGACACAGAAATAACGGGTGTCGTTGTTACAGCCGAGGAGGCCCGAGAAGAGGAAGAGGGAGGCAATGGAGAGAAGTCCGAAGCGTTTCATGGGAGCTTGGACGCACCGACTTCAGCCATATTCACGGTTCGGCACCTTGAAAAACCCCGAATTGCATTGGATAACAGGGGCATGCCGATAGGAGTTTCTCTATGAGCGGCCACAGCAAATGGTCCACGATCAAGCGCAAAAAGGGCGCTGCCGACGCCGCACGTGGGAAATTGTTCACCAAGGTCATCAAGGAGATCACCATCGCGGCTCGCGACGGTGGGGGTGATCCGGATGCCAATCCGAGGCTCCGGCGGGCACTCGACGCGGCTCGGGCGGCCAACATGCCAGCCGACACCGTCACCCGCGGCATCAAGAAGGGCACCGGTGAGCTCGAAGGCGTCCAATATGAAGAGCTCCTGTACGAGGGAATCGGGCCGGACGGGGCGCTGTTTCTTTGTGAGGTCGTGACCGACAACCGCAATCGAACGATCGCGGATGTTCGCAAGATCTTCGACAAGAACAACGGACAGATCGGAAACACCGGCTCAGCGGCTTGGGCTTTCGAACAAAAAGGCATCATCCGGCTCGATGAGGAAGCCACGGGCGAAGAAGACCTGTTCGAGGTTGCCGTCGGGGCAGGCGCTGAAAACCTCGAGCTGGTCGGTGATCAATGGGTCGTCACCACGGCGCGCAACGATCTCGATGCGGTGTCAAAGGCCATCAACGATAGCGGGGTCACGGTGACTGAAGCGGCGCTTGCATACCTTCCGAACAATCCAAAGGTCATAGACGGGAGCAACGCCAAAAAGCTCGTGCGGCTCTTCGAGGCACTCGACGACTACGACGACGTCCAAAACGTGTTTGCCGATTTCGAGTTGAGCGAGCGAGCGCTCGCCGAGTTGGGCTAAGCTCATGCGCGTGCTCGGCATAGACCCAGGCAGCCGAAAAACCGGCTGGGGGGTCGTGCAGCTCGAAGGAACGCGGCTCCGACACATCGGAGCGGGGACGATCGCGATCTCGGGGAAAGCCCCCTTGCCCGATCGCCTGCGGATCATTCACGAGGGGCTTCAGCGGGTGATCGCGGAGCATTCGCCCGAGGTGGTGGCCGTCGAGGAGATCTTCTTCGCCAAGCACGCCAACGCGGCGTTGAAGCTCGGTCATGCGCGCGGTGTAGCGCTGCTGGTCGCGGCCGAGTCGAGCCTCGCAGTGCACGAGTACCCCCCGGCGATCGTGAAGCGAACCGTGGTCGGCCGCGGCAACGCGGACAAAAACCAGGTAAGTCGCCTCGTGATGGCGCTCCTTGGCTTGAGCGCGCCCCCGGACGTCGACGCGTCAGACGCGTTGGCCGTGGCGATCACGCACATCCAGGCGTTCCGATCCGGGGCTGTCAAAATCGGGACATCTGTTCAGTAAGCTGCTAGTCTCGCGACGTGATCGGCAGGCTGAAGGGGACGATCGAGCACCGGGAAGCGGATGGCTCGGTCATCGTGGATGTCGGGGGGGTCGGCTACGAGGTGTTCCTGCCACTCGGCACTGGAGGCCTGGTCGGATCCGAATCGGGCCGGTCGGTAGCGTTGTACGTCCACACGAACGTACGCGAAGACGCGATGACCCTTTTTGGGTTCGCCACGGCACACGACCGCGCGGCATTCAGGGCGCTGCTCAAGGTCAGCAGTATCGGGCCAAAGCTCGCGTTGGCGATCATCGGTGTGATGAACGCGAGCGAGCTCCACGATGCGGTCGCCCGTCAAGACAAAGTTGCCTTCAAAGGCATCACCGGCGTCGGTCGCAAGACGATCGAACGGATCCTCGTCGATCTCCAAGACAAGCTCGACTTCGCCGCCGACACCAAGACGGGCGTGCGGCTTCGCGCGGTTCCGGGTCGATCCGATTCGGCCGCCGACACGGTCGTTGGGGCGCTGGTTCAGATGGGATACAAACGAGGCGAGGCCGAGACCGCGGTCGGGAGCACTGCGGCACGAGATGAACACAACGTCGAAGGGCTGCTTCGCGCTGCCCTGTCGGCGCTATCGTGAGCGAGATGGAAGCCCGAACCAACGAGAACCTGTCCTCATCCGAGCAGTCAGAGGACCAAGCCTTCGACCGAAGCCTACGGCCAGGGCGGTTTGATGACTTCGTCGGCCAGGGCCAGATCAAAGACAATCTGCGCATCTTCGTCGAAGCAGCGAGGCGCCGTGGTGAGCCGGTCGACCACACGCTGTTCTGCGGGCCACCCGGGCTCGGGAAGACCACGCTCGCCTTGATCCTCGCCTCGGAGCGCGGGGTCACCCTCCACTCCGCAGCAGGGCCAGCAATCGAGCACAAAGGCCAACTCGCGGCCCTGCTGACCAAGCTCGAGCCTTGTGATGTGCTCTTCATCGACGAAATTCACCGACTGAACGCGATGGTCGAGGAAAACCTGTACACGGCGGTCGAAGACTTTCGTATAGACATCGTCAACGGCGACGGGCCCTATGCCCAAACCCTACAGCTCCCGTTGCAGCCATTCACGCTGGTCGGGGCGACGACACGGACCGGGCTCCTCACGAATCCGATGCTGTCACGCTTCGGCTATGTGGCGCGCTTGGATTATTACCCCGTGGATGCGATCCGAGCGATCATCGACCGGAGCGCACGCCTTCTCGGGCTTTCGATCACGGCCGAAGCGGCGCAGGAGCTCGCGCAACGTTCGCGTGGTACGCCTCGCATCGCGAACCGACTCTTGAGGCGGGCACGTGACTTTGCCGAAGTGCTGTCCGACGGCACACTCGATGGGAAGACAACCCACGAAGCGCTCTCGAGGCTAGAAGTCGACGAGGCCGGGCTCGACCAAATGGATCGGCGCTACCTCACGGTCATCATCGACCACTACGACGGAGGTCCCGTGGGCATCGAAACCCTGGCGGCCGCATTGAGCGAGGCGCGCGACACGCTCGAAGACGTATACGAGCCCTACCTTCTCCAAAAGGGCTTCTTGGCTCGAACGGCGCGCGGCCGGGTGGCGACTCGACACGCGTTCGAGCACCTCGGGAAAGAGGAGCCCACCGATCGGCAAGCGGGCCTGTTTTAGGTCATCCAACCCCATGCAGAGCGGTTTCCAGCCGGCCAACGAGGGCCTTCTTTCGTGGGCGGAGCGGTGGCCGCCCGACGATGCCGAGCACTGGGGACGGTGGCGGGCGGCCTTGAGCACCGAGCAGCGGGGTGATGCGTTGTTGCCGCTTCAGGCCGCGCTGTCTGGGCTCGTCGCTTTTCGTCATCTGGAGAACCACCCGCTCTCGGTTCCGGTGCCGAACTTCCGGCCACACCTCCACGCTGTGAACGTGGCCCTGGACTGGGCACTCGACCTCGCAGGTCGTCTGCGCCCGGATGTTTCCAGCGCGCGACGTCGTCCAGACAGCGCGGACGCGATCGAGCCTGAGGCCTCCTTGGGCGCACTCGAACGCTCCCTCACCGACGGCGTCCGGGTGAGCCAACGACTGCTCGAGCTTCCCGTCGTCGACGCGGGGTCGTTTCAAGCGAGCTGCGACCTGTTCTTGCGTGATCTGTCGCGAAACGTCTTCTTCCGGCCACCAGAGCCACTCGAGTTCGCAAACGTGGACGAGTTGGTGCATGCCGAGAGCCTCAGCCCGACCCTCGAGACCTGGAAGAGCGACGCGGCGAAGATGACGACGGCGATCGCATTCCTGACGCTGGTTCGGAGCCATCGGTTCTTGGGGATCGCCGATCGCCAGATTCACGAAGACGATGGGATCTATCGCGCGCACATCGTGGTGGCTTCCGTTCGCCGCGAGCTCCGTAAGCTAACTCGCTTCCTCTTGGTGCAGGGGGTCCAGACGCTCGCGGGTGAGTTCGAGGAGCTCCGCGAATCGATAGAGGCCCTCGCGATAGGGATTCACGGCAAGGCGCGAACGGCGCTCGATGGACCATTGCCCGCGGTCCACGTCGAAGGCAGCGTCGCGGTCGAGGGCGAACGCCTTCGCAATGGAATTCGTGAAGTGCGGGCCACCGTCAAAGAGGCTGCTAAGGAGCTTCGTAGCATCACGCGCCCCGGGTCCCCAGACCGCAAAGCGGAACGGCTCGAGGAAAACCTGCGCCAGGATGTCTGGGCGTTTCGGTTCATCCTTCGGGCGTTCGTGGCGAAGGCTTCGGTTGCGTCGGTGGGTGCGGACTACTGGGGCGACTTCGGTGATGTCGATTTCGTCCGGGAGTTCGTCAAACACTACCGGGTTTTCGGACCACGGCTCCTTCGTGGGATCGACTATGCGCGTTGCGGGCCACTCTCCCGTGCCGTGAACGATCTCGGAACGCATGAGTCGATCGGCGGGCCAGGTCTCAACTTGGCCGCTCGAGAATGCACGCTGTTCCTCGAGCATCTGGACATGGCCCTCGAAGAGATCGAAAGCGCTCACCCGACCTTCGACAAGAACAAAGCAGCAGCACAGCTCCGCCACTATCTAGGCGCTAGTGTGGGGGCGGTGGGGCGGGACAAACCAACGGGCCGAAGGCCCGACCGGGATCACGACACCGCAGCCAGCGCCTTCGGCATGGTCGACCCCGACCACTTCCAAGCGGGCTAGGCCACAATCCCAAATGCAGCCAAGGTGCGTTCGATCACCCAATACGCGGCGAGGGACCCGATCATGTACGCAGGAATGATGCGGTTGTCGCGCCACCCTGTCGGCATCGTCCCGCGGAAAACCCGGTAGATCAACCAAGCGCAGGCGATGACCCCCAGCTGCCCAACCTCGAGCCCGACGTTGAAGCCGAAGAGGGCAATGGGAATCTCGTCCGCTGGGAGGCCCGCATCGAATAGCACCGAGGCGAACCCGAGGCCGTGAAGCAGGCCGAGCGCCGCGGGCAGCGACCAGGGGTGCTTCCAGATCGGACCGTGACCGCCCGACTGAATCTCGAGGGCAAGCACGATGATCGTCATGGCGATCAGGGCCTCGACCAACGCCTGAGGCACCGTCACAATGCCAAAGATCGAGAGCGCGAGCGTGAGGCTGTGCCCGAGCGTGAACGCCGTGACCGCAGCGATCAAACGACGATGCCAACCGAAGAGGATGAGAAGGCCGATGACGAACGTGACGTGATCCCAACCTGTCACCAAGTGTGCGATGCCGAGCGCCAAGTAATCAAAGAACGAATGGGTGGCTTCTTCGGGCGCGACGACTGTGAGCGAGGGCGTCCTCGTATCGATGATCGTGTGATCAACCGATCCGTCGGGCCTACCGATGCGCACGACGACATTCACCGTCGAGTTGGAGAAACCATCGACGCGGATCACGGAGCCGACGAGATCGGGCGGGTTGCAGCGCAGGAGCGTCGTATCGATGACGGCAGTGTCGTTCGCGGTGAGCTGACGCTCGGTGGGTCCGAGCGGCTCGCAGCCTTCGGGAACGCGGGGTTCTAGGGCTTGGCCCTTGGGTCGTTTGATTGGGGCGCGCCACGTCATGGTGGTGGTCCCCTCGTCGGAGCCCGGCATCAAGGAGAGCACCGCCGGCGCAAGAGGGTGGGCGGACACGTGCGCGGGACCCATCATGAACAACGTCGCGACGGCGATGTAAAGTGACGTCCGTCCCATCAGGGTACCCTCTCGACGTGAACGACGTAGGCCTCGCGGAGCGCTTCCATGCGCTCCCTGCTTAGTTCGCGCCTGACCTCGGAAAGCAGGTTGGCGCGGACCTCGGCCTCGATGAGCGTTAGGGCCGGGACCGACGATGGCTCCTTTTCGAGCACTCGGACGAAATGGACCCCATAGACCGAGGGGACAGGGCCGCGCCACGACCCGATAACGCCCTCGCCGACGACCACGGAGAGCTCCTCTCCATAGTTCGCTTTGATCTCGGAAGCCGTCGAGGATTGCACGGCACGAAGGCCGGGAAGTGGATCGCCGAGCCCCTGCGGTGCTGCATCGCCGAGATCGGCTAACTGTGTGCGCATCGCGACCGCGTCGGAAGCCAGGGCTTCGCCACGCTTGGTGCCACTCAAGAACACATGCTCAAAACGCAGCTTGCCCTCACGTTCGAACCGATCCTGATGCGCGACGCGATGCTGTTCGAGGTCGTCTCGCGTGGGCATTCGGTCTTTGGGCACGTGTGCGAGGGCCTCGCGAGCACGGTATAGCAACCGCGCGCGAACGACGGGATCATGCTCCTGCATCTTCATCTCAAGCGCACGCTTGAAGAGGGTGAGGTCGTCATCGGTGCTGTCGGGCTCGATGAATCGCATGTTGCGAATGAGATGCGTGAAAACGATCGGGTCCGTGTGGTACCACCCGTATCGCCGCGCTTCGTTCAGCAGGATTTGATTGCGGATCTCCTTTTCGACCTGAGCCTCGGTGGCCTCGGCGGACATCTGAACGGTGATCTCCGGTGGATCCCCACCACGACCCTGGAACACGACCCTGCCGGTGAACAGCAGCGCACCGATCAGAAAGAAGTGGAGAAGTGGGCGGAGCATCAACTAGGGGGTTGATACCAAATCGGCGATGTCCAAGCGCGCTCTTGAATGACGGGCTCGACCCGCGGTTTACAGCATTGCGCGTCAGCGGGAACCGGAGGGGGGCTATTCGTATCACTGCAGTCGACGGCGTCGCAAAAGTCGACGTTCAGGCCAGTCGTGGGGTCACAGCAGTCGGCGTCCATCTCAGTGGTGGGATTCTCACAGTCGTAGTCGGCCTCGACGCACTGATGCGTCGTCCAGCGGCAGGTTGGGTTTTCGATGACCCGCGCGTAATAATAGGCTCGCTGGCCGGGGTCGAAGTCCGGATCCCGCCAGACCGAGCAGAGGTCGCCGAAACCCTCGCCCTGCGGTGCGCAGGTGTCGAGGTCCACACTGGCGCCGTTTTCTGAATCCCCATCGATGTCGTCGTAGACGCGCACTTCGTAAGCGTCGCCGTCGAGCCAGCCCTTCACGATCTGAATGCGCTGCAGCGGAACGCTCGTCGCGTCCTGTTTGGCCGATACGACGAACGTGGGTGCCGAGGAGCCCGGCTGTGGATCGAGGGTCCCGCCCATCGGTACGCCTCCGGCGTAGCCTTGCTCGACGAGATCGGCGGCGTTGCATAAATCATTCGGATACTCCCAGCCACCGAACATGCGAACGACAATTCGCGGGCCGCTAGTGCCGAACGTCTCCTTGCGGCGGATCGCCGAGAAGATCGCCGTACGGGCGTTCTCCTCTGCCCACACGGCGGTCAGCCCGCCGGGACTGAGATACTCTATGTCCGGAAATCCCTGCGGTGGAGGCAAGTAGCGATTCGGCTGACCCGCGCCCCCGTGACCTTTGAAGTCGTCCTCCGCGGCGAAACCCGGGGCCGAAACGTGCGTATCCGTTGCCGCCGTGATGCCATATTGGAACGGGTTGGTCCCAAGGCTCGCTTCGAACTTCATGCCTTCGCCGTACGCGTAGCGCAGAAAACCCGTGGGATCGGGCGGCGAGATGATCTCGAGGTTCGTCGCTGCAATATCTGAAAACGGGATAATCTCGAACCCACAAAGCTCGTCGGAGATGGTCTCCCCAGGCAGGCATTCCGACGCGCCCTTGTGCTGGTAGATCTCGATGACCGGCTCCATCGCGTTTCTCGCCGCGACATACTCGGCAGTGAATGGCTCGCCGTTCGCCATCTTGTTCTCGAAGTAGATCCCATCCGAGATGTTGGTGTTGTGCGGAATCGTAACCACGTCGCAGCCGTTGCCCGCATCGATGCACTCTTGCAGAAGTCGCGCCCAAAGGCCCTCGACATAGGGCTCGTCGAAGTAGCCGTAGGGCAGGTCCGTTACGCTCTCGTTTTTGAACATGACGTTGCGGTGGAGGTTCTTCGCCCCAGGCACGCCGCTCCACTCGTAGCCCGCAAACGCGGTGAACTGACAACTGTCGGTGCGGTCGTACACCGCTTCTGCAGCATCGACGATCTCAGCCCAGACGTCCATGCCGGCTTCTAGGCAGTACACATTCTCTGGGCCGCACAGCGCCGGATATTGGGCGTTGTCAGGTTGGGCCGCGAGCAGCAAGTTGAGCTGGACGAAGGTGGTGCGGACCTCCGCGGGTGGCGCATCGAATTCTAGGGCATCGCGGTACTGTTCGCACGTCGGGTTCTCGTACGCGGGCGAGTCCGAGTCGAGGCAGGTCCTGATCGTCCCGAGAAATTCGGCGTGGTCGCTCAGCATCACGAAATCGAGGGGAGGATCCATTTGTGCCATCCGGGTTGGGGTGCCGTCGGCGTCGTAGGGCTGAAGGGCGATCGGCGCGCCTTGGGCAAACGCGTAAGCGTCCTCCTGGCTCGTGCGTGTACCCTGCAGGTTCGCGTCGAGGGAAAGGTTGGTGTGGATGTGGGTGTCACCCCACAGCGGCTTGCGGAGCGGTTCGAAGTCAGCACAGCGGCCAAGCTCGTCGGGGACGACGGGCGAGGTGGAGGTGTCCGTACCGCATCCGAGGGCGACGACGAAGACCGAGAGCACGCCCAGAACAAAGAATAAGGTACGTGACATCAGCCTAAGGTAACGCAGGTCGCCGATATTGCAATCGACGCTAGAACTCGACTTCACCCTGAAAGACGAAACGCGCAGGGCCTTCCATTTCCACCGGTTCGCCATTCTCGCGCGGTGTGATCGTCAACGTGCCGCCCGGCAATCGGATGCTCAACGGCTCGCCTCGCTTGGCGCGGCCGGTTTCGACGGCCGCGATCGCAGCGGCAGCGGCACCCGTCCCGCAAGCTTGGGTCCAACCCGCGCCGCGCTCGAGGACGTCGAGGCGCATTGCGTTGCCCTCGCGTTCGGACACGAAACCTACATTGACGCCTTCGGGGAAGTGTGGGTCGTGCTGGAGCCCCTCGCCGATCTCGAAGCGGGCCTCTCCGACATCGTCGAATGTCACCGCATGGGGATTCCCCATCGAGACAGCGGTGAGGTGAAGATCCCGGTTCGCGACCCGTAGCAACTCATCAACCCAAGGCGCTTCGCTCTGCAACCCGATGTCGCGGGGAAAGAGCGACGCGCCCTTCATCTGCACCGTGACCGAACCGGAGCGCCCGTGGTTCTCGACGTGACACG
>CAXMND010000145.1:0-8981 GCA_964194675.1 uncultured Coxiellaceae bacterium | reverse complement strand
CCTCTCAGGTCTGCGTGTCGTACTTGGCCTCGATCGGAGCCGGAATCGATGCAGGGTCATCGTCGATCATCTCGCGTAGATCGATCTCAATCCCTCGGGAGATCGTCGTGATCGGTACGTCGTTGGGGGACCCTTCGAATGGGTTTTCGCTGACGCGCCCGATCCTTTCCATCGTGTGAAAGACCCACATGACGACCACGCTGAAAGGCACCGCGAGCCAAACGAAGTGGTTGCCGATGACTGGATAGTTGAGGGCCAACTCAGCTCCGATCTTGTCGAACTCGAACATGACCCCAAAGGGAAGAAGCAGGATGAAGATCCATATGAACTTCGAGTTGAGGGTCGCGTACTGCCTCGGGTAGGGGAAGTTCTTGATTCGCTCCGACTTCCCTTGAAGCTCATAGAGACGCACCAGAACACCCTCCATCTCCATGTGTCTGAAATTTTCAATCAGGTTTCTGGTTCTCAGGTGGCGCAACTGCTTCGACTGGAGAGCGATGATCTGAGTCGATTTGTTCGACTTGGAACAGACGCGCTCGCACTCTTCCTTCGAGAGATAGGGCCCGAGCTCCTCTTCGACAGAATACTGGTGTTCCCTTATGCCGATCATCTCGGCCCATTCCCTGTTGGTTCTGTGTTCGAGGAAGTGCTCCCAGGGCCTCGGCTGCCTCATGGCGTGTCGCAGCGCAGTCATCCAAGCGATGTGCCGGAAGATGAGCTCTTTTCGGATGGCGTGCAGCTCGTCGAGTCGGGCCTTGTCGTCGGTGAAGTCGTTGGTGATGAAGTCGTTGACCATGATGCCCCAGGCCCGCGACGTATTGACGATACCGCCCCAGATTTTTCTCGCTTCCCAAAGGCGGTCATAGGTCGCGTTGTTCTGGAAGCTGACGATGAAGGCGACGGCCGTACCGACGACCGCGATTGGAAGCCACGGCAGATGGAGCCATTTCTGGCCGAAGATCTCATAAACGACGACTGGGATCAGCGCGATGATGGTGAGCACGACCGTCTCTTGACGAGTCCAGAGCACCATGTCCTTGAGCGAGTAGCCCTTTCTTGTGTACATCCCGCTGCGCCCGCCCAATCAGTGCTTACCAGTTCTCTTTGAACGGCCGGACGTCTACCTCGAACGACCATGCCGACTTGGGCTGCGTCGCGAGGTGGTACACAGTCTCGGCGATATCGCTGGGTCTCAGGTTTGTGCCTTCGTCGCCGGTCTGCTCGTCGGTCCCGATGCCGCCGTCGACGATCACCAACGCCACGTGGATTCCTTCGGGCCCTAGTTGGCGTGCGAACGATTGAGCCAAGCTGCGTTGGGCCGCTTTCGCCGATGCGAAGGCAGCTGTGAAAGGTTTCCCGCGAAGGGATGCGGTGGCCCCGGTGACGATGATGGCGCCACTTCCCCGCTCTCGCATGGGCCCGACCACCTCACGAGTGCTCTGCAGAAGCCCCCGCACATTGATCTGCCAACCCTTCTCGAACCCCTCATCCGGCACGTCGTCGAATGTGCCGAACTGCCCTGAGCCGGCGTTGTAGAGAAGAACGTCGACGTCCCCGAGGTCGTCGCGCACTTGGGCGAAGGCGCGCTTGATCGCCACCGGATCAGTGACATCGCACGCATAGGCTCTGCCGCCGAGCTCTTCGGCAAGACCGCTCGAGTAGTCGGTCGAGCGAGAGAGCAGCGCCACCGCATAGCCTTCCTTCGCGAACCGGGAAGCAAACGCCCGCCCGTTCTTAGGACCGATTCCGATGACCACACAAACTGGCTTTCCCATATCGACCTCCTATTCGCTGGCGCTCTCGCTGGCACTGTCGCTGATCTCTAGGCCCTTGCCTGCTGGTGCACAGTCCCCCCCGCATAAAAAGCCGCGATCTCATCCGCATACTTATCGTTCACGATGTTCCGCTTCACCTTCAAGGTGGGTGTGAGCTCGCCGCCCTCCACGCTAAAGACCGTGGGCAGGATCTGGATCTTCTTGATGGTCTGGTACCGCGCCACCTTGGCGTTGCAGACTTCTTGCATCTGCTCCTCGATGAAGCGTTTCACGTCGGAGCTCCTCGCGGCCGTCTCGACGTCAGAGAGGCCAGAAATACCCGAAGCCTCTTCGAGCGCTGGCAGCGCCTCGGGGTCGAGCACGATGAGCGCAGCGAGATATGGCTGCCGGTCGCCCACGACCACCGCCTGACCGACACCCGGAATCGCCTGTAGGTACCCTTCCATCTCGGCCGGGGCGACGTTCTTACCACCTGCAGTGATGATGAGGTCTTTCTTGCGACCGGTGATCGAAATGAAGCCTTCGTCGTCGATACGGCCGAGGTCGCCGGTATACATCCAGCCTTCGTCATCGTAGAGTTCCGCCGTCCTGTCGGGTAGGCGGAAGTAGCCCTTCACCATGTTGTCGCCTCGTAGCAAGATCTCGCCGTCTTCCGCGATCTTCACCTCGACGCCGGGGAGCGGCTTTCCTATCGTGCCAAACTTCGGCTTTCCATACGGCTGCATTGAGGCAATCGCGGTCGTCTCCGTCATGCCATAGCCCTCGTGAATCAGGATCCCGATCGAGGCAAAAAACTCGAGAGTCGACGTCGAGATCGGCGCGGCGCCACTCACGGCAACGTTAAGGGCATCCAATCCAAGCGCTTCCTTGATCTTGGAGATCACGAGCTTGTTGGCGAGTTTGCGCGAGAGGCTCGAAACCGGGCGCCCGGTGGCGGACTCCTGTTTGAAGGCAGCGAGCTCGGTTTCCATGGCCCAGGTGGCAAGCTTCGCCTTGAGCCCGGTCGCCTCCGCGAGCTTTCCGCGAAGCGCGGCTTCGAACTTCTCCCACACGCGAGGAACGGCAAGGAATACCGTGGGGTGCACCTTGACCAAGTAGTCTTTGATCTGCGTGAGGTCGCGGCAGAAATAGGCTTCGCCACCGATGCTGAAGCCAGCGAAGTTGACGATCCCCTGCTCTGCGGCGTGGCACAAAGGAAGATAGCTCACGATGCGCGTCTCAGCCTCGACGAGGGTCGGAAACACCACAGGCATCGCGTCCCCGATAAGCTCGATCCCGCGATGGGTCAGCATGGCGCCCTTGGGCAGCCCCGTGGTTCCAGACGTATAGATGAGAAGCGCGACGTCGTCTTTGTCGACAGCATCAAGCCGTGTATCGAGCGTGGAATCGTCGACGTCGTCCCCGAGCTTCATCAACTCAGCGAGCGTACGGACGCGCGGGTCGTCGGAGCCGAGGTCATCCATCGTGATGATGTGCTCGATAGTGCTCTCGCCGTTCGCGATCGTGAGGTACTTGTCGAGTTGATCCTGCTCGTCGCAGATGACGATCTTTGCCTGCGCGTTGTCGATGATGTATGCGATTTGATCCGTCAGGAGCGTCGTATAGAGCGGGGCTGGAATTCCTTGCGCGGCGTTGATGCCGTGTTGGCAAATCATCCAGTCCGATCGGTTCTTACCGACGATGGCCACGCACTCCCCCGGCTCTAGCCCCAGAGACATCAGCCCCTTACCAACCCGCCGAACGTCCGTCCAAACCTCTGCCCAGGTCGTGGTGTCCCATCTGTCGTCGGCGTTCAGCTCGTGGAGCGCGTTCGCGCTTCCTTTGGTGTTCGACCAGTGCTCGATCTTCGAGAGCATCGTTCCTTCAAGGGTCATGGTGCGCCTCCGGATGGATCTCAGACTCTACCCGATACTACTGGTTGCCGAAACTCCGAATCACGGCGACCAGCGCGCCCACCACTTCCGGCCTACCGACCAGATCGGGATTCGGAGGCATCAGCGGGCTGAGACCGACGGCTGCCCCGCCCTCGACGATGATCTTCGCGAGATGCTCGTCGGTGACGGACTTCTGCCAGTCGGCCGAAGTATAGTTGCGGGGCTTCGGGTCGAGGGCCGCGGAACCCGGCCCGTCGCCTTTGCCGGTGGTGCCGTGACAGGTCACGCAGCGCGCTTGAAAGATCTCTTGCGCTTCGACCGCAGGGTCCTTTGCGGCAACTGGCTCGGAGGGGGCCGCTTCTGGCTCGGCTTTCGGCGGCTCCTTTTGGGGTTCGGCGGGGGCCGCGTCTTTGGATGTGCAACCAAAGGCCACGAGGCACGCGACCATCGCAACGATGTAGATCCCTTCTTTACGCATAGGCTCTCCTTTGAGAGGGCCTATACCCTTCTTTTCACGCCGGTTCCAACATCTCCCGCAGCACACGTAACCGACCTAGAACATGGGGAACGGCAGGGGCGATTTCACTGCCTGTAAATCCTGAACGAGCTTCAAAGCGGATACGACGGCCACCAGGGAGCAAACATTGGCGAGGACGAGCCCCCAAACCGATCGATCGAAGACTACGCGCGGTAGGGCGAGCCACTGCAAGAACCACGACGACGGCTGGCAATGCTTCCGGCCGACGAGATGAAATCCGGCCTCAAGGTGCGGCTTCGAGTCTCGAGCGAGGGCCTTGACGACCGGAAGTCCTCTCGCCGGAGGCGCCGTTCGTCGGGCCGGGTTCGTAGTCTACGGAACCGACATGACGATGGCGCCGCTCCGGTGGACGAGTTCGTGAGACACGCTCCCTAGCAGGGTTCGTGCGACGGCTCCTTTGCCAGTCGTGCCACACACGATCAGCGGCGCGTCGATCTCGCGAGCCATGGCCACGATCGAGTCGGCAGGATCGCCAGCCACCGCATGGCACTGCATCCGAAGGTCGTCGCCTTTTACGGCGCCGCGGGTCTGCATTTCGAGAAGCTTGCGGAGATCGTCCAGCTCTCGCGGAGCCTCCGATGCATCTTTGTCGTCACTAGAGTCGAGCACGGTGACCACGTGGATCTCCGCCGCGAGCTGCCGACCCAAGAAGACGCCAAGCTCGAAGGCGCGCCGCGCAGGGTCTGAAAAATCGTACGCCACAACCAATCGTGGGATGAGTGACATCAGTTATTCTCCACCTTTTTCGTCTTTTCGCCGTTCACGCACGACCAGCACGGGGCACGAGGCGTGACGCACCACTTTCTCCGCGACGCTCCCAAGAAAAGCTCGGGACAATCCACTTCTACCGTGAGACCCCAAGATCAGAAGATCGACGCCCTCATCTTCTGCGATCTCGCAAAGGGCACGGCCAGCCGAGGGGTGCTGACACACACTGAGCTCGACCTCGGGAACATCCTTGAGGAGCGATGCGGTCCTACCGCTGAGCGTCTCTCGAATAGCCTCCTCGATCTCGACTCGAATGCTGCGCTCGAGGAGGTCCGGTCGAGACCAAACGACCGGCGGCACGTTCGGAGTCGGATCGAACACGTGGGCGACCAACACACGCGAGCCAAACGTCTTGGCGTAGAGCGCTGCAGTTCGAAGGGCCTCGTCCGAAACGTCCGAGAAGTCCGTGCCGACCAGAATCGTCTTGGGTTTGTCCATGAGCTCACCCTCTGTGTATCAAGCAACGTGCCACTACGAGACAGCGGATTCGAACCGAAAGCATATCCAAAAACGCGCACATTCTGCGAAAGATTCCGAAGCCACGCAGAAGTTTCGTGCCGGGTTGCAGCAAATCCTGCTAAGACTTCTGGCGCAGTCCTTGCACTCGAGATGCAGATCAACCAAATCCTCGTCCCTACTGACTTCTCCGAGAACGCCGAGCTCGCGGTCAACTATGCGATCGCGCTCGCCAAGCAATCCTCGGCTAAGCTTCACCTATTGCACACGCCGGTCGTTCCCACGTATCTCCTGATGGATCTCTCTTACAGCCCGGGTCCGGAGGCCGTCACCCGCATCCTCAACGATGCGCAAGAGGCACTCGACCAGCAAGCCCAAACGATCACGGAAGCAGGCCTGGAGCACTTCACGGCAATCCGTGAGGGGACGGTCCACGAGGTCATTCGAGACTACGCCAAAGAGCACGACGTGGACTTGGTCGTCGTTGGCACGCATGGTCGAAGCGGCGTTGCGAAGCTCATGTACGGAAGCATCACCGAGCGAGTGATCAAAACCGTGCACACCCCGATCATCGTCGTTCCGCCTAAGGGTGGTCGCGTCCCGAGCTCGATCGTCATCGCCTACGATTTTTCGGCGCCAGCCAAACACGCCGCCGAGGTTGCACGCGCAATCCATGGCGTCTCCCACGGGTCCCTCCACCTCGTTCACACCTACCTCGACGTCTGGGGCGAGTACACAGATCGGGGAGCCGTCGTCGGTGAGGCCGCCGAGAAGCGGCGTGAAGCCCTACGCCTGGGACTCGAAGGGATGCTCCAGAGCGATGCCAAGGAGCTGTTTTCCATCGACGCGCAAGCCATCCAAACACACTTGGTCACCGGGGATCCTGCTGCGGGGATTCTCAAAGTAGCCGACGAGGTTGGGGCAACGTTGATCTGCGCGGGCACGACTGGAAAGAGCGGCATAGAGCGCCTCCTCATCGGGAGCGTCGCGAGGCGGCTACTCCACGACAGCGAGGTTCCCCTTCTCTTGACCCACCACGACGGGTGAGGCGCCCATCTTGAACAAACGCCTCCAAAGGGCATCATAGGCGAGAATCATGGCCGGGCGGATCGTGTTACTGGGTCTGTGGCTTGCGGCGCTCAGCGGCTGCGAATGCGGACCGAAGAATGACGCCGGGGTCGAGGACCTCTCTCGGACGAAGATCCCCGCAAACTTCGACCAGGTGATGGCCGACCACGCGGGACTCTCGATCGCCGCGAGGAACGCCCTGATTCGAGGCGACCTCCCAGTGGCCCGGCAGTCGATGCGGAAGCTCGCGTTTTTCATGGAGCACGTGCCGTTCCCTGAACAAGGTAGAGAGTATGCGCGCATCACGAGAGAGCTCGCCGAACAGGTGCGCGAAGGTAGCGACCTCGAGGAGGCTTGCATGGCGTTTGCTCGCTTGTCCTACGCTTGCGGGCAATGCCATCACGTCCTCGACCGCGGACCCCCGATCAAGCTCGACCCCGCTCCGGACGGAGAGGATCTCACGATGCATATGAGGCGTCACTACTGGGCGGTTGAGCGAATGTGGGAAGCGCTGCTGAGCGATTCTCCCGAGACTTTCCAGAAGGCCGCGCGAACCTTGGCCGAGGCCCCGCTTCATGGTCCAAAAAGGCCGGACGCCGAAAGCCCCCCGGGAGCGACTCGGCTGGCCTACGAGGTTCATGACCTCGCGTTCGCCGCCGCGGTCGAGGGAAGCACCGCGGAGGACGACTACGTACCTGCGCCGGGAGAGCCTCGTGAGGCCAGGCCTACGACTCGGGGTCAAGCCGAGATCTTTGGGCAACTCCTAGCGGCGTGCAGCCAGTGCCATACCTTGGTCGACGTCACACCAGCACTGACGGATGAAGAACGCCGGGAGCCTGCGCGGTGAGACGGTTGGCAGGAGCCCTACTAGCGGTCACGGCACTCGCCACGCTAGCCGCATGTGGCACCGGACGCGTCCGGGCCGGCCAGGCGACTGAAATTCGACAGGAAGAGGTGTACGAACCCGAGGCCAAGGCCGAACCGCCCGAAGGCAACATTGATCGCCTTCCAGAAGCGTACCCTTTCCTCGAGGTCGATTTGGAACGCAAGAGAGAACCCTACGAACCCGACTCGGGTAACAAGCCGGAGTGATCAGGGCGATATGTCGCCTGCTCGGACCCGTACACGTGGTCCGACGCTGACACTGGCGCTGACGCTGACACTATCGCTGTCGCTGTCGCTGCCGCTGCCGCTGCCGCTGCCGCTGCCGCTGCCGCTGCCGACTACGCCATCACCCTCGCGAAGTCCAAGCCCCCGACGATCCCCGTCACGCCCCGATCGTTCTCGATCAAGATTCGGCGCACGTTCATTCCGAGGGCTTGCTCGGCGGCTCGGCCGATTCCGATGCCGGCCGGCAGGATCAGAATGCGGACGTTCATCACGTGCTCAACCGCGGTCTGTGGCGGCAGACGGCGCGACTCCAATGCGCAGGCTTGATCGAAGACGCCGACCGGAAAATCGCCTTCGACCACCACTAGGCCGTGCTTGTTCGATACGTCGAGGCGGTCGACGGCGAGCGCGATGGGGTCCTCGGCCTTGAGCTTCACCACCGAGCCCGAGGCGATCTCGGCGATCGGTGTCTTGACTCGCTTCTCGCGAACCGCGCGCATCAGATCCCGGGTTGACACCACGCCCTCCAACTTGCCGGAGCGCGTAACGAACACGCGGTGGACGTGATTCTTCAGCATGGCCTTGGCAGCAGCCGCGAGCGGATCCTCGGGCGCGACCTGAATGGCCGGCGATTGCATGAGCTCCTCGACCGGCCGGTCGGGCACTCGGAACGTCTGCCCCGTGGTGAAGACCGCAGCGTGCAAGATGTCCGTTCGTGAAACGACCCCTTTGAGCTCACCATCATCGTTGACCACACCGAGCGCGGATACCCCCCGTTCCGAGAACGACTCATTGGCTGCGATCAGGCTCTCCCCGATTCGAATCGTCTCGACGGGGCTACTCATGTACTCGGACACGGGCATTTCAAAGTTCGCCACTATCTACCTCATCTGTGTCGTGCGCTCGCGAACGAGCGGTTGGTCAAACGGCGATCACCTCGCCAAGCTGCTTCACGAGCTCTTTCTGATCGCTCGCAGCAAGATCCTTATTCAGCGATCCAACGACACACGCCTCGGTCGGCGCGTCGAGGGAAGACCGCAGCAACCCCAAGAACTTCGGGGGGGCCACGAGGACCAGACGGTCGTACTGACCTGCAGTGCGGGCGTGCTGCAACTTGCCGACCAATGCCCTCGCGAAATCGGAGATCGCGCGGTCGTGCGGACCCTCGGAACGACTCATGGCGCTCCGGCGAACGTCACCCGCGTTCCGCTGAAAGGATCGTCCTGGGCGATCCGCGTCGAAGTCGCTGTCTCGCTGGCGTCCTTCAGGGTGGTCGATGCCCTCCAAGAGCCGCAGCCCCTTCCCCGGTCCCAGATTCTCGAACAGGCGTGCGCCCGCTTCGTGTGCAACCAAAACCCATGTCCTCGCCATATCGCTTCCCTCCTCCAAGCA
>CAXMND010000144.1:0-34793 GCA_964194675.1 uncultured Coxiellaceae bacterium | reverse complement strand
GTCGAAGCCTAGGCTGTTGGCCACGACGAGTCGATCGTTGCCATCGATAAACGTGAGGTCCGAGGAATCGTTGCCGGTCGCGACGACGTCGGTCAGCGTGCCGGCGATGTCGGACGTCTGGAAAACGCGAACGCCGTCTTCACCAGTGACGTTGATCGCCCCGAGCGTGCCGTCTGGGCTTAAGCGCACTTGCTCCGGCCTAGATCCAACGAAGATCTCTTCGACGACCTCGCGCGACGCGATGTCGATCACCGAAAGACTGTCACCAGGTGCACCTGTCATCCCGTAGTTGGCCGTGTACGCAAGCGCGCCGTCGGGGCTGATCGCGATCCCCATGGGCACGTCTTCGGTCTCGATTGATTCCGCTTCGCCGGTCTCGAGGTCGACCACGAGCAGCGTGCCCCCGGAAGGCACATCCGGTGACCCGATGATCGAGAACCCGTCAAAGAATCCAGGCCCGACCGACACGACCGCCGTCGTTCCGTCAGGCGTGATCTCGACCTCCAGCGGGCCGGGCTCCCAGGCTGACAAGTCGATAATGCCGACGATCGATGCCTCCGCGTCGCTCTCCCCGTCGGTCAGCTTCGCGTAGTCGAGAAGGGTAAGCGATTGATTCAGCCAGTCTGCCGTAACCACCAGTCGGGGCGCAGGCCCCGAGCCACCAGCTCCACCGGTCGCCCCTGTTCCACCCGTACCACCACCCGACTCCGTCGGCGCGCAGCCCAAGAAACCGAACGCGACAAAGCTACACGTGAGCACCCAGCCGCGAATCGCGGCGGGCAAGCCAAGCGAAGACCACTTCATCATCGGGCGAGTATATTGGATTTGCTCATCAAAAAAAGGGGAACTTCGAAGCTACCGTCACTTGTCGCCGCGCCGCCTCTTGGGCTTGATGAACTTGAGGGTCATTCGGTCGCTTTCGCCTATCGCGATGTATTTTTCGCGGTCTTTGTCGCCGAGCCGCAGGGTTGGAGGCAGGGTCCAGACACCCATCGGATGGTCCGCCGTATCCTTTGAATTCGCGTTGACCTCGGAGGCCGCTGCGAACCGAAAGCCCGCCTGCTTGGCGAGCTTCTTCACCTCTGCCTCGGTCACGTAGCCGCTTTCGATCATCTTTTCGAGGCTCGTACCTGGCTTGGCGCGGTGCTCTACGACGCCCAAGACGCCGCCGGGCTCGAGGGCCTCGTACATCGCATCGAACATCTGTGGCGCATAGTCGCCCT
The DNA here is from genome assembly GCA_964194675.1 of uncultured Coxiellaceae bacterium. Classification (GTDB taxonomy): domain Bacteria; phylum Myxococcota_A; class Polyangia; order Polyangiales; family Houyiibacteriaceae; genus SG8-38. The sequence goes on along the minus strand of CAXMND010000144.1, from coordinate 33,570 downwards.
TCATCCAATTATGGACGTTTCGAAAGGTGAGCACCATGTTCACCGTTCCGGGAGGCGCGATTTGGGCGCGCTCCGGGATCGACAGCTCGGTCACCACCACGCGGTCGTACAAGTTCGGGCGCGCGTCGAGCTTCTTTTGAAAATCGCGCTGCATCTTTTTTCGCCACTCTGGTGTTCGCTTCGCGGTCAGCGCAAAGCCGGCGGCGTAGTACTTCCCGTCGGCCCTGAAGAACGGGGCAAGAATTTCCGTGTACCACCCCCGGCTCGGCCAAATCTCGACGACCGTCATCGTCGGTTCGAGGCCGAAGAACTCGAGCGTCTCGCTGGGATGCCGATACGTGTTTCGATCCACATTGCCCGGATCGCGATGCGCACCGCTCGTCCAGCGTGCGGCGAGCTGCGCCGATGAATCGGCCACGACGCCGGCACCGAGCCCGAGCATCAAAACCAGTGGCGCAAAGCCGATCCAAACAGATTGTCGAATCATCACCAGGGAGTGAAAACGGTACCACGGCGTAGTCGGCGGGGCGGCCCGGCCTCATGCCTCCAAACCGACGGGACGACGCATCGCCTGCGTCTCGGTGCCGCCCTGCGCAGTTTTTTCGCCAAAATCCCTTAGGAAAATGCGGTTTACAAGGGGTAAAGCAAGAGAGCGCCGTGGCACGGAAATTGAAACACGTTCTAGTTGTCCAGCGATGCATTCGTCTGCGCTGGAACGACGATTGGAGTGTCCTCGATGAACGAAACGGCGAAGAACGATCCGTGGGCTGGCTTTGCGCGTGGGTGGTTTCTACTGATGTTCTCGGATGAGCTGGAGTCTGGGCAAGTGGTGCCGATGAAGCGCTTCGGCCAAGAGCTCGTCCTTTTCCGAACCGAGTCGGGGGAACCCAAAGTCCTCGACGCCTACTGCCCGCACATGGGGGCGCACCTCGGCTACGGCGGGAAGATCGAAGGTGAGGGGATCGTCTGTCCATTCCATGCGTGGAAATTCGACAGCGGCGGCAAGTGCGTCGAAATTCCGTACGCCAAGCGTATTCCGCCAAAGGCCCGAGTGGCGTGCTGGCCGGTGCATGAACGCAACGGGATGATCTTCGTTTGGCATGACCGAGAAAAAGGCGAGCCCGATTGGGAAGTTCCGGTCCTCGACGAGTACGAAGATCCCGAGTTCCTGCCGTGGAACTACGCCAAGCTCCAGATCAAGACGCCGCCACTGGCGATCGCCGAAAACCTCGCCGACGCGGGACACTTCATTCCGGTGCACAACACCCACCCGGTTCCCGGCTCGTTCAGCAATACGTACAAGGACCACATCGGCCAGCAAAAGATCAAGGCCGTCGCCTATCCGGTCCACGGCGGATCCGATGAGTTCGAGTCGACCGCGACATACTACGAGCCGGCGTATCAAGTCACGAAGCTGCACGGCAAGGGCCTCGGCGTGATCATCAACGCGCACACGCCCATCGACGAGGAGCACGTGATGCTGAGTTTCGGGGTGTCGATGAAGGTGACCAAGGACATGACCGACGACCTAGTCGCTCACTTCATCGACAACATGCGCGACGGCTACCTACAAGACGTGCAGATCTGGGAAAACAAGATCTACCTCGACCGCCCGATGCTCTGTGACGGGGACGGGCCCATCGGCGAGTTCCGACGTTGGTACGCGCAGTTCTACACGCCTCGGAAGCAACGGGCGGACGCCGCCGAGTAGCCAGGATGCGAGCACAAATAGAAATGGGAGAGCACACATGAGCAAACAACCGCGATTTCCGATTCCACGTTACCCCCGAGGTTGGTTTCAGGTGGCGTATTCGGACGAGATCCAGCCGGGCGAGGTCAAGCCGCTCGAGTACTTCGGCGTCGACCTCGTGATGTTCCGCACCGAGAATGGAGAGGTGAATGTACTGGACGCGTTCTGTCCCCATATGGGTGCGCACCTCGGACATGGCGGCAAGGTCGAAGGGGACGGTATCGTGTGTCCCTTCCACGCGTGGAAGTTCAATGGCGCCGGCAAGTGCACCGAGGTCCCCTACGCGCAGCACCTTCCTCGAAAAGCGAACATCACGGCCTGGCCCGTTCACGAGGTCAACGGGCTGATCATGGTCTGGCACGACATCGAAGGAAAGGAACCCGCCTGGATGACGCCCGAAATCCCCGAATGGAACAACGACGATTGGACGCCGTACTGGCGGCAACGTTGGAAGCTACGCACGCACAACCAAGACATGTGCGAGAACGTAGTCGACAAGGCGCATTTCAGGTACGTGCACGGAATGAACATCGTCCCGCAACCCCATACGATGGAGCTCGAATACCCGCGCATCAAAATGGTCACCGATACGATCTACGAGACACCCCAAGGGGAGGTGAAGGGCGAGCTCGATGTCGACGTGCACGGCTTCGGATTCTCGCTGAGCCGCTTCCGAGGCATCGTCGAAACCACCAATATGGCGTCGGTGACTCCCATCGACGACGAGCACTGCGACGTTCGCTTCTCCTTTACCGTGAAGAAGATGGGAGGGGCAGACATCACCGCGGGCGTCGGAAAGGCTTTCACCAAAGAAATCGCTCGGCAGCTAGAAGAGGACACGCCGATCTGGGAGCACAAGGCCTTCTTCGAGCGCCCGATGCTGTGCGACGGCGACGGCCCGGTCGCCGACTTCCGCAGGTGGTGCAAGAACTTCTATCCCGACTGGTACCACAAGCAGGCCCAAGACGAGTATGATGGCATCAAGGAGGTGAGCAAGCCGCTCACACTAGCAGAGCGACGTCGACAGCTTGCCGCAGCATAGATGGAATCTAGTTCCGACACGCCCACAGCCGAAGAGATCCGGGAGCGCATCCGAAGTGAGCACAGCCGGATCTCCGAACAACTCTCTCGTGTGGAAACGCTCACCGAAGAAGCGCGCGGCGGCAATCCGGCAACGGTCATCGCGTTGCGGCAGCAGCTGCAAGCGCTTGGGTCGACGTTGCTCGATCACTTACACTACGAAGAGTACAGACTTCCATCGTTGACTCAGCAAAGTGACACTGCGGAGGAAGTGGCCGAGTTGATGCACCGTGAGCATCAAGCCCAAAGGGAGTTGCTGGACCATGTGATCCGTGATCTCGACGAGACCGCAGTGGGTGAGAAGTTGGTGGTGGGTGTGCGCGAGCTGGTACGTGCGATTCGAGACGACATGGAACACGAGGAACGAGAGATTTTGAGCAGGCGCGTCTAGATCCTGGTTAACAACTTCGTGGTGAGCATTCGCGAGGCCGCGATGATGGGGGTCATGGTGTGGCTCGATGCACTGCTTGGGAAACCAGAGGAATCGAAGACGTAGATGTCGCGGGTGCCGTAGACCTTACCGTCGGGGTCGGCTCCACCGTCTCGTTCGGATGGGGCCATTCGTACGGTGCCTTGCTGGTGGGCGCTGACTAGCGGAGCCGTCGCAGGGGCGAAAGCGATCTCGCGTGCCTTTTTCGCGTCGCCGGTGGTGCGGATGACGAGCGGAGGCCCGGTCGGGACGACGACCTGGGTCGCCCCCACCGCGAGATAGATGCGGGCGGTGTTGTAAACCGCCTGGCGAAGACGCTCTTGGTGGTCTGGGCGTTGCTCATATTGAATGATCAGTCGTCCGCCTCGCCCCACCTCCACCCGTCCGGACGGCTGATCGGGCGCCAGAAGAAGCGACGCCGCCATTCGGTTGTATTGGGCCATCTCCTGCATGGCTTCAGCGCCCGAAAATGGAAGCAAGGTCGACACGATTCCCGGGGTGCCCATGATCCCTTCGATGCGATAGCCCCACAGTCCATGGTCCTGGTTGTCCTCCTGCTCGAACTCGGTCACGGCGTACGACTGGGGCACCAAGTCGAACCCGTTGATCTCCTCTTTGAAGAAACCGATCACCGGCAACTGAGGCTGAAGCATGAGGTTGCGACCCACGTGCAGGTTGCCAATCCCAGAACGCAAAAGGAGTTGTGCCGACGCAATCGCATTGGCCGCGACGATCACGACCTTGGCTCGAAGCATGAGCTCCCCTTGCTCGTGATAGCCGAGCGGGTCGAGGGTGCGTACGCGAATCTCTTTGACCTCTTGGCCTGGTTGGCGGATCTCCACGGCCCGAGCGCGCGTGAACACACGGGCTCCAGCGGCGATCGCCTTCGGTAGCGCCACCATCCTCGGGTTACGCTTGGCATGCACAGGACAACCGATCAGACAGGTGCCAAGCCCCTGACAACCAACCCGGTTGTGCATCATGACCTCTCCGCGATACCCGAGGGCCTCGGCACCGATGCGCAGCTTGTTGTTGGCGCTATTGACGAGGCTCTCCGGGATGCGACTCGCTGACAGATCGTCGAGGGCGTCTTCCGCGAACGAACCGAAACGGCCCGGCGCGAAATCCTCGAGCCCATACTTGCCAGCCCAGTGCGCCAACACCGGCTCGGGTGCCGGCACCACGTCACAAGCATTGATCACGCCGCCGCCTCCGAGCACCCTCCCCTGCAGAACGCTAACCGAAAGATCCGACGTCGCTCGACCTCCGCGGTCCATGTAGAGCTGATCGTACATTTCGCTATCGCGTTGGTTGCGCTCCGGCCCTACGAGGTCCCGCCCTTCTTCGAGCACGATCACTTCATGACCGGCCTCGGCCAGCAGACGCGCCGCAGTCGCTCCGCCGCAACCCGACCCGACGATGCAGACCTCCGTACTGAGGGCCTCCGGGACCGACTCCTTCGACAGATCGATGATAGCCCCGCTCATTGCTTCACGCTCCGACTGCGATAGAGCGATGGCCCTGGGTAGCCGATGAAAGGCCAAACCGCTTCGCGATCGAAAAACACCAGGTTGAAGAATTTTCGCATCGCGACGCTGACCTGGCGTCTCAGTAGGCTGTCGCTCGTGGCCCAACCTTTCCAGTGATCCAGGCGCGCTTCGGGATCGAGGCGCGAGAAGGTAGAAACTCGCCGATCGAAAACAAGCGGACCAAACTCGATCAACACCAGCGCTTTCTTGAGGTCCTTCACGTTGTGTTTGGGCTCGCCCATCAAAAACTCGTCGAACGCGCGCGGAAGATCCATGGATTCCACGTCGATCGGGATCGCATCGGTACGCGGAAACATGATCTCAACGAGGCTTTTCACAGTCTGATATTCGTGCGCGTCCAAGACCTGGAGACCGTCCACCTTGGGAGCGCTCCCGCGAAGAATGAGTAGGCCTCCGCCGCCGACCCCGAGCAACGCGCCACCCGCAACCAAGCCAGCTTTCAGGAACTTGCGCCGAGAGAGGAAACTGAAGAGCCCCTCGTGCGCATTCTGTTCGCTCTCGGGAACCGTCATACTTAGTCTTCTCGCACAGTCCCATGCTATAGAAAACCCATGGGAGGCAGCAGCGACGAAATGGCCGCATTTCGAAAGCTGCAGGCGCGTCTCTCCGAACGCTGGGAGCTGACCAACAGCGACGGTCCCGAACCACGTGACATCGTCGTCATCCCATCGCTATCGCTCGACGGGATCGAGTCGGTCTCAATCGACGGCGTGCTGCACTACGAAGAGCGGATGTTGTTCGTTTTGAATCTCCTGCGGCGCCCGCGCGCGCGCGTTGTGTACGTCACGTCGGCACCGATTCATCCGGCGGCCGTTGACTACATGCTTTCGCTGATCAGCGGGATCCCCAACGAGCACATGCGCCGCCGACTGACGGTGATTTCGCTCTATGACAGCTCCTTGACGCCGTTGTCCCAAAAGATCCTCCAACGGCCTAGGCTCATGGAACGCATCCGACAATGCATTCGGCCAGAGCAGGCGATGATGACCTGCTTTACCGTCTCCAAAGCGGAACGCAGCCTGGCCACGGCGTTGGGCATTCCCCTCTACGGCGTCGACCCAGACCTCCTGTGGCTCGGGACCAAGAGCGGCTCGCGCACCGTGTTCCGCGAGGCGGGCATTCCCTTGCTCCCGGGCGCGGAAAACCTCCAAAGCGAGCGGGAGGTCGTCGAGGCTGTGGACGGGCTTTGGTCGGACCACCCCGAGCTCGAAAGGGTCGTGGTCAAACACAACACCGGGTTCAGTGGCCAGGGCAACGCGATCATGGACCTGCGTAGGATCGCCCATGCGTCCCCCCAAAGCGGAACCAGCCGCGAAGGACGAGAACAGGCATTGGCCGATGCCCTGCACCACATGCGGTTCGTCGATACGGGTCAGGCCTGGACGACGTTCTTGGAGAAGCTCGAACGTGAAGGCGGCGTGGTCGAGGTATTCGTGGAGGCGCCGGACAAACGAGCCCCGAGCTGCCAATTGCGAATCTCACCGTCGGGCGGTCTCGATCTCCTTTCAACCCACGACCAACTCGTCGAAGGTCGTGACGGCCAGATCTACGTCGGGTGCCGCTTCCCCGCCCATGCCGCGTATCGGATGGTCATCCAGCAGGACGCGCAACGAGTCGCAGAGATCCTTCAAGACAGGGGAGCTGTCGCGCGCCTCGCGGTCGACTTTCTGTGTGTCCAGGCCAATGACGGCGCTTGGCAGCACTACGCTATCGAAACGAATCTCCGCATGGGTGGCACGACACACCCAATGATGCTCCTTCGGATGATGACCGATGGAAGATACGACCCAGGCACGGGTCTATATCTGACGCCGCGAGATGAGCCCCAATTCTACGTCGCAACCGACTCGATGCGCTCAGACCGGTACCGGGGCCTTCTGGTCGAGGATCTGCTCGACATTGCAGCCGTCAACGGACTGCACTATCAGACGTGGTCCGAATCAGGCGTGCTCTTTCACTTCACCGGAGCACTGAGCGAGTTTGGGAAGTTCGGCATTACGGCCGTGGGAAAGAGCCCGGCCGAAGCAGACCACTGGTTCAATGAGACCCAAAAGGTGCTGGATCGCGAAACGGAGAAACGAAGTTGTTCGTAGAAGAGCTGAAGCAGGGCGTACTGAGAGTATCGGCTTCCGAGGATTGGCCGAGGCCGTACGTCGGGATCTGCGGCTCGATGCATGGAGACGAGCCGTGTGGTGGCAACGCGGTTGAGCGTATCGCCAACGAAGTTCGTGAAGGCGTGCTCCAACCCGACAACGGGACGGTATTCCTGATTCACGCAAACCCCGAGGCGACGTCCCAAGGCCGCCGACACACCCCGGGGGGAGACGATCTCAACCGCCTCTGGGACTTTTCGTTCATGGAATCGCTCCGCAAGGAGGCGTGGGGGTACGAGCATCAACGTGTGCTCGAGCTGAAGGAAGTGCTTGGCGACCTCGACGTGTTCCTCGACCTTCATTCGGCCGCGACCTCGACTCCGCCGTTCGCCGTGAGCAACGGCGTGCCTTCGGTCGACGAGATCGCGAAACGGATCGGCATTTCGTTTCTAGTTCAATCTTGGTACGGCCTGGCGGACAAGGTGGTCATCGGCTTCCTGAGACTGGCGGGCGTGCCTGCGCTCTCTGTCGAATGTGGTGCACACAACGACCCGGAAATCTCGGACAAGGCCTACCGCATCGCGTTGAGCTTCCTGCGGGCTACCGGCCCAATCAGCCACGGAATAGAGCCCCCTGGAAACGATGTGCGCACCGTCCACGTCGTCGAAACGATCACCAAGCCGAGCGCCGAGTTCCAGTTCGGTGCACCCTGGACGGGTTTCCAGGAGCTCGAGCCGGGCACTCTCGTCGGCCGCGACCGAGTCACCGAAATTCGAGCCACCCAGCGCTGCTACACGGTCCTACCAAACGAGAACGTCGAAGTAGGCGAAGACGTGATCTACCTCGCGGTAGACAGCGTCAGCGACACAACCATTGACGGCAGTCCGACAAACTTCCTATAAGTCCCGGTGAAGTGTTGCGCCGGGTGTTGGGTAGGAAGGGCACGCAGGGTCTCATGGCTTTGGCCATTGCGACGTCGTGCCTTTGGGGCGCCCCAATAGCCTTGGCCCAGGAGGAGCTGCATCCGGAGGACGCGCCCGAAACGAGGGCGCCAAGCGCAGACTTCGGCAAGGACGACACCCCGGAGCCATCGACTGCGGTCAACGTCTCCAAAGACGAAGAGGGTCTGCCGCAGGACTTCATGATCGAGTTCGGTGACGACTACGATTGGATTCGATTGGCTTCGGGCGAGTGGCTCAAAGGCAATGTCGAGCGTATGCGCGACGGCGTCCTCGAGTTCGACAGCGATCAGCTAAAGCTGCTCACACTCGATTGGAAGAAGACCATCGAGCTTCACTCCCCGGCCGCAAACACCTACATCTTCACCGAGGGCGACGACCTCATCGGCCCCGCGCTGATCGATACGGAAATGGTCGTGGTGCAAACGCTCGACGGGATGGTCATGCGTCCGCGAAGCGAGCTCCTCGGGATCATCGAGCACAAACCTCGGGAACGAAACTACTGGTCTACGAGAATGCGCCTCGGCTTCAGCTCAAACCGCGGCAACACCGAGCAGCTGACCTTCAACGCCTTTTGGTCACTCGTACGCGAGGATTCGCTCACACGGATGCAACTCACCTACGACGGGACCTTTGGCAAGGCGGACGGCACTGTAAACGCGAATCGGCATCTCGCTGGCGGCGACGTCGACATCTACGTGCACCCCATCGTTTATGTGAAGGCGCTGACAGGCCAGCTTCTATACGACAAATTCCAGAATATCCGATTACGCGCGACGCCCGCTGCCGGTATCGGAGTGCACATCATCACGACCTATGTGGTCAACTGGGACTTCGAGACCGCGTTTGGCTATCAATATTTGTCCCTCATCGATCCGGCAGCCACGGTAGAGGACCCGCAAAACGACGCCTATCTCATGCTGCGAATGTTCGCCGACATCGATTTCGCGGACGACATTCAGCTCCTCCTCGATTGGCGTACCAACGTGGTCGTCACCACGATCGGGAACACGAACCACGTGGGCAGCGCCGATCTCTCGATCTTGGTGACCTCGTTGTTTGGTTTCAACTTCTCGTTCCTCTATCTGCGCACCGAGCAACCCTTCCCCCGGTCGGACGGAACGGTGCCGGAGAAGAACGACTATCAGTTCGTGCTCGGCCTCACGCTCAATCTCGGCTAGTCAGTCATCCATCGATCAGGGCTGTCGTTTGGCGCTCTGCGGCTTCCTCCGAGGTGTGAATGAATCCATGGCGCCCGACTACATTGCACCACGTGCGCCAAAGGTACAGAACGTCCTTTCAAAACTGCGTCAGAAGGCTATCATTTCAAATGGTTAGCGTTGGTACGTACGTTGTCCCACGCTATCGCCTGGGAGGTACCCGATGCTACTTCGTCAACTCTTCGATCACGAAACCTGGACCTACACCTATCTCGTAGCCGACGAGGAGTCGGGCAAGGCAGTCCTGATCGACCCGGTCGTCGACCAGGTCGAACGCGACATCCAACTCCTCGATGAGCTAGGGCTCGAGCTCGTCTACACGATGGACACGCACGCGCACGCCGATCACATCACGGGATCCGGACTTCTACGTGAACGACTCGGTAGTAAGGCCGTGGTGGGCGCGAACGCGGGGGCGGCATGTGCAGACGTACTGGTTCAGGACGGCAGCACGCTCGAGGCGGGCGGTCTGAAGTTCGAAGTTCGCGCGACTCCGGGGCACACGGATGGATGCGTTACCTTCGTTACCTTGGATCACGAAAACGTCTTCACCGGCGACGCGATCCTCATCCGAGGCACCGGTCGCACGGACTTTCAACAAGGTAGTCCGAACAAACTCTACCGCTCGATCCACGACAAGATCTTCACTCTCCCCGATGACACGATCATCTGGCCGGGTCACGACTATCGCGGGCGGACGTCTTCGACCGTGGGTGAAGAAAAAAAATTCAATCCGAGGGTCGGCGACGGCAAGACCGAAGCCGAGTTCGCGGAGATCATGAACAACCTCAACCTGCCAAAACCGAAAAAGATCAACGAAGCGGTGCCCGCCAACCTGCGGTGCGGTTTGATTCCGCCGGAATCGATGTCCGGCGATCCGCTTCCAGAGCGCGGATGGGCCGCCATCGAGCGAACGCCTGAAGGGGTCCCCGAGGTCACGACAGCGTGGGTCGCAGAAAACAAGGGCGCGATTCGTATGGTCGACGTTCGTGAGTTCGATGAGGCCGAGTCCGATGGAATGATCGAAGGCGTGGAGGTAATCCCGATCGGTACCGTCGACCAGGCCTCCAAGGCTTGGGATCGGGAGCAGCCGGTCATCACCATTTGCAGGTCGGGCCGGAGATCGGGCCGGGTTGCCCTCGAGCTCGAGAAACTCGGGTTCAAGCGGATGGCGTCGATGCGTGGCGGAATGATTGCCTGGAACAAGCGATAGACCAGCGCGTCAGCCGAGCAAGCCGCTTCGGTGATGCTAGCCTCCGCCGGTGCTCGACTCGATGACCTTGATCACCCTGGTGCTGGCGTGCTTCGCGACCGCCACGATCTCGGCGATCCTCGGCATGGCGGGCGGCGTGACGCTGCTCGGCGTCATGACCGCGTTGATGCCCGCGCGCGTGGTCGTCCCGATTCACGGCGTCGTGCAGCTGGCCTCGAATTGGACGCGCACCTGGGCATTTCGCAAGCACATCCGCTGGTCGATCTTCTTCACGTTCATGGTCCCGGCAGTACTGGGAATCGCGATCGGCAGCCTGCTTTGGTCGGAAGCGAAGCTCACCTGGTTCCGCGCTTGGATCGGCGCGTTCATTCTTGTCTTCTTGCTGTGGCGCCGGTACAAGCCGACGCTTAGAAATCCCCCTACGTGGTCCTATGGTGTCCTCGGCCTGGCGGCGGGTCTCCTCAGTATCTTCGTTGGGGCAACCGGGCCTTTTCTCGCGCCCTTCTTCCTGCGGGATGACTTCGACAACGAGCAGGTTATCGCCACCAAAGCCGTCTGCCAAACGTGGCTCCATCTACTAAAGATCCCGGCATTCTTGGCACTGGGCTTCGACTACGCCCCATACGCGCCTCTTTTGCTCACCCTCATCGTCGCCGTCATAGGGGGAACCTATTTCGGTAAGCATTTGTTAGGCAGGATCTCGAAGGAGCGCTTCGCGCTCTGGTTCCAGGTCGTCCTCGCCGCCCTCGCCGTGTACTTGATCATCTCGGCGGTGCTGGCCTGATCGTCCCGCGTGGTGAACGACTGGTCGCCCCCCGAAGTCGGGTGGTCGGGCTCGACCACCAAGCTGAATTGACGTAAATGCCAGAGTCGCGCGGCCAGTCAAAAGCGCACGAGGTTAGACATGGGCTTTACAGACGAAGAGAAGGACCTCGACGAGACGGCGAGCAAGTTGGCCACTTGGCTCGCCGCGAAACTGTCGGTCCCGGCGGAGAACATTCGCATCGAGAACTTGGAAGAGCCGCTGGGCACTGGTTTTTCGAGCGACACCCTTTTGTTCGACCTCGCCTACGAGAAGGACGGCGTGACACACAAGGAAGGCCTGGTCGCGAGGCTGGAGCCCGAGGAGTACATCGTGTTTCCGAACTACGACGTCGGACTCCAGGCGCGCGTGATGCAAGGGCTCGAAACCTCCGCCGTCCCGGTGCCCAAAGTGCGGTGGGCTGAGCAGGACAAGTCGGTCCTCGGGGTCCCCTTCTATCTCATGGAGCGCGTCGAGGGTCGCATCCCCTCCGACAACCCGCCGATGCACGATGAAGGTTGGGTCGCCGAAGACCTCTCCGAGGGAGAGCGAAAGGCCCTTTGGTGGAACGGGCTCGAGGCTATGTGCAAGGTGCACGACGTCTCCTGGGAAGGTCACTTCGACTATCTCCTAGAGCCCGAGCGCGGGGAGACGCCCCTCGACCAACAACTCGACTACTATCAGGGCTACTTTCGTTGGGGCATGGAAGCTTCGAGGCATCCCGACATCGTGAAAGCGCTCGAATACCTGGAGGCCAACAAGCCGGCCGAGCAACCGATCGCTCTGTGTTGGGGGGACTCCCGCCTCGCGAACCAGATCTTCGACGGTCTAGATTGCGTCGCGCTGCTCGATTGGGAGATGGTGCGACTCGGCGATCCCGTGCAAGACCTGGCCTGGTGGCTCGCGTCGGACCGCTGCTTCACCGAAGGCCTCGAGGTCGAGCGGCTGCCGGGCTTCCCGACGCAGGCCGAGACGATAGCGCGCTGGCAAGAGATCACAGGCTTCAATGCGTCTCGCTTCGACTACTACGCCATTCTGGCGCTGACGCGATTCTCGATGCAGATGGCTCGCATTGCGCAATACATGAAGAAGATCGAAATTATCGACGAAGAAAACGAGTTCGACGCGGAGAACCTAGCTTCGATCATACTGCGTCGCGCGCTCAAGGAGGTTTAGGAATGGGTCCGCTCGAGGGAATCCGGATAATCGAGATCGACGGCATCGGCCCTTGTCCGTTCGCCGGAATGCTGCTCGCCGACCTGGGCGCGGAAGTGATTCGCGTGGGTCGTCCTCAGCCGTCGCAGTTGCAGGCCGCCTTCGACTTGCTCAGCCGCGGCAAGAAGAGCGTCGTGCTCGATTTGAAGAGCCCGGATGGCACGAACGCTTTGCTCGAGATCGTGAAAACCGCGGACGCCCTGATCGAAGGGTTTCGACCCGGCGTCATGGAGCGCCTTGGAGCGGGCCCCGAGGTCTGCCTCGAATTGAACCCTCGCCTCGTCTTCGGGCGAATGACCGGGTGGGGTCAGGAAGGCCCGCTCGCGAAGAGCGCTGGCCACGACATCAACTACATCGCCCTCGCTGGGGCCCTGCACGGCATCGGGCACAAAGGCGAGCGCCCCACGGTACCGCTCAATCTGGTGGGAGACTTCGGAGGCGGCGGGCTCCTGCTCGCGTTTGGGGTCCTTGCCGCCCTTCTCGAAACAGGGAAGTCCGGGAAGGGTCAGGTGGTCGATGCTGCAATGGTCGACGGGGTAGCCGCACTGATGGCAACCGTGTACGCCGGTATGCAGCAGGGCTTTTGGTCTGACAGGCGTGGAGAGAACCTCCTCGACTCTGGCGCAGCCTTCTACGACGTGTACGAGACGAGCGACGGCAAGTACGTCTCGATCGGCGCTCTCGAGCCGCAGTTCTACAAGGAGCTAATCGACAAGCTCGGTCTCGAGGACGCGCCCGCGCCGATGGAGCACCTGCAACCAAACAGGTGGGCCGAGCTTCGTCCCACACTCGTAGAGCTATTTCGGCAGAGGACGCGCGACGAGTGGTGCGAGCTACTCGAGGGGACCGACACCTGCTTCGCACCCGTGCTCGCGACGGCCGAGGTGTTCGAGCACCCACATCACGTGGCCCGAAAGTCGTTCTTCGATGTTGCGGGCGTGAAACAGGCCGTCGCTGCGCCGAGGTTCTCTCGGACCGTTCCGGAACACCCCACACCGGCTAGCGAGCGCGGAGCAGACACCGAAGACATCCTACGCGAGTGCGGAGTCACCCTGCCCGATTCAGGAGAATGACATGATCACCGACTTCGACGACTACCTGATCCACCAGGCGCCCTTCCCGGTCAACCAGCCCGGTCTTCCCAACCGCAACTTCTACGATCGCTATTGGTTCAACGGGTTCGACAAGACGGGGAAGTTCTTGTTCGAGATCGGATTCGGTCGCTATCCGCATCGCTTCGTACAGGATGGCCATTTCAGCGTCACGGTCGAAGGGGTCCAGCATTCGTTCCACGTTTCGCGCAGGGTGGCCGACAACCCTATGGATTCGACCGCTGGGCCGCTACGCGTCGAAGTGGTCCAACCCATGCGGATCGTTCGCGTGGTGATCGAACCTAACGGCACCGAAATTGAGTGCGACCTGACGTTTCACGCGAAAGCACCGCCAATCCAAGAGCCGAAGAACGTCATGTACGACGGCGCTCGGCTCATCATGGACACTCAGCGGTTCACTCAATATGGAACGTGGGTGGGTTTCTTCTCGATCAAGGGCCGCCGGTTCGAGATCTATCGAAACGAAGTCCTCGGGAACCGAGACAAGTCTTGGGGCATGCGTCCCGTGGGTGAATACGAAGACGGTGCTCCCAGCAAACTGACGACCGACCCGGGCGTCTATTGGATTTGGTCCCCAATTCACTTCGATGGGTTCTGTACGCATTTCCTGACACGCGAAATGCCGGACGGCCGCGCGCAGGATCTTGCGGCGTCGATCGTCAAGACCTATGGCGACCACGAAGAAGTGCCGAAGGATCTCATGGAAGCCGACGAAGAGGTGATGGCAACCGCGCGGCACCAGATCCGATGGCGTAGCGGAACGAGATGGCCCGAGAGCGCGACCCTCGACTTCGTGGCACGGGACGGCACGGAGCGACACATCGAGTTGGAGCCCATGCTTCGCTTCCAAATGATGGGGATCGGCTACCAGCATCCCGAGTGGGGCCACGCAGTGTGGCGCGACGAGCTCGATACGGGCTACGAGAGTTGGAAGATCGACGAAGTCGAGCCCGACGAATACTGCACCATTCACGTACACAACGTCGTTCGCGCGAAGATGGGCGACCAAACCGGCATCGGCGTCCTCGAAACGATCGTCTTCGGCCGACACGCTCAAAGCGGGTTCAAGGACCTGTTCGACGGCGCACCGTAGGCACCGTGCCAGCGTCAGCGCCGGCGCCAGCGCCAGATCAAAAAGCGTAACCCGCACCGACCGAGATGATCGGGAAGTGACTTGGGTAGAACGGGTTCGTGAAGACGTTCACCTTCAACGAGAAACCGAAGAACGCACCCCTCCCAAGGCCCATCATGTAACCACCGCCGAGTAGCAGGTTGCCGTAGTTGTCTCGACCGGACTGAAAGTCTCCCTGGCGGAACCCGGTGTTGATGATCTCGCCCTCGATCAGAAAGAACAGGATCGGAATCGGATACAGGCGAACGAAGAGCGACCCGCCGAAGGTGTGCCAGGTGACGTCGGGGATCGGGAACCTGTCCCTGGTGTACTGATAGCGCAGCGCGACCCCGGGCTCGACGATGCGCTTGATGATGTAGGACACCTGCGGAGAGATCCCGACGAACGTGATGTCCGTGCCGAAGCCGAAGCCGATCCCCCCACCTACGCGGAGATGTCCGATCGGTTCTTCGGGTTTCTCGGATGGCTCGTCTGCGGGCGGAGGCTCCACCTCCGGAGGCTGTTGGGGTTCGCCTGGTGGAGGGGGATCGGTGATGATCTGAACGTCTTCACCTTCCTGCGCGTACGCCGTGCCCGCGCAAACGGCGAACGCCCCCATCGCTGCGATGCATGTAAGACAAGAAAAAACCCGCACCTCTTCTTTATAACAGAAACACGTCCTCAAGATCATCAAAGGCCGTGGCGACGCGAAGCTATTCGCTCAGGAGAGCGCGGATCTTGTCAGCCTGCTCCAGCACCGTCGCGACCCGAACGTCTTGTTCGAGCGCATCCCAGAGAGCGTTCGCGCGTTCTCGGTACGCGAGCTCGCTGAGGCGGCCGCGCAGAAGCTCCGCCCGTAGGAATACGAAAGTCGTCTGGACCACGTCGTGAAGGCAGTAGTCACGTATCTCGGCGTGCCTTCCGTGCTCGTACATGCTTTGCACCTTCGAGCCATCGACTTCCATCTTGCCGGGCATTCCGACGAGTTGGGCCAGTGCATCGAGACTCGGCATCCTACTCGCGCCGTAGTCGGTCAGCAGATCCGCCAAGTCGATGTGGCCTTCGTCGCTGTAGCGATAGCGGTACTCGCGATTCGCATAATAGGCAGGAAACGGGACCCCGTGCTTGAGCATGCGGTTCGCCAGCACCGGTAGGTCAAACCGGCGACCGTTGAACGTCACCATCGTGGGGTGTCGCTTCCCTACGAAGTCCGAAAACTCCTGAAGCACCTTGGCTTCGTCCGGCGTCGCGTCCGACTCGCCGCCGAAGGCTCCCAGCTTCTGGAACTCGTGGTCGCCGTCGAGCCAAAGTACCCCGAGCGCCACGACCTGATGGAAGGGGGCCGGCGGGAATCCATCCACGGCGGCGTCCCATGCCAACTCGGGGTCGGCTATGGTTTCAATGTCGAGGACTAGAAACGAGCGAGCCACGTCGGGAATGCTAGCTTAAGAATCGCTTAAGGTCCGGGGTGTTTACTTCATGAGGAGGCAAGACCTCCCAAGAAAGGAACACTCATGAAGTCGTATGACAAGGGAACGATCATTGGAGCACTGGTTGGGGGCGTGTTTGTCGTTGCGCTGGCCGTTGGCGCCGTCGCGTTCGCGAGCCCGCATGGACCGCATGGCAAGGGTCACCATTGGATTCCCGAAAAAATCAATGAACACCTGACGGAAATGACCCAGCGGCTGAACCTCAGTGAAGCCCAGGAGGCGCAGATCCGAACGGTCATGGAGCAGGCACAGGCACGCATTCAGCAAATCAAGGAAATGTCTCGGGGGCCCGAGAAGTTCGCCGCCTTTCGCGACCTCCATTTCACGACGGAGGATCAAATCTATGCGAACCTGACCTGTGCCCAGCGCGAGGAGCTCCGGTTGCTGAAGCGCGAACACCGAGCGGAGCGGATGCAAGAACGCTGGGAACGTCACCAAGATGACGACACCGAGTAACTGGAGAATCCTTGTCGAACCGAATCCTGCTCGTGGAAGACGACGTGGCCCTTGGTCAGCAAGTGGTTCAAACGCTTTCACAGGCAGGGTTCGATCCGCACTGGATGAAGGACGGTGACCAGGCACGCGACGTCGAGCCCGACGACTATCGGTTGATCATCTTGGACCTGATGTTGCCAGGGACCTATGGCATGGACCTACTCAAGCGATATCGATTGAAGTCGGAAGTTCCCGTGTTGATCCTCAGCGCGCGTGATGACACCTCGGACAAGATTCGGGGATTGAAGCTCGGCGCCGATGACTACGTAACAAAGCCCTTCTTTCCAGAAGAGCTCATCGCTCGTATCCAAGCGTGCTTGCGGCGCCCAAATCTCGTCGACACGCAGCGCCTCGCTGTTGGCTCGATCGAGATCGACCTCGAGCGTCGTGAGGCTCGTACCACGGCGGGTGCGCTCTCCCTAACGCCTGTGGAGTTCGAGATCCTCGCCTTGCTCGCCCGTCGAAAAGGCGCGGCCGTGAGCCGAGACGCAATCGCGGACGCCGTTCTCGACCCCGTACACGACGGCAGCAGACGCACGCTCGATGTCCACATCTCCAGGCTTCGGAGCAAGCTCGGAGACGCGGCGACGCAACTGGAGACTGTGTGGGGCATCGGGTATCGCCTCGCGGACACACCATGAAACTCCGTACACGACTCGCGGTGACCTTGGGCGTGGCAACCATTTCGTTGCTGGTGTTGCTCGGGTGGACGCAATCGAGGTTCCATTCGCAAGTGCGGGTGGAGACGCTGGCAGAAGCCGTCATGCATCGCATGGAGTCGGGGGGGCGCGACCGGTGCGAGGCCAACCCGGAAAGGTGGCCCGGCGACCACCCGCGGCACCGAGGTATGCGACAGCACCGACGTGGGCACCCTTTTGCAGAACCTAGAGTGTATGCCTACGACACCGATCTACGAAGCCTCAACCCGAAGAATCCGCCGTTTCCGAAGGAGCTGGCCGAGCAGCTCGAGGCTGGCAAAGAGGTGGCGGCGTCTCGGTCGTTTGACAGGCGCCGGACCCAGCTCGCGGTCCGCATGCCGTGGAACGAGGGTCCTTGCTCGGTCCTTCTCCTTCGAGCCAAGGGCCCACCGCCGTGGTTTTCCGGTGCAGCACTGATGCCGGCATTCTTGATCTCGATCATGGTGGTCATCGTTTCGTTGCTCGCCGCTGGCCCGATCGTCCGCCGCGTACGTCAGCTGACCGAAGTAGTAAGCAGGATCGACAAGGGGTTCGATCAGCCCATCGTCGTCGAGGGGAATGACGAGATCGCGGAGCTTGGGCGGGCGTTCGAGCAAAGTCGGCGCACGATTCAAGAACAACTCGAGTCGCTACGGGAGCGAGAGGCGGCGCTACGAAACTACATCGCCAACACGACCCACGACGTCATGTTGCCACTCAGCGTCTTGCAGGGGCATCTCGTATCTCTGCAACAACGCGTCGAAGCCGGTGAATCTCTGGACGCGAAGGCGATCGTGCCGAGTATCGAGGAGTCCCAGTACCTTGGATCGCTACTCCACAATCTCAACGCTGCGGCGCGTCTCCAGTCCGGTGAGGGACTGGCGCATCACGACCTGATCGACCTCAATCGTCTGGTGGACCGTGTGGTGGACCGCCATCGACCGATCGCCACGCGAAAACGGATCGCCCTGGAGCTCGCCGTACCAGAACGCAGAGTTCAGTTTCCGGGGGATCTCACGTTGCTGGAACAAGCGTTCGGCAATGTCGTGCAAAACGCCATTCGGTACAACGACGCCGGCGGGCACGTCGCGGTCGTCCTAGACGGCAACGATGAAGCCTGGTCACTCCGTGTCGTGGACGATGGTCCGGGCATTCCGGAAAACGACAGAGCACTCGTTCTTGCACCCTCTTTCCGTGGAAGCGACGCGCGCACCCGCCACCCACACGGCATGGGACTGGGGTTACACATCGCCAACGACGTCGCCATGCGGCACGGGCTGACATTGACTCTCTCCGAGACCGACGGCGGTGGGCTCACGGTGTCGTTCGGTCGTCCGAACGACGCTAGACTCGATACTTGACCCGAGGCCACGTCCGTGCGGTCATTGGGCACCGGAGGCGTGATGTTCAGAGAAATACTGCAGGACCTTGTCGAGAAAACGGACGGCGCAGTAGCGGGGCTACTGATGGCTTCGGACGGGATCTCGATCGATCAGTATTCGAAAGGCGACAGTCCATTCGACATCGAGTCGGTGGGGATGGAATACAGCGTTGTGCTCAAGGGCATACAGCGCGCCGCCGAGATGCTCGATACCGGCACGACGGACGAGGTGTCGGTGAAAACCGAGCGTCTCACGACCGTGGTTCGCTTGCTATCGGAAGAGTATTTCGTCGCCCTGACGCTCGAACCAGGGGGAAACATCGGCAAGGCCCGGTACCTACTGCGCGTCAGCGCTCCCAAGTTGATCGAAAATCTCTAGCGTCATGGCGAGCTCGGCGAAACGAGTCTTGGTGCTCAACGGCCCCAACCTCAATTTGTTGGGCACGCGAGAACCCGATGTCTACGGCTCGACTACCTTGCAAGATGTCGAGCGGGCCCTGCAAAGGCTCGCGAAGCAGCTCGGCGCCACCGCCGACTGCCGGCAATCCAACCAGGAGGGTCAACTCATCGACTGGCTTCACGACGCTCGCGACTCCTTCGACGGCGTCGTCATAAACCCGGGCGGCCTGACACACACTTCGGTTTCCCTCCGAGATGCGATCGCCGCCTGCGGGCTTCCGACAGTGGAGGTTCATATTTCGAACACAGCGGCGCGGGAATCATTTCGTCACCAGTCGCTCACTGCCTCAGTCTGTATCGGTTCGGTGATCGGCTTTGGAAAGAACAGCTACACGCTTGGACTTCGCGCGCTTATCGACTATCTGAACGCTGCCGCCTGACTCAATTACGGCACGAGAATTCAGAATGAAGCTGAACCTGGATCAACTTCGCGATCTCATCCAACTCCTCGAGGAATCAAACCTCACCGAGATCGAGGTCGAGCAGGATGACGACCGCATCAGGCTCCGACGCGAGCCAGCCCCCGTCGTGGGAGTGGCGCCAGCCCAAGCCCTCTCTCCCGCGGCATCAAACCCCGTTCAACCGACAGCAGCCTCGGAAGCCGAGGGCACGTACGTCACGTGCCCGTTCGTAGGCACGTTCTACCGCGGGCCATCACCCGACGACAACGCTTTCGTCGAGCTCGGAGACCAAATCGCGCCTGGCCAGGTGTTGTGCATCGTAGAGGCCATGAAGTTGATGAACGAGATTGAGGCGGAGATCGACGGCAAAATCGTCGAGATCCTCGTCGAGAACGGTAAGCCCGTCGAGTACGGCGACCGCCTCTTTCGAATCGAGACCGCCTGAGTCGTGTTCGGGAAAGTCCTCATCGCAAACCGGGGCGAGATCGCGCTACGTGTGATTCGGTCTTGTCGTGAGCGCGGCCTCCGCACAGTTGCGGTTCACAGCGAAATCGACACCGAAGCGCTACATACGCGGCTAGCCGACGAAGCGATCTGTATTGGGCCCGACGATCCCCGAAGGAGCTACCTGCATATTCCGGCGATCATCGCTGCGGCGGAGATCACCGGCGCGGACGCCGTGCACCCTGGATATGGCTTCCTTTCCGAGAATCCGGAGTTCGCAGAAACCTGCGAGCAGTGCGATTTGAAGTTCATCGGACCTACACCCGAACAGATGCGGCAGTGGGGCGACAAAGTGACGTCGCGCGCGTTGGCGAAATCGCTTGGGCTCCCGATTGTCGAAGGCACGGAGCTCGCGACGGGTATAGACGACGCGGTCGAGAAGGCTTCGGCGCTCGGCTTTCCCGTCCTGCTCAAGGCCTCGAGCGGCGGCGGCGGCCGCGGTATGCACGTGATCGAGACGGAAGGAGCACTCCGCTCGGTGTTCGAAACGGCAAGAGCAGAAGCTCGCGCTGCGTTTGGCAACGAAGCAATGTACTTCGAGAAGTACATCGAACGACCACGGCACATCGAATTTCAGATCCTGGGCGACGAACACGGAAACATCCAAGTACTCGGCGAGCGAGAGTGCTCGATCCAGCGGCGCCATCAGAAGATCCTCGAAGAAGCCCCGAGCATCGTTGTGTCGGACGAGCTCCGCAGCGACATGGCGGCCACCATTCGCCGCGCGATGAAAGAAACCGGCTACCGTTCGGCGGGGACGCTGGAGTTTCTGATGGACGAAAAAGGGGAGCTCACTTTCCTAGAGATGAACCCCCGCATCCAAGTCGAACACCCAGTCACCGAGCTCGTTATGGGGGTCGACCTCGTCGCAGAACAGATCCGAATCGCCGAAGGGCTGCCGATCGAGCTACCCGCGCCCACCCTCGCCCCACGCGGACACGCCATCGAGTGCCGCATCAACGCCGAGGATCCGGTCACTTTCGCACCGTCGCCGGGGATGATCACCGAGTTCCACATGGCGGGCGGTGCAGGCGTCCGGGTCGACAGCGGGGTCTATGGCGGCTGGCGCGTCCCCCCTCACTACGACCCGCTGATTGCCAAGCTCATCGTACATGCCCCGACACGGGCCCACGCGATCGCAAAGATGCGGAGATCCCTTGCAGAAACGTTCATCGGGGGAATTCGCACCAACATTCCGCTGCATCAACGCGTTCTCGCGCACCCCGCCTTCGAGGAGGGTCGGATTTCGACTCGTTTCCTGGACGAGCTCTCTCCCTAGCCCGTATTGACCGCCGGGGTGCGGCATTAGTAGACTTGTGTGGGTGTACTGAACGCATGGGGGCTGAGCGAGGGCGTTGAGCATCAATCGGAATAAGGTTCTGGACGCGGCCAGGAAGTACCAGGCCCGCGGCCAATATGACAAGGCGATCGCCCAGTACCAAAAGCTGGTCGATGCCGACAAGCGCGACGTTCGCTCGTTGTTGAAGATCGGCGACCTCTACGTGCGCAAAGGCGATCGAGGCAAAGCGATCGAGACCTACGAAAAGGTTGCCGGACACTACGCCCAGCAGGGCTTTTTCCTGAAGGCGATCGCGGTCTACAAGCAGATTCTGAAACTCGACCCTTCACGCCTCGATGCGCAAGTGCATCTGGGCGAAATGTACGAGCAGCTCCAGCTGATCAGTGACGCGATGAGCGTGTTCGAGGATGTCGCCAACAGCTTCATGCGTGCCGGCGACACCGACATGGCACTCGAAATGCTGGGCAAGATGGTCGACCTCGATCCGGAACACATCCCGGTGCGGATCAAGTATGCTGAAGCGCTCTCGCGCGCGGGACGAACACAGCCCGCCGCCGACGAGTTCGAACAGGGGGCGTTCCTGCTACGGGATCAAGGTCGCCTCGATGACTACATCAAAGTTGCCGAGAGACTGCTCTACCACCGTGGCAACGACGTTCGCGTCGCGAAAGAGCTCGCCGAAACTTACATCGCCAGGCGCGACCCGAAGCGTGCGCTAGCGAAACTGCAGATCTGCTTCAAGGCGGACCCTCGCGACGTGTCGACGCTTTCGCTGCTCGCCGAAGCGTTCTTGATGCTCTCTCAGACCGACAAGGCAGTCAGCGTCTATCGGGAGATCGCACGTATCCACCGGGAGGCACAGCGCCCGCAGGAGCGGATGAGCGCCCTTCGCCGGATTCTCGAGCTCAGTCCGAACGACAGGGAAGCCCAAAAGGCGCTCCAAAAGACCGCATCGGCCTCAGGG
Source organism: uncultured Coxiellaceae bacterium (assembly GCA_964194675.1). Lineage (GTDB taxonomy): Bacteria > Myxococcota_A > Polyangia > Polyangiales > Houyiibacteriaceae > SG8-38. The sequence continues at coordinate 11,364 of CAXMND010000144.1, read as the reverse complement.
CAGCACTTCGTGCCTCCAGGGTCGGGCTATCAGCAGGCCCCGCCCGAACCCACCGGTTCGGTGTCGGTTTCCATGTCTGGGCTCGGCGCAACTTCCGGGGTGAGCACGTCGTCACAACTGAGTAGCCCATCGGCCCTCGGCGGCGCCTCGGGAATCATGTACCTCGAGGAAGAGCTCGAGGAAGAAAGCTCGCTCGGAGTGGTTCCGTCGACTCCCGGGCCATCGATGGACGCGGGCGACTCGATCGCCTCGGCGCCTCCAGCACCACCCTCCTCGGGCGGCCGCGTCATTCCTCTGCCGATCCTCGAGCCGATGACCTACGCGCAGTTCCAAGCGTTGCCACTAGTCAACACCTCGGTGAGACCGATGTCGGCCGCGATTGCGCCCAGCTTGATGGAACGCACTCTCGAGTTGGCCGACGCGTACCTCGTGGAAGGACTCTTCGACCAGGCGCGCGCAGTCGTCGGCGAGTTGCTGATCACACTCCCGGATCATGCGCTCGTTCTCGATAAGGCGCGCGAGATCGAGGAGCTGGCAGCCGCATCGTCGGGTGTGTCAGCGGTTGCACAACCCATCCTGTCGTCCCTTCCGGTCGCTGAACCAGCGGCGTTGGTCTCGGACGACACACTCGACGACGGACCGGACTACGAGCTCGAATATGAGGAGCTCGAGCCGGGTGACGAGGGCTTCGACTTTGCAGAGAAGCTCGCGGAAGAGCTTGCGGAGGTCGCTGAGATCGCGCCGGTCGACGAAGGCGCCGAGATGATCGACGTCGAGACCGTGTTCGAGCAGTTTAAGCGCGGCGTCGCGGAACAGGTTGACGAAGACGATAGCGACACACACTTCGATCTGGGCATCGCCTACAAAGAGATGGGGCTGCACCCGGACGCGAGACGCGAGTTCCAGGTGGCGATGAGCGACCCGCGTAGGCGCTGCCTGTGCTGGACCATGATCGGCCTCATCTACTTAGAAGAAGGCCAGCCGCGCGATGCGATTGAGGCCTTCCAGTCTGGGCTGGAGAGCCCTGAGAAGACCACAACCGAAACGGTCGGGCTTCACTACGAGCTCGCCTTGGCCTGCGAGGCAGGTAGCCTGCCGGATCAAGCCCGACTCCACTACGAGTATGTTTTCCAGCGTGAGCCGGGCTTCCGCGAGGTCGGCCAGCGGCTTCAGCGGCTCGGCGGGCCCTCCGGTGAGGCAGAGGACCTGCTCGTCGAATCGATGGACGACGTCAATCGCGCCTTTGACGAGTTGATTCACGAAGACTGAGTCGGCTGACGGTCAAAAGGTTGCGCGGAACGACAGGTTGGGAAACCAGATCGCGGTCGTGAATATCAGGGGGCAAGGCTCGGCGGGAGGGGCTCCACGAATGCGGCAAGCTTCGGACGACTCGTCAGAAAGCGCCTGAGCGTCGCGCGCTTGCGTGACGTTCACCCACTCGAGCGAGATTCGCATGCGCCGACCTGGCTTCGCCCACTCGTAGGCGATTTGAGCATCAAGCCGCGTGAACCAGGCGACACGCTGGCCGTACTGCCGAACGACGCCGTCATCGTCGAGCCACACCCAGCCTTCTGTACGGCCTGAACGCGTCGACAAACGACCGCTCACCATTAGCCCGAACTTCGCTTGCCACGCCAACACCGCGTTCAAGACATGCCTTACATCGTAGGATGGAGTGTAGTCGAACTCTTGAGGTGCCGTTCCGTCGAAGAACACCGAGGTCGCCGTCAAGTCGCTGAAGCCCAGCGTGTAGGAAAAGAACGTCGAGAAGCCGATTTGAAACGGGCGCTGGAGCAAGAAAGTCGCCCCGTAGCTCTTACCATCGGCCGCATCGTCGATGAACCCCGCCGCAAAACCAGATGTGTCATTGATCTGGGAATTGGTGAAGATGTCGACGAAGCGAAGGTCACGGTACAGGTTGATGTACCCGCGCGCTTCGAGCATAAGCTGATGGGGAAGGAAGAAACGCACACCGGCTTCGGTTTGATTCGCGTGTTGCAGGCCCGGCTCAAGTGGCACATCGCCAAGACCCGGAAGGGGAATCGAATAGGTTGCGGGCATGATTCCAAAGCCCCAGCCCACGAACACATCCGCAATGTCCAAGGCATGAAACGTCGCTCGAGCTCGAGGGCTTACTCCTGCGTCCCGTTCCCCGGCCGTGCCCCAAACGTCGCCCCGAACCCCGAGGGAAAGATCCAACCATGTGATCGGCGCCAGGTTCGCCTCGGCGTACACTCCGCCGATGACCCTGCGGGTTTGAGCGGCGAAAGTGGGATCGCAAGGGGTCGGGATATCCGCGAAAGGATCGACTTGGCAGCTGACGGGACCGAACAAGCCAGCCACGTCGCCTCCTAGACGCACTTGAAACTTGGGCGCCACATAGATCGCCCAAAACCTCGGCCCAAAGCGATGGATGTTCGCCCGAGCGTTCGATATGTTCGTGGCTGAACCATCATCGACATTCGAGAAGTCGTAGCCATAGAGCATCGTCCCGACGACTTCCCACCGGTCCAGCTGGCCCACAAACCGCGTCTCCACGCGATGGAACTGGAGATCCAGCGCAAGCCGTTGGCTTGGTTCGCTTTCGTCGAAGACAGAGTTGTCGCGGCCCCCAAACGCCACCACCTGGAAGCGTGAGCGCGAGCTCATCGCCACATCCGCCCTGTACTGATAGTCCCAGTAGTCCACGGTCGCATCGACGTTTAGGGCTCCGAGCAGGAGATTGGGGAACCCATAGCGGCCCGAGAACGTCATGGATCCGTCCTTCGGAAGCGGGACATTGAGCATCCCGGATACGTCGATCGACCGAAGCTCGGCCTCGCCGTGAACCCGATCGTTCGGAATCGTACGCGGGACCCCGGACATCACTCCCCCCGTGAAACGACCGTAGCGAGCTGGCGGCGCGGAGAGGTAGAGCTTGACGTCTCGAACGATCGCCGGGTGAATGGTCGCCGGCCCGATCGCAGAGTGAAAAAGGAGGGGGATGCGAAGGTTGTCGTAAAGGTACGCGGTGCCTGCTGGGGGTGCGCCGCACACGTAGCCGTAGGGCTGACCGTTCGTGATGGGCACGACGCAGGGCATGAGCAACAGCGTACGAAAGGGGTCGCCGAGGGTACCAGGAATGTTCCGAATGCCTTCGAGGTCGAATCGGATGGGTTGCTGCGTGCGCGCATCGACTTCCGCGGTCTCGGAGAAGACCAGCTCCTTGGTCGTGTCCTCCTCGATCGTTTCGGTGACGACGGCCATCTTGGACGTTGACGGCGGCTCCTCGTCGGTGCTGGGGGGAAACGTGAGGCGAATATCGACTTGAACGCGAGATGGAACGGGATTCCCTTCGCGTGTGGCTGGCACGAACTCGGAGTCAGCAATCGCCTCATCGATGATATCGCAAAGGGCCCGATCGGCATCGCACTGCTCGACCACACCCGATCCGTCGGGCTCGATCCGCACCAGTAGACGGACGACGCTGCTCTCAGGCACCTCGACTCCGGGAGGGACCTCCACGGTCGGTAGGGTCTTCACTTTGGGCGGCACGAGGTCCTGTGCTGAGGCCAAGCCAGCCCAAGCGCACAAGCTCAAAGCCAAGCAAGACGCCAAGCGCCCAAGCAACCGCATGACTTCAATAGTAGAGTGGATCGAGCTAGCGCTGGCGAAAAAGACGCCGATTGACGACAAGTCGCAGCACGCGTACCCCTCTGCGAGCCTCGGATGTCCGCCACCCGCCTACATGTTGCGCTCGTGCTCGCGGTCATCGTTGCTGGAGCGTTGGCCCTCTTCACCGGCGCAGCTTCACTCGGTGACGAAAACTTGCGCGCGACGCTGTTGCAGCTCCGGGGCGCTCGTCTGCTTGCGGCGTTCCTGGCCGGCGCGGCGTTGTCCGTCGGGGGGGTCGCGGTTCAGGGGCTCTTTCGCAACCCGCTCGCAAGCCCTTCGATCCTCGGCACCACGGCCGGTGCAAACCTCGGCGGTCAGATCGCGCTCGTCGCGGTGAGCTCCCTCTCCGGCGCCACAGCTGCACACATGACTGAAATGGTGCTGCCCATCGGCAGCTTGCTGGGAGCGCTCGTCGCGCTTGGGATCTTGTTGGTGTTTCTCCGCGCAGGCGTAGACCTTCTCACTCTACTGCTCACCGGCTTCATCCTGTCATCGCTCTTTCTGAGCGTCGGAAGCTTCCTGACCAGCATGGCTCAAGAGTCGTGGGAGCTCGGGCGCACGATGGTGGCTTGGTCCCTCGGAAGCGTCAGTGGGACGGGTCCACGTCAGGTGTTGTTTGCGATGCCGCTGGTCGTCGCAGGCACGGTCGCCATTTGGGGCTGGGGGCACGCGCTCGATGTCATGCTTTCAGGGGAGGAAGAGGCGGCGAGCCTGGGGGTCGATGTCAAAGCCACGCGAAGGTGGGTCGTGGTATGGGTGGCGGTTCTCACTGGCGCGGCCGTGTCGCTTGGCGGCGGTGTCGCCTTCGTCGGACTCATTGTGCCGCACGCGCTTCGACCGATCGTCGGGGCCGAACACCGCCGTCTGGTGCCGACTTCTGCCTTGCTCGGCGGAGCGTTCCTCATTGCATGCGACGCGCTCGGCCGCGTGCTTCCTGGGCGCTCCGAGATCCCGCTGGGCATCGTGACCGGTCTCATCGGCGCGCCTGTGTTCCTTTGGCTGCTCCTTCGCATGCAACGGGAGGCCTACGATGGGTGACCCTGCGGTACAGACCGAGAACGTTCGGGTGACGCTCGGCACACGACAAGTGCTGCGCGACGTCTCTTTACAGGCGCAGTACGGGCAGATCACCGCAGTGCTAGGTCCGAATGGGGCTGGCAAGACGACACTGCTCAAAGCGGTCGCCGGGCTTCTTCCGTACGAGGGCCGAATCGAGATCGCAGGCCAGGATCTGCGCAGCCTGCATCGCTCGGATCGGGTGCAGCTCCTCGCGTATGTGCCCCAGGTATCGTTGCTCGCCAGCCCTTTCCGGGTGGAGCACGTCGTGCAACAGGCTCGGTACAGCTTACAGACCGCCAGGCACAGGCACCACGCGTCCATCGAGCACGCCATGGACGTTGTCGACGTCGCACACCTGCGAAAGCGGTCGTTCACCCAGCTGTCGGGAGGCGAGCAACGCCGTGTCTTACTCGCTCGTGCGCTTGCAACGGAAGCTAGGCTGATCCTTCTCGACGAGCCCACCGCATCACTCGACATCCGTCACGCGCTTTCGTTCTACGAGCTATTGAAGGAGCTCACGGCGAGCGGCTACTGCATCATGGCCGTGCTGCATCGACTCGATGACGCCGCCCGATTCACCGATCGCGCCATCTTGCTCAAGGACGGCCGAGTCACCCATCAAGGAGCAACCGCCGACGTCATCTCTGCGGAGCCGATCCGTGAAGTATACGGAGTCGAGGCAGACGAAACCACCATTCTCAGCTTTCGGCTTCCGGAGTAGTGTCTTGAACGATTTGGAGCGCCTTCTTTTCGAGTTGTGCGCCGCCTTGATCCCGCCGCCCCGTGCGATATCGCAGGATCATGCGGACGGCCCTGATCAACCTCGTGGCGCTCGTAGGAGCGCTCACCATCGCGATCGCGATCATGCCATGGGGAGAGGCGTCTACGACGACCGAAGAGGGAAAGGACTCGGCCCTGCCGGCCCAACATTACCGACGCATCGCCTCGGCGAGCCCAGTTGCGGACGAGCTCCTTCTCGAGCTTTGCGAGCCCGACCGCATCGTCGCTTTCACCGGATACAATCAGCGCGAAGGCTTTCGAAACTACCGGTACCAAGGCAAGGGAACGATCGAGCTGATCACCGACGTCGAACAGATCCTGACCCTCGATCCGGATCTCGTACTGGCACACAACCTCACCGACCCACGACACGTCGAGCGACTCCGAGAGGCCGGCATCCGCGTCTTCGACTTCGGTTCGATAGAGGGGCTGGCCAGCCTCTTGGAGGATATCGATACGCTCGCGACGTTACTGGGCCACCCTGAGCGAGGCACCGCACTCGCCGAACGACTCGAGGAAGACTTGGATGCGATCGCGAGCGACATCCCTGTCGCGCAGCGAAAGCGTGGACTGTACGCGACCGTCGTCGGCAACCGCATCTACGGCGGCACCACCGGCTCGAGCTACCACGACGTCCTGACCTACGCAGGCGTCATCGACATCGCGGCCAACAAGTACGAGCGCTGGCCAAACTACAGCATCGAACAACTGCTCGAGCTCGACCCACCGCTCATCGTGACGGCCACCGGAATAGGCGCACATCTCTGCGCCCTGTCCGTACTAGGCCAACTGCAAGCATGCGCGAAGGAAAGACAAGGGATCGTGGAGATCGATGGGAAGCTCCTCGGCAGCGGAGCCCTAGGCATCGTCGACGCCGCAAGAGCGCTCCACACCAAGATCTACGGGGACACGCTACCCCCCGAATAACGGTGTGCTTACGGTAACTTCAGAGGCACACCGCGCAAACGCAGATCTCAGCACGGAATCGCCTTCCCACAGGTCCTGGCGCTGGCGCTGTGCCCCGCTTCGGTCAACCCTTCCCCCAATGCACAAGATCACCGCGCCCATGCAAAGCGTCGTCGTTCGCGTTGCTGTCGCCAAAGACGAGGTCGTCAAAAAGGGCCAGCCGCTCGTCATTCTCGAGGCGATGAAAATGGAACATGTGGTTTCCGCCGACCGGGCTGGAGTCGTACGCTCGATCTCATCGGAAGAAGGAGCGACGGTGGCAAAGGGTGATGTGTTGCTCCGGTTGGGAGAAGCCGAAGCTCGAGAAGAGATTGCGCCAGCCGAAACCGAAGTCGACTTCGACGCGATTCGAGAGGACCTCGCCGCGGTTCGCGAACGGCATGCCATGGGGCTCGATGCGCAGCGTCCAGATGCAGTCGAGCGCCGACGCAAGACCGGCCAGCGCACCGCCCGGGAGAACGTTGCCGATCTCGTCGATCCCGACACCTTCGTCGAGTACGGTGCGTTGGTCATCGCAGCGCAACGCCAGCGACGCTCGGTTCAAGACCTCATCGTACGAACACCGGCGGACGGACTGGTCGCAGGGGTGGGCGACGTCAACGGGGCGCTCTTCAACGGCGCCGCAGAGACTCGCTGCGTCGTGATGTCTTACGACTACACCGTCCTCGCGGGCACGCAGGGCGTCATGAACCACTACAAGAAGGACCGCATGTTCGAGCTCGCCGAAACGCTCCACCTACCCGTGGTGCTCTTCTCAGAGGGTGGCGGTGGACGGCCAGGGGATACCGACAGCACGCAGGTAGCCGGCCTCGATTGTCGCGCCTTCCAGTACTTCGCTGAGCTTTCGGGCTTGGTGCCGCTGGTCGGCGTGAACTCGGGCCGGTGCTTCGCCGGCAATGCCACTCTCCTTGGCTGTTGCGACGTCGTCATCGCGACGAAAGACTCGAACATCGGTATGGGCGGTCCTGCGATGATCGAAGGCGGTGGCCTCGGAGTGTTCACGCCCGAAGAAATCGGTCCCTCAGAGGTGCAATCCGAAAACGGAGTCATCGACGTCCTCGTCGAGGACGAGGACGAGGCCGTAGCTACGGCAAAGAAGTATCTTTCGTATTTCCAGGGAACACTGGAAGACTGGAGCTGTCCTGACCAACGGCTTTTGCGCGCCGCCATCCCAGCCAATCGAATGCGCGCATACGACATTCGAACCGTCATCGACACCGTGGCCGATATCGATTCAATTCTGGAATTGCGAGCGGCCTTCGGATTCGGAATGGTTACCGCGTTTGCCAGAATCGAAGGGCGTCCCATCGGGATTGTCGCCAACAACCCAACATATCTTGGAGGAGCGATCGATGGTGACGCCGCCGACAAAGCAAGTCGCTTCATGCAGCTCTGTGATGCCTTTGACATCCCCATTTTGTTTCTCTGCGACACCCCAGGCTTCATGGTGGGTCCCGATATCGAGGCAACGGCGATGGTCCGCCGGGCGGCACGCATGTTCGTCATCGGAGCGAGCCTCGAAGTCCCCTTCTTCACAATCGTCTTACGCAAGGGCTACGGACTCGGTGCTCAATCGATGGCCGGAGGCAGCTTCAAGGCGCCCAACTTCACGGTCGCTTGGCCGACGGGCGAGTTCGGGGGCATGGGACTCGAGGGTGCGGTGAAGCTCGGATACCGAAAAGAGCTCGCGGCGATCGAGGACCCCGAGCAACGCGAGCAAGCGTACCAAAACATGGTCGCGATGGCCTATGACATGGGCAAAGCAACCAACATGGCCGCGCAGTTCGAAATCGACGCAGTCATCGATCCCGTCGAATCACGCAAATGGATCATGAGCGCGCTTCGGGCGGCGCAAAAGCCCAAGTCACGCGAGAAGAAAAAGCGACCCTGCGTAGATCCCTGGTAGCTCGTCGCAGCCTATTCCCTGTTGTACTCGTCCCCTTACGTGGTTAGTCTAGGCGTCATGACGAGGATGACGCCAGCCTTGGTGGCATACAATCAAACGAAAATGATTAGAAGTATGACATGCGCGTAATCGATGAATTCCTTGCAAACAACGAAGCCTACGCCGGTAAATTTACGAAGGGGTCACTCCCCATGCCGCCCGCAAAGCAGATTGCCGTTGTCGTCTGCATGGACGCTCGGCTAGAGACAGGAGCTCTGCTCAGGCTTGTAGAGGGCGATGCCCATGTAATCAGAAACGCTGGCGGGGTCGTGACCGACGACGTGATCCGTTCGCTGACCATCTCACAGAGGCTCTTGGGCACGCGCGAAATCATGCTTATCCACCATACCGACTGCGGGATGTTGACCTTTACGGATGCTGATCTAAAGCAGCAAATCCTGGACGAGACGGGAATAAAGCCACCGTTCGCAATGGAGGCGTTCACGGATGTTGATGCAGACGTTCGCCAATCCGTAGCGCGGGTCAAGACGAACCCATATGTTCCATACAAGGATCAGGTTCGCGGCTTCGTGTTTGACGTGGAGTCCGGGCGACTACGCGAAGTGACATAGACTGTGAACGGGTCGTCCGGCTTGACGCCGAAAAGTTCAAAAGCTAAGCGGTGCCCAACCTTGCGGGTGTAACTCAGTGGTAGAGTGCGACCTTCCCAAGGTCGAAGTCGTGGGTTCGAATCCCATCTCCCGCTCCATATAATTATTGGGTTTGTCCCCGGGAGCGCAGTCAATAAGCCCAGGCGTCTTCGCAGCGTCTACACGCTCCCGAGGATCGTGACTGCTACGGTCCGCCGCTGACGCGGGCCGTCGAACTCGCAGAAGAAAATGTTCTGCCACCTCGACAGGTTGAGCTTGCCCTCTCGAATCGGGATGGTCTCGCTGGGTCCGACGATGCCCGCCTGAATGTGCGAAGCTCCATTGCCGTCGATGCGATCGTGGAGCCACACTCCTTTCGGGATGAGCGTGTCTAGGCAGTTGACCACATCTTTGCCGATGTTGGGATCGTCGTTCTCTTGAACCATCAGGGCGGCCGTTGCGCCGTGAGCGTACAGAGCACAGACCCCTTCTTGGACGCCTGATCTATGCACGATCTGCTGAGCCTGGACGGTTACGTCGACGAGCTCTCGCTTACGATCGGTCGAAAGCGCGATGGTGTCGGCGAATAGCTCCATGAACGAACGGTCGCCTCCCCAGCCTGGCTCAGTCACAAAAAGTGACTCTATCCTCGCAGCCGCCGCAAACACAGCGCAAGCCCAAAGATCGCCGGGAACACCTGAATTGGCTATCCCCGTCATCCCAGAGTAGTCGGGCCTCGCGCGGTGACCCTAACCAGGGGCTCCCCTTCGGCTCCCCGAGGGTGTAAGGGGGAGGTATGCAGGTAGGCGAACCGGTCGATCGGCGTATCCCCTGGGTGCGCCAAGTGTTGGATCTAAAAGACGCGCGGGGGATTCGTTCTCCGGGACCGAAGCTCAAGGCGCTACGGAAAGGCGCTCGTGCGTTGGGAGACGAGCTTCGAACGGGGCCTAAAGTCGTATCGGTTCGGACGCTGCCGCTGACTACGCTCCTTTACCCGACGACGTTCGCCTTCAATCGAGCCGTCCCGCTTCCGTGGCCGTACGTGCAGATGTTCCACCGATGTCTGCTCGTTCAAGTGATGGCACAAGGAGAGCTCAAGAACATCCTCTTCAATCCGACCGACTACGAGGCATCCAGGGCCACGCCTTACTTTGCCAAGATGATCGACCGCATCGGTGAGCGAGGCGCCAAGCTGATCACTAAACAGAACGCGCACGTGGACGTGCAGCTGGCCAAGCTCGGACTGTCGGTGGAAGACATCGACGTGATCGCGTGGGACCACTTTCACACCCAAGACCTGCGCCCGATTCTCGGCGACGGGACTCGAAAAGCAAGGTTTCCCAACGCCCTTCTCTTGGCGGCGCGCGAAGAGTGGGAGGACTGGGGCGATCTCCATCCGCTTCAGCGGGCGTGGTTCATCGCCGACGGCAAGAGCGGCGTTCCGGAGGACAAGGTCGTCCTTTTTGACGACGATGTATCGCTCGGAGACGGCTGTCTTCTTCTTCAGACCCCGGGGCATACGACGGGCAACCAGACCCTTTTCGTGCACGCGGACGAGGGCGTTTTCGGCTGCTCCGAAAACGGGACGAGCGCGGACAACTGGGCGCCCCAACAGTCGCGCATCCCGGGGCTCAAGAAGTTTGCGGACCTCTACGAGCTCGAGGTGATCCTCAACACGAACACGCCCGAGCTTTGCGCCGAGCAGTACACCTCGATGATCATCGAGCGCGAGATGGTCGACGCCGTACCCGACCGTCCCGATATCGTTCAGATGTTCCCCTCGAGCGAAGTCACGCCCTCCGCGTTTGCGCCCGGGATTCGGCCGACGACGGTTTTTGGAGAGCGGACGAGCGGGACGCTTCGAACAGAGCGCACGATGACCAGCGAGTCCGCCACCTCGCAGGTGCGACCCGTCGTCGCGTAACGTCGGCCCAGCGGAAGCCCTACTGGCAGTCGCCTCACACTTCGAGGCGATAAATCTCCTGGATCTTGCCGAGGATCTCCCCGAATGGGATCTCTAGGTCGCGCAATAGGCCGTTGGAGACGTCGTACACCCATCCGTGTACGATCGGGTGACCGGTGCGCAAGTATGTCTTCTGGACGACGGCCGTCTTGATCACGTTGACACACTGTTCTTGAATGTTCAGCTCGACCAGTCGTCGCCAACGGGCGTCCGTGTCTTCGATGGCGTCGAGCTCCTGTTGATACAGCCGGTAAACATCCCGAATCTCGCGCAGCCAACCGTTCAGCAACCCAAGATCCGCTGGCTTCATGGCAGCCGCGACCCCTCCGCAACCGTAGTGTCCACAGACGACGACGTGCTGTACATCGAGGTGCGCGACGGCGTACTCGATGACCGACTGCGCGTTG
>CAXMND010000143.1:0-21064 GCA_964194675.1 uncultured Coxiellaceae bacterium | reverse complement strand
TGGCCTCGGGCGCGTCGTGCCACGGAAAAGAGGCGTGCTCGGGCGCGTTCGAGGTCGGCGTGGATTCGTTCGGTCCACTCGGAACGGACACCGGTGCGTTGCACCATGGCAAGCGTGAGCTCCCAGTACCTGATCGCATGTCGCACCAGCGGTCGCGCAAGCTCTGCCAGCCGAAGACGGTACGCTGTTCGGTAGATCTCCAGCTCCGGCGCCGTCATCTCCGTCTTGGGCGGAGGGACCGGCGCCGTCATGATCGCGTTCCAAAAGCGATCGTACATCGCGCCGATGCGGTAACCCGAAGCCGACGCCCAATACGCATCGGTCAATCGAATCGTGTCGAAGTACGCGCGCTGGGCTTGCAACAACAACTGGGCTCGCCGTTCCAGCACCGCGTGCTGCTCTTCGACCTCGGCCGCGGGGATCACGATGAGCTCCGAGCGCAGGCGAATGGTCTCCGCAAGCGTGTGGCTCGCAGAAGCGACGAAAAATGGATCGTGGACGCGCGCATCCTCGGCGCGAGTGCGATAGAAAAGAAGGGCTTCGTGCGCGGCGGCCGCTGCGGCGTCGAGCTTTCGTCGCCCGAGCAACGCCTCGGCGCGGCGGGCCATGGCCTCGGAACGTTCGTCGCTGCTCAGCCCCGTGTGGCCGAGGAGGAGCTCTGCCGTTTTGAACGCCTCGTCGAAGCGTTGAGTCTCGACGTACAAGAAAGCGAGCTGAAAGCGGGCATGCTTCGTGTCGCGGGAGCCCGGACGCACCTCGAGCAGACGTTCGTAGCGCTCTGCCGATTCAGACCAGCGTTCCAAGCGCTGCAAGCAGAGGCCGGCGTTGTAAAGCGATGCGGAAACATACCGGCTCTCGGGAAACACTTCGACCACCCGATCGAACTCCCTCACCGCCTGCTCGCACTCGCTCGCTTTCATCTGCACGAGCGCATCCGCGAAAACGCCGCGGGCCTCGGCGGTCTGAGCACGCACGCGCGTCGGCACCGTGGTTTGCTGCCCGCGGGACGCGCACCCCATCCCGAGCACCATGCCCAAAGCTATGACCACGACGATTCGCATGCGTTCCCGATACAGGATACCAGTCGCAGACCGTCTACGCCGCGTCGTGAATGCCAAGGGGCCGGGCGGTGATCATCAACTCGCGCACACGCACCCAACGCCGGAGCGCGCGCCAATGCGCGTTCGCCATGCAAAGGAATCGAATCGCGGTGTCGTTGAACAGCAGCCCGCGCTCGTCCCGAATCACTTCCGCACCGATCCACAGCGGGTCCGGCTCACCCGGGAGGGTGAGCTGCAACTGGAGACGATCTCTTCGACGATTGCCGAGGATCGCGAGCGAGTCGAGATGCAGTCCGTGCTCGCTGAGACTGGTCACGAAGGCCGGCAGCACCTCCTCATCGGCAGCAAGCTCGGCGTAGAGCGCCACCGGAACGTACGTTTCGCGGTGAGCACTGAACAACATGGTAGTCCCGAAACTACGGGCGCAGGCCAGCAGGGGCAAAAAAGTCGCGGTGTCCCTTCCGTCAGCGAGCGCTGTATGATGCGCCCGTGGTCGGCCCCGCCCTCACGATCGCGGCATACCTATTCGGCTCGATATCGTTCGGGCTGATCTTCGCCAAACGACGTGGCGTCGATTTGAGGAGCATCGGGAGCGGGAATATCGGTGCCACCAACGTCGGCCGAGCCCTGGGCAAGCCCACTGGGCGCATGGTCCTCGTCCTGGATATACTCAAGGGGTTCGCGCCCGTCGCCCTCGCACGGTGGGCGTTCGATCTGCCCTGGCCCTGGATCACCGCGGTCGGCCTCGCGGCAGCCGTCGGCCACGTGTTTCCAATCTGGTACGGCTTTCGAGGCGGTAAGGGGGCCGCAACCTCGGGAGGTGTCCTACTGGCCGCGCTCCCTCCGATCGGCGCCCTCACTCTGTTCACTTTCGTCGTTGTGAAGAGGTGGACACGCTTGGCGAGCGTCGGTTCGCTGTCGGCCGCCACCGTGGGAGCCGCGCTGACCCTGGTGCTCAACGGCGGCGAATGGCCAGTGCTCTTGGCGACGGGCTTGTGGTTTCTCGTCGTCCTGCGCCACTGGGGCAACCTCATGCGGCTGCTTCGTGGAGAGGAACGGGTCGGCTAGCGGGCGACCCGTTGACGCGCAGGCTCGGGGTGTGATACCGAAAACTGAATGGCGATTCATTCAGCAGCCAACAAGGGCAAGGGCTCGGCCCCTGACAAACGCGATCGAATCCTCAACGCGGCGATCAAGGTTTTCGCCAAGAACGGCTTCTACGCGACCCGCGTGAGCGAGATCGCGAAGGCGGCCGGCGTCGCCGACGGAACGATCTACCTCTATTTCAAGAACAAAGACGACGTGCTGATCTCGATCTTCGAGGACGGGATTCGACGCCTGCTCACGATCCTTCGGAAGGTAGCCGCTTCCGACGACCCAGTCGAGCAACGGATCAAACGCATCATCGAGCTCCAGCTCGGCCTCCTCGAAGATCAGCGCGACCTCGCGGAGGTTATCACCGTCAACCTACGCCAGTCGTCACGGCTGCTGAAACAGTACGGCGCGCCGTTGTTCATGGAATACATCGAGGTCCTCGCCGGTGTGGTCGACGAGGGTCAAAAGCAAGGCACCTTTCGAAGTGACCTCAACTCTCGCGTGGTCGCTCGTGCGCTCTTCGGAGCACTCGATGGCATCCTGTTGACCTGGGCGCTCGGCGAGGCCGATCCGCAGGCCCTTCGCAGAGCCGCAAGCCACTGCGCGAGCTTGTTCCTCGAAGGGCTTCGAGACCGATGACGTCCCCAATCGAAAAACAAAGCTGGCGGGAAACGTATGACACCGATGGGTACGTCGTTCTCGAGGGACTGTTGAGCGACGAAGAGCTGAGCGAGATCCGCGCCGAGCTCGCCCGGCTCCTCGACCAAGGCCCGTCCGGCCGCAACGACTTCGAAGGAAAGCAAACCCGGCGTGTGTACACCCTGGTGGGCCGAGGAAGGGTATTCGAACGGCTCGTCGAGCACCCGGCGATCCTAGCCGTTGCCGACGCGTTGCTGCTGCCGAACTACTTGCTCACCGCGAGTCAAGCGATCGCAATTGCGCCGGGCGAAACCCCTCAACCCGCGCACACCGACGACTCGTTCTACACCATCCCCAGGCCGCGCCCCGCGATTAGCGTGTCGACCATGTGGGCGATCGACGACTTCACGGAGCAGAACGGCGCGACCGAAGTGATCGCCCAAAGCCACCGGTGGGACGATGATGAGCTCGTGAACATGTACGTTGGCGACGACTCGGTCACGCTGGCCGCGCAGTACCAACCCCATCTTCGACAATTGGTCATGCCCGCAGGCTCTTGCGCCGTGTTCGCGGGGACGCTCGTGCACCGCGGAGGCCACAATCGTTCCAGCAGTGTGCGCACGGCGATCAGCAATCAGTACTGCGAGCCCTGGGCGCGCCAGCAAGAGAACTTCTTTCTGTCGATCCCCAAGGAGAAGGTCGCGCAGATGTCACCCCGTCTTCAGAGCATGTTGGGCTACTCGGTCCACCCTCCTTTCATGGGCCAAGTCACCGCACGTCACCCTCGTAAGGTGCTGGACCCCGAGTTCGTGAACCCTATCGACGATTGATGCTTCCCCCGCCCAAGGGGGCAGGCTAAACGGCGTCGACCAGCTGCTGACTGACTTCCCAAAGTCGCTTCCCGGCTGCTTCGTCACTGCACGCAGGGTTCGACGGCACTTCCTTCGCCTTGTCGAAGTACCGTCCGGTCACGCCTTCCAGCTCAGGCGACGTAGCGACGTGGATCGACGTCTTGGCGCCATCCGCCTCGGACAGGATCAAGACGCGCGCGATTGGAGATCGATGCAACAAGTTGAGAAAAGCATTGTTTCGCGTGATTCGGCTTCGCACATTGCCGGGGTGCAGTGCGTTCGAAGTGACACCGAGGCTCTTCCAACGTCGCGCAAGCTCGTTTGAGAAGAGGACGTTGGCAAGCTTGGAATGCGAATAGGCCCAGAAGCCTCGCCATTCCTTTTCGAACATCAAGTCGTCCCATCTGATCGACTTCGGTCGCTGGTGCGTCGAGGAGGATACGTTGACGACACGCGAAGGGGCACCTGCAACAAGCAGATCTTCGAGCTCATTGGTAAGAAGGAAGTGTGCCAGATGATTGACGGCGAAAGTCTCTTCGTATCCGTCTTTGCTGCAAGTGCGCTTCTTGTGCCAAACGCCGGCATTGTTGACGAGGACGCTCAGTGACGGGAACCTCGCTTCGACGTCGCGGGCAAGCCGCCGGACGTCGGTGAGCGACGAAAAGTCGGCTTGGAAGGTTTCGATGCGCGCGTCGGTCGATGCCAAGTCCTTGGCCGCCTTTGCGAGGCGCTCTCGATTCCGAGCGACGATTCCCACGACGTCGAAATGAGGAACAAGACCACGAGCGGTTTCAAGCCCGATGCCACTGCTGCCGCCGGTCACCAGCGCGTACCGGGTGGCACTTGCGTCTCCCACCATGACGCGCTTCTATTTCACACGTGACGCCCGAAAGCCAGAGGTCGCTGCCAATCTGGGCCGCGCTCCTTGACAGTGGTGCAAAACACGCCTAGACCGGCTGCGTTTTTCGGCCTTTTGTGAGCCTTGACGGCTCTTCAATCTGAGGAGGAAGTGTGAAGATCCTCGTACCCATCAAGCGTGTTGCCGACCCGGACAATGCAAGCAAGCTCAAGGTGAGTGGCGACGGCACAGCTGTCACATCGGAAGGTCTCGAATGGAAGATGAATCCGTTCGACGACTGGAGTCTCGAAGCTGCCCTTCGACTGACCGAAAACGCCGCGGAGAAGAACGCGCGCGTCGGCGAGGTCGTGTTGGTTTCGATCGGACCGAACGACGAGCACACCCAACGAATTATCCGTGAGGGGCTCGCGAAGGGTGCCGAGCGTGGCATCCTCATCGAAGCGGAAGACGGCAACCTCGATTCCAACGTCGTCTCGCAGATTCTCAAGGCTGTCGCCGACAATGAAAGCCCCGACCTGGTGGTCATGGGCAAGCAGGCTGCCGACGGCGATTCGAACGTCGTGGGCACGAAGCTCGCCGAACGCCTCGGGTGGCCGATCATCAACTATGCGATGAAGATCAGCACCGACGACGATGGCAAGACCTTCGAGATAAAGCGTGAGCTCGACACCGGCGTCGCGACCGTGAAGGTGACCGGCCCCGCCGTCCTCACCACGTCCGACCGTATCCTTCATCCGGAATCGGTGAAAAACGGGGTCACCCCTGCCGACCATCAATACGCGAAGCTCGAGGTCGGGGGCCGCTACGCCTCGCTGAAGGGCATCATGCAAGCCAAGAAGAAGCCTATCGACCGAACCTCGATCAGCGATCTCGGCGTCGAACCCAAAAAGGCGCTCAACTACACGAAGTTCGAGCTGCCCCCGGGGCGCTCGGGCGAAACGACGTTCGTCGAATCGGTCGAAGAGCTCGTCGACAAGCTCCACAACACGGCCAAGGTCATCTAACGCTCTTCAAGAGACGGAAAGGAAACCCCAGACATGGCTAATGTTCTCGTTGTTGCGGAGTTGCTTGAGGGCAAGGCACGCAAAACCACACTTTGTGCGGTAACCGCCGCAAAGCAGATCGCCGATGGTACCGGCGGCTCGTTCGACATTCTTTCGATCGGCGAAGGCGCCGGCGCAGCCGCCGAGGAGCTCACCGGGTTCGGCGCGGGCAAAGTGCTCAAGGCCGAAATCGCCGGTGGCTATGTCTGCGAGAAGTACGCGCCGACGGTCGCCGAGGTGGGCAAGGGCTACGACGCGATCGTGGCTTGCGCGAGTGCCTACGGGAAAGACCTTCTCCCGTGGGTGGCAGCCAAGCTCGATGCCGGCATGGCGTCCGAAATTTCGGATGTCCACACCGAAGGCGGAAAGCTTTCGTACACACGTCCGATGTATGCCGGCAACGTCTCGGGCACCGTCGAAATCCTGACCGACAAGCAGGTCCTCACGGTCCGGCAGTCGGAGTTCGAAGCGGCCGAGGCGAGCGGTGGATCGAGCCCCGTCGAAGACGTCGCGATCGCGACCGACC
Source organism: uncultured Coxiellaceae bacterium (assembly GCA_964194675.1). Taxonomy (GTDB): domain Bacteria; phylum Myxococcota_A; class Polyangia; order Polyangiales; family Houyiibacteriaceae; genus SG8-38. The sequence goes on along the minus strand of CAXMND010000143.1, from coordinate 14,990 downwards.
CAGCCGCCGACAAGGTGGAGTTCATCGGGGTCGAGGTCGTGAAGAGCGAACGCCCCGAGCTTACGGATGCCGACATAGTCGTGTCCGGAGGACGGGGGCTCAAAAGCGCAGAGAACTTCACCAACGTCATTGAGCCGCTCGTGGATGCTCTCGGAGCCGCCATGGGCGCCTCGCGCGCAGCGTGTGATGCAGGCTACGTGTCGCCCGAGCTCCAGGTCGGTCAAACCGGCAAGGTCGTCGCGCCGAAGCTCTACGTGGCGATCGGCATCTCCGGAGCGATCCAACACTTAGCCGGCATGAAAGGCAGCAAGACGATCGTAGCGATCAACAAGGACAAAGAAGCCCCGATCGCGCAGGTCGCGGACTACTTCTTGGTGTCCGACCTGTTCGATGCTGTGCCCGCGCTCACCGAAGAGGTGAAAAAGCTCTGAGCGTTTGATCACCTCACGGCGCAAGGAGCCCGGGATGGCCTCGCCCCCCGGGCCTTTTTGTGGGCTCCGTCGGCTGAGTTGTGCACAATTCATGGATGATCTTCGGATTGGCGGGCTTGGTGATCGCTGTCGTGCTGCTGGGGAGCTTGTGGCTACTCGCGCGACGACGGCAAAACGCACGGATGTTGGCGGATGCTAGGCCCCCCGAGGAAGCCGTGAGCCAGCCAGCTCCATCGGTGACGAGAGAAGCTTCGGGGGAGACGCCCCCAGCCGTGAAGAGCTGCCCCGTGTGCCTCATGGAGTATCCCGCGCGAAACCATTTCTGCGTAAGAGACGGCGCCGAGCTGATGGACGGACCGCCACCCGGGCCGTTTTCACAGGGAATGATCTGCCCCACGTGTCGCCGAGGCTACCCGCACGATGCCAGCTTTTGCCCCGATGACGCGGACGAGCTGGTGCCGTACGGGTTGTATGGGGCTGCGAGCTCGACGCGCCCCCCTCAAAGCCTAGATTCTAGGAAGATCTGCCCGGAATGCGGCGAGCGACACACCTCCGCGCACACCTTCTGCGGCCAGGATGGGACCGAGCTGGTGGTGGTGAACTGAAGAGTCTCGAAAAGGACCCAAGGATTCGGGAGGGGTTGGGGTCCAAGCACGTGGGGAGATGATTCGTGGACTTCTTGCTCGGCAACCAACGGGACGGCTATGATCCCGGTCCTAAAGGGGAATCTTCGATCCGGGGGGCGGCGGCCGAGACTCTGGGGGGAGACGGGGGCGACAGATGAAGATCGTTTGCGATAGTTGTGGCGCGAAATACTCCATCGCCGACGAGAAGGTGGCGGGGAAGATCTTCAAGATCCGATGCAAGAAGTGCTCATCGGTTCTCGAAGTTCGAGGCGACCAGACCGGCGCGCAGGCGCTCGACGGCGCCGCTTGGGGGCAGAAACAGTCCCTCGATGCCGGCTGGTATATCGTCGTCGATGGCGAGCAGCGCGGACCGTTACCCCCGATCGAGCTCAGTCAGCTGTTTGCCAAGGGTAGCGTCGGCCTCGACTCCTACGTTTGGAAAGAGGGCTTCGATGATTGGAAGGTCGCCGGCGAAGTGCCTGAGTTGGTGCAGATCCTCGGCGGCGTGGGATCGGCTCCACGAAGAAGCGAGACGGCCAAGATCGCGACGGACTCGACTACGTCGATCGGCGCGGGCGGCGATCTGTTCAGCGACGGGAATGGGCGCGAGCCAACGGGCGAGATCGAAACCCACGACAACATGTTCACCGGGCTCGACGAAAGCCCGGCCGGCGCAGACAACCCCGAAGCCGCACCGCTCGCGGCTTCGCAAGAAGGCGACCCGGGGGCCCTCGGCGGCACGGGCGCTGGGCTCGGTGGCGGAGCAATGGGCGCTGCGCCCGCTCGCATGACCGGTCAGCGCAATGAGAACTCGGTACTCTTTTCCTTGAGCAACCTTCAACAGCTCGCATCCCGCGGCGGCTCGACCGGCGGGGCATCGGCCCAACCGGTGCGCACACAAGCCGCGGCCGACTCGCCAGCCAGCGATGAGGGGTCAGGGTTGATCGACATCCGCGCGCTCGCAAAGTCGACGACGCCAGGGACCAAGGCAACGCCTTCGCAGGCGGTCGACGACCTTCTATCGATCGGGGCTAGCGCGGGCGGCGGTACGCTCGGCGCACCGCTGCTGGGACCGACACCCATGGAGACCTCGGACGGTAATCGCTGGCTTTGGATCGCCGGCGCGGCCATTGCCATGATCGCGATCGTGGGCGCCGGAGTCGGTGTCGGGATGGCACTCGGTGGTTCGGGCGACGACGGCCTCGAGGTCGCTGGGCAGGCCCCAACTCAGGAGGCCCCGGTCACCGGTTCGAATGCGGTGGCGACCGCGGTGCAGGCGTCGACACCCGCGCCCAAGGAAACCACCGAGCTCGAAGCGCAGGAGCCCGAAGAAGCTCCAGTGCAACCGCTCGAGGCACCTGCGCTCGAAGAGCCTGTCGCAAAGAAGTCGACCTCTTCGAGCACGCAACGTTCGAGCTCCACAAAGCGGCGCCGAGCTCGAGGCAGCACAGCCGCCTCGGCACCGACGGCGGAGCCCGCGCCAGCCAAGAGGCGAAGCAGCAACAATCTCGATGCCCTCATGGATGAGGTCGTCGGCGGCTCATCCTCAAAGAAGACCGCGACGACCCGCTCGAAGCCGAGCTCGGGCGGCTCTAGCCTCGCGGTTGCTCCCTCGCGAAACGACGTCAAGACCGCCCTTCAAGGAGTAAGTGGCGGAGTGAAGGCTTGCAGTAAAGGTACGAGCGGCACGGCGGTCGTCGATGTGACCTTCGGTGGCAGCACCGGTCGAGTCACGCGAGCCAAGGTCACAAGTGGGCCATTCAAGGGAACGCCCGTCGGCGGATGCATCGAAAAGGCCGTGAAGCGAGCAAGGGTCCCGCGCTTCAAGCAGTCATCTTTCAAGGTGAAGTTCCCGTACCGCCTGTAACCCCGCGCCTATTTCAGGTTCTCGAGGAATCTCACGCCTGTCGCCACACCGAATCCGGTGCCGCCCTTCGGAAGGCGGCCGTGTGCGCGGTCGATGAACGCGGGTCCCGCGATGTCGAGGTGCATCCACTTCATCTCTTCGGTGAACTCCTCGAGGAAAAGCGCGGCGGTGATCGAGCCACCGTAGCGCTCGCCAATATGCTTGAGGTCGGCGATCGGGCTCTTGAGCATCGACCTCAGATCTTCGTCGAGGGGCATCCGCCAAAACGCTTCGCCTTCGTCATCCGCCGCAGCGAGGTAGCTCTTGGCGAGGTCATCATGATCGGTATAGAGGGCAGCACGCCACGGACCGAGCGCCACCATGCAGGCCCCTGTCAGCGTCGCATGGTCGATCATCACGTCGGGCTTGAGTTTGCGCGCCGTCCACGTCAGCACGTCCGCGAGCACCAACCTGCCCTCTGCATCGGTGTTGATGACTTCGACCGTCTTGCCCTGAAGGGACTTGTAGATGTCGCCAGGCCGGTAGGCGTGCGCACCGGTCATGTTCTCAGTCGATCCGACGACGGCATGGATTTCGACCGGAAGCTTGAGCCTAGCCGCCGCAAAAACGATGCCGAGCGTCGCCGCGGCTCCGGCCATATCGCACTTCATGTCGATCATCGATCCCGCGGGCTTGATGCACAAACCGCCCGAGTCGAACGTGAGGCCTTTGCCGACGAAAGCTACCTTCTTTTTGGCGTTGCGGGGCTTGTACGTAACGTGGATCACGCGCGGCTCGATCGCGCTGCCGGCGTTGACGGCCAGCAGGAGATTCAGCCCCTCCTTCTTGATCCGCGCCTTGTTCCAGACGCTACAGGTCAGACCAAGCTTGCGCGATTCGGAGGACGCGGCGCGAGCCAACGTGATCGGGTTTAGGTCGTTCGGAGGTCGATTGACCAAGTCGCGCGCAAAGTTGATGCTCTCTGCAAGCGAGCGGCCGGTTTTGATCGCGGCGGCAAGGCCACGTCCACTCGTGGGAGCTGTGAGGATGACAGCACTCGCCAATGCGCCCAAAGACTTCTTGTCGCTCTTGTATTCGGTATAGCGATACGCGCCAGCGACCAGGCCTTGAGACGACGCCCGAACGGACGCCACGGTGATCTCGGGAAGCTCGACGGCAGCGGTCTTTTGCGCGCGGGCGGTCGAAGCCAGCGTATGTCCTAAGCTCCACGCAATCTTCTCTGCGTCGGTTTCGTCGCCAATCCCCACGAGAAGCAACCACCGGGCCTTGGTGCGGCCCACGGCAGCGATTTTGAGCGTCTGGGAGGCTTTCCCTTCGAAGCGCTCGTCGGAGGCAAGGGGCTTGATGCTTCCTTTGCCGGTGACCGCCTCGATCCGGCGAATCGCCTTGTTGAACTTTGTCTTGGCCGAGGGGATGGCCAGAGCAACAACGTCCGCGGCGGACTTTTCCCAGGTAGCGGCGGAAAGTGAAATCTTCATCTCGCGGATACTGACAGGAAGATCAAGACGCAACAAACGGAACTGAGGTCCGATACACCTCCAACAGGAGGATCCATGCTCAAAGACAACAACGCGATGCCAGTCAACAGTCAGCTACACATTCGCGACTACCAACCATCGGAAAATCGTGATCGCGCTCCCCAAGAGGAAGCTGCATGATTCGTGGGATCGTTGCGCTAGCGATCCTGCTGGGTACCCTACACGCGGCTCACGCCCTGGCCGCCGGCACAGGGGCGGGCCCCCCAGCCGAGCACGAGCCAGCCGCTTCCGAGGACACGCGGATCAACATCAACACGGCAGGCCCTGCGGAACTCGTGCAGCTCCCGGGGATCGGCCCCACGCGCGCCCAGGCAATCGTCGACGAGCGACAGAAACGACGCTTTAGGCGGGTCGAAGACATTCTCCGGGTACCCGGCATCGGGCGAAAAATCTTCGGGCGGATACGCGAGTCGATCCGAGTCCAGTAGAGAAAGCACTCCGAAACGCCTAAGGTGGGCTGCATGAGCACGCCGATCGAGGTTCGCGAAGCAGGCGAAGACGACCGAGAGACCCTGCTCGGGTTTCACCAGAGTCTTTACAAATCGCACCGCGACGAAGTGGTCGCCGCCGACGTTCTGCCGCTGATCGAGTACAGGGACTATGCGCAGGTGGTTGAAGACGACGTGAACGCCCTTCTCGCCGGCCGGAACAGCCACATCCTCATCGCCGAGTCGAGGGGAGTGGCGGTCGGGTACATCACCGGCCGAACGAAGGTCGAGCTACACCGTGTGCTGACGCAGCGAGGCATCGTAGAGGACTGGTTCGTGGACCCCGAGCGTAGGAGGCAGGGGATCGGCGCTGCTCTACTCGGGAAGCTCGAAGAGCGATTCCGTTCTGTGGGGTGCGAGGTGATCGAGTCGGGAACTTGGTCGTCAAACGATGGGGCGCGAAGAGCACACGATTCGCTGGGGTTCCGGGAGATCCGGGTCGTGTACCGCAAACGGTTGTAAGGTTCTTCGTGCTCGTGGTCGTTTTCGTGCGCGTGTACGAAAGGTACGGGTAAAACCCCCGAGCATTGGAAAGACATTTCCGTGCGCGTGCACGCCCACGACTGACGAGTAGTCACGAATGATCAAGAGAGCGGCGGCGGTCGAGGCGAGTGGACGTGACCCCGATTGGCTCCGCTTCGGCGACATGGGCTTAAGAGAGGGAGGCAAGCTGCGTGCGGCTCGGCCGTGGTGGACCTGACCGGTGAAGGCAGGGGAGTCCCCTTTCTTGCACGCTGGATTGCGCGCACTGCCAGCGATGTAGCCAGTTCATACACACACGTTCTTGGGAGATTTTCGTTGACTTGGATCAATATCTGCGGTATTCAGATTCATGGCCGAGCATGCTCCACTGCAACGTCCTCCCAAGCGACGTCGAAAACGCCGAAGGGAGGCGCAGCTTCACCTCGATCGGTTGCGGCACGGGGGGCGTCGCGAAGGGGCCGGTCGGCCGAAGACGAGCTCTCGAATCGGCCATGATACGCGGCTGGCGCTTCCTCACTATGTGCCGGTGCATGTGACGCTTCGGGTGGATCGAAGGCTTCGGCTTCGAAGCGGGCGGCTCTATCGGGCCGTCGTCCGCTCCATCGGGCAGGCGCAAGGCCGGTTTGGGATGCGGGTGCTTCACTGGTCGGTCCAACACGGCCACATGCACCTGATCGTCGAGGCGACGCACCGGCGCTCCCTTTCGCGGGGCATGCAGGGGCTTTCGATTCGGATGAGCAAGGCGCTCAACAAGGCGCTTGAGCGTCGGCGGGGCACCGTCTTTACCGATCGGTACCACGCCGAACCGCTCCGGACGCCACGGCAGGTTCGAAACGCCATGGCCTACGTGCTCAACAACCGCCGAAGGCACCTTCGCAAGCTCGGTCGGGCGCAGCCGGCTCCGACATGGGTCGATCCGTTTGGCTCAGGCGAACCGGTGGGCCACGTCTTTGGGGCGACAGGACCGCCGCCGTGTGCCGAGCCCCGCACCTGGCTCGCTCGGGTGGGATGGAAGCGCTACGGACTGGTGCGAACCGATGAGGTGCCGGGAGGCTGATGCACAGGACTCAGGTGTCCGCGAACGCCGACCGAAGGTCCTTCTTTCTCTTCCTGGGCTTGGCCTGCTCGGCGAGAGGCTTTCCCTCCTCCCCTCTCTCTTAAGCTCCGACCACCGACGCGAACCAAGTCGTGACCCGCGTTCACGGTCTCGGGCGGTTGCTCCGATCCTGGATGCGTCGGACCACACACGCGCGCAAGTAGTCGAATGGATGCAAGAACTTGTGACTACTCGTCAGTCGTGCACGAGCACGAGCACGAAAACGACCACGAAAACGAAGTGGAGACGTAGTCTGTAGAGGAACGCTGTCGCTGTTAGTGCACCGCAGGGCGGAGCGGGAGCCTGTCTATGATCTTCGCTTCCTCTTCGAGTAGCTCGTCCAACCGACCTTCGACGACCTCGTCGGGGAAGTACTCGCGGGCGAGGCGGACGAAGACCCCGTGGTGGCGGGCTTCGGATCGAGTGATGTCGAGGTAGAAGTCCTTGAGGGGTCCCGGCTCGAGGGCCTCGGCGACCAGACCAAAACGCTCGCATCCGCGCGCTTCGATGACTCCCAGCACCAAGAGCCGATCGAGGAAATACTGTTCGGGACCGCGCTTGATCAACTTCATGAGCGCACCGACGTAGGGATCCTTGTCATCGGGTCGTGTCGCCAGCCCGCGATCCAAGATGATCGCCATCACGCGAGCGAAATGATCGAGCTCCTCTTGCGCAAACGGGATGAGCTCTCGGACTAGCACGCAGCGATCCGAATAGTGCAACACGAGCTTCAACGCCGTCGCAGAAGCCTTCCGCTCGCACGCAGCGTGGTCGAGCAAGAAGGCGTCGAAGTCCGCCTTTACCACGTCGATCCAAGCAGGGTTGGTCCTTTTCCGAAGTCGAAGCATCGCAGTGAGCGAGCGAGTCTAGTATGTAGCCCCCATGAACGCATCTTCCTCATCCTCTCCGGCCGGGCCTAGACAGCCGAGTACGAGAGAGCGCGTCTTCTACGGCGTGCTCGATCTAGTCAGTGCTGCCGCAGTGGGAACCTTGGTAGGCGTGATATGGAGCGGAAGCTGGTTTTGGCCGGCGGCATTGAGCGTATGGGCTGGCTTGCTGTTTGCATCGGCGCTCGGTCTCTTTAGTGGAAGCCGGGCCGGCCGTTTCGCGGCTCGTCTGGCGGCAGTCTATCAACTGGGCTTCCTGGGGGTGCTGATCGTCGGCCTCCTTTCGAGCGCGGCCTATCTTTGGGGGCTGTACGGCGAAGTGGGGATCGGCATCGCCGTGGTGTTGTTGATGATCCTCGCACTGCTGATCGAAGTCGTCGGGTTGTTACCGATATTCAAACTGCGCAGCATCGGCGTGTTCGAACGGCAGCCGCGCGGGTTCCGGAAGATCTGGCCAACCACGACGGTGGCGCTGATCCTAGGGGTCGCCCTCTACTGCATGACCGTCTATGCGCGAGCAAGCTTTGAGCCCTGGGAGCCGACACCCGCGACAGCGCGGGATGCGATGTCGCGTCATCTCTTGGCCGTGGTCGGTAGCGAAGCTGCACCCCCGTTGCCGCCCGATTTGGGCGATGCCGACGATCACTGGGTGATTCGCGTCTACCGAGCCGGGAAGATCGAAAAGCGAGTTGAGGTCGGTGGCGACCTGGTAGCGGCGACCCGAGCGGCCGCGTCAGCGCTCAGCGGCGAGGGCCGCGCGCCGGGACGTCGCCGAGCGGTCGCCGTTGACCGCATCGTGGCAGAGACCGACATAGACGAGAGCGTCCCCATTCTGGCGGCATTATCCATCGTGCCCGGTCTCGACGGGATCACCGGCAAGATAGACGGCCGGCAGTTCACCATCACACCTCACGAACTAGTGCTTCGTCGGATGCTGAGTGAATTCACCCCAATTCCGTTCATCTCGGACTTCACGGCCGGTGTCCGGCTGGACGCTGCCCGGCGGGTTCTATGTTCGAACGCCGGACAAGCCCCGGATTGCGAGGTCACCGACCTGCGACGCGTGCGGACCGAATCGTGGGTTCACTACGACGACGAGACTTTTGATGTCTTCCGCGGAAGGCCGGTGGCCGAGCGCGCTCCCACCGCCGCGGACGCCCGAGCAGGTGCTCTGGCGGGGGGACACTACGTCCTGAGAGCGCTGAAGAAAGACGGCCGATTTCAATACAAGCTCTACCCCGAGAGCGGCAAGACCAGCATGGACCCTTACGGCGTTCCCCGTCATGCCGGAACAACATGGTTCTTGCTCGAGCTCGGCGAAGCGACGGGCAAGACCCATTTTCTTCAGGGCGCCCAAAGAGCACTCGATTGGCTGGAGCAGCGGCTAAGCGACTGTGGTGATGGACTGCGCTGTGTCGTCGAGGGAGGATCCGCCACGCTCGGCTCGCAAGCGTTGCCGTTGATCGCGTTCTCCACCCATGCGCGCATCACAGGATCCGATCGCTACGCGACGATCATCGACCAGCTCGCCGAGGTCGTGATGAGGTTGCAGCAGAACAACGGCGACTTTGACTTCGTGCTGGACTTGACGACGGGGCATCCCGTTCCGGGCCCCCGAATGTTGTACGCGGCCGGTCAAGCTGCCTTGGCGTTGGCGATCAGCGGCCAGGTAACCAACGATTCGCGTCAACTGCAGGGCGCTCGGAAGGCGCTCGACTTCATGGCCGGCCCCTATTGGAACTTCTTCGTGTCAGACTTGTTCTTCATCGCCGAACATTGGACGTGCTTAGCCGCCGATGAGGTTCATCGTCTCTATGGTGACCCCGATCATGCCCGGCTATGCCGCCAGATCGCGGGCTTCGACCAGCATCTGCAGCATGTGGAGGGCGAGACTACCTTCCCCGACTATATTGGGGGCGTAGGCTTCAGCCCGTTTTTTCCACCCTACACGACGTCGACAGCGGCTCGTACCGAGTCGCTGATCGCGGCTTATCGTATCTCCGAGCGCCAGGGGCATCCTGATCCGAAGCTTCGACGGGGTATCGCGGCATCCGTTGGGTTTCTTCTACACAACCAATATGGGCCGCGAGACACCTATCCGTTCCCGAGATCCTGGGCGGCGCTCGGGGGCGTACCATGGAACTACCTCGATCCCGTCATAAGAATCGACACCGTCCAGCACTCGGGCGCGGTGATGCTACGTGGTGGCGATCTCCTTCCGTAGAAACCGAGCGAGGCGTTCGGTACGGAAGAAGGGCGCGAATGCAATGAAGGTAACGGGGTACAGGAATAGAATCGCCATGAGAGCGAGCACCCCGAGATGGAAACTCCACATCGCGATCGACCAGAGCTTGGCGGCCCCTCGGTTGAGCATGACGAGCGGCGCGCCTAGCTCCAACGCCAAGCTCGCGACTGCGAAAAGTTGGAACGCCGCGGGATAGGCCAAGAACAAAGCCGCGAAAGGCGAATGAGGGCTGCCCAGCTCGATCTTGCGCACGTTATCCATGGCGACGTAGTTGCGCAGGGAATCCCCTTCGATGAAGCCCCAACCACTGTTCTTGACTTTCGCCAACCCGGCCAAAAAGTACGCGCATACGCAGACCCAGCACATCAAGCGAATCGCCCATCCGTACTTGAAATGCGGGGAACTCGAGCTCGTTGCCCTTCTTGCATCGAGGGAGATGACATCGGCCCCGGGAGCGAGCGCCAAAATCACGACGTGGAGCAACCAGAGGTTGTCCGTGTGCAACAAACCACCCCAAGAGTTCGCGTAGGTCAGCACGAAAAACAGGCACGCTGCGAACACCGGAGCCACGGCTCGGTACCAAAACCCGAGGAGGAAAAACACGCTGCCGACGAATGTGAGCAGGACGATAATCTGGTAAACTGCAGGATCGATCGGACCGTCCAACGGCGACAGCACGCCAACGGGTCGAAACTGGACCGCGCGATGCTTGGCGAAGCTCAACCAATACGGAAGTCGAACGCCGAAGTAGATCACGCTGTATGTCCCGACCAAAATCCGAAGCATGGCTAGCCGCTCTGCCGGTACTTGCGGGAACCACCACCTCAGCCACCTCGGCGCCGCGGCTTCATTCACTGCTCGACCGGACATCGTTGAAGCGTGCGTCGGCTAAGGGGTTCCGACTCTTTCTCGAAATAGGCCACGGTGTCGAAATGACTGCGGGCGATTTCCACTGCGATCGCGTTCTTCCAGCGGGGACTCGGACTACGACCGACTCGATCGGCGATATCACGACAGAAACTCTTCGCGCGTTCTCCTCCGCCGTAGGTTTCTCCGATAATCATGCGCATGGCTTGAATGACCTCTTCGTTGCCGGTGGCCAGCTTGGGTGGCAGAGGCTCGCGGTCCCCGTTCGGGAACACGGCCAATGCTTGTGTGAGGACCAGATCGGGATTGGGCTTTCCGTGCGAAAACATCGGATACGTCGACAGCGGAAAGCTGTCCTCGTTCGCGTCCCCAAAGGCAGGCCACAGGACAAGCGCAGTCATGACGAGGCTGACCGCTGTGCCTGTCCACAAATCGCGGTGTGGCCTCATGCGTTCCGGCGCGGTATCAGACATCGCTGCTCACCTAGCGCAAGGCATCCAAAATCGGCTCGATCGCTTCTCGGCGGAGCTTCAAGCCCACGCGGTTGGCGATAACCACCGAGCTGATGTCCGCGATTCGCTCGAGCTCGACTAGGCCGTTCTGGCTAAGCGTCTCACCCGTGTCGACGAGATCCACGATGACGTCGGCGAGGCCGGTGAGTGGGGCAATCTCGACGGAGCCCTGACAAAAGATGAGTTCGACTGGGATGCCCTTCGAGCTAAAGTACTGCTCGGCAATGTGGGGGAACTTGGTGGCAACGCGCAGGGGGCGCTCGCCCCGTCCGGTGATCGGTTCGTTGGGTAGGCCGCAGACCATCATGCGACACCGACCAATGTCCAGATCAACCGGCGCAAAGACGTCGTAGTTGCGCTCCATCAAGACGTCCCTGCCGACGACGCCGAGGTCTGCGGCCCCGTATTCCACGTAGGTGGGGACGTCGTCGGGCTTGAGGAGGAGGAAGCGGAGCCCAGCGGCCTTGTCTTCACGGACGAGCTTGCGGCTCTTGGCAGTGAGCGCGCCTGTGGGGATCCCGGCCTTGTCAAAACACGCAGTCAGCTGGTCGAGGATGCGGCCCTTGGGAACCGCGATGACGACGGAATCTCGGTTTCGTTTACGCATTGCCGGCTACTCGCTCGATGGTGGCACCCAGTGGCGCGAGCTTCTTTTCGATCTGCTCATAGCCTCGATCGAGGTGATACACCCGTCGAACGTGGGTCGTGCCCTCGGCGACCAGACCCGCGACGACCAGCGAAGCGCTCGCGCGTAGGTCGGTCGCCATGACTTCGGCGCCCTCGAGCCGCTTGACGCCGCGGACCGTGGCGGTACGCGCGTTGACCTGAATGTTGGCGCCCATACGGTTGAGCTCGGAAACGTGCATGAATCGGTTCTCGAAGACCGTTTCGGTGATGCGACTGGTGCCCTTGGCCAAAGACATCAGAACCATGAACTGTGCCTGCATGTCAGTGGGAAACCCGGGGTGCGGCTGGGTGATGACGTCCGTAGGGTAGATCGGACGCGCACCGACAACGCGAATCCCGTTTCCCTCGCGGTCGATCGCGGCGCCGGCCTCGCGGAGCTTGCCAATCACGGCCTCGAGCGGCTCGAAGCCGATGCCCTCGAGGAGTAGGTTACCAGCGGTCGCCGCGGCAGCAACCATGAAGGTCCCTGCTTCGATCCGGTCAGGAATGATCGCGTGGTCGATCGGATGGAGGGCTTCGACACCTTCGATGGCGATGACCGAGGTGCCCGCACCTTCGATGCGCGCTCCCATCTTGTTCAACACTCGGGCAAGCTCTTCCACCTCGGGCTCGCGCGCGGCATTCGTAATCGTCGTGCGGCCCTTGGCAAGAACGGCGGCGCACATCAGGTTCTCTGTACCTGTGTGAGTCGGGAAATCGAGCGCGATGTCAGAGCCACGAAGCTGGCCCCGAGGCACCGTGACCTCGACGTAACCGTGCTTCAGCTCGACCTCCGCTCCCATCGCGGAGAGGCCCTTGAGATGCTGGTCGATCGGACGAGCGCCGATGGCGCAGCCGCCAGGCAGCGAAACGATCGCGCGACCGCAACGGGCCACCAACGGCCCCAACACGAGCACCGACGCCCGCATCTGCTTGACCAGGTCGTACGGCGCAGTGGGATCGAGCGGCCCCGAGAGTTTCACCTCGACCCTGCCCTCCCGGTATGCGGCCTTCGCTCCGAGGCGCCCGAGCAACTTGGTCATCATGTGCACGTCACGCAGGTCGGGAACATTTCGAAACACGTGCTCGCCGTCGGCCAGCAGAGCGGCCGTCAGAATTGGCAGCGCTGCATTCTTCGCGCCGCTGATCTGCACATTCCCAGCGAGGGTTGCCCCACCAACGATTCGGATGTTATCCACGCCGCCCCTGTTACCCCGAAACGAAGCTCAGGCGAAGAACATTCCCAGGACGAACGCCACGAACCCCGCCAGGGCCCCCGATAACGGGGCCCGAGCCGTTGCCCAATGGAGGCGTCCGGTTGCGTCGAAGCCCCGCGACGCGGTGACGACGAGGCCACCCACCCAAGCGGCAAAGCCAACGAGTAGAAGGGTTCCCCAGAACGGATCAGGCGAAATGTCCTCCTTCAAGAGCGCCCGATGCTCGGCAGCAAGCTCCTCCGCATCGGTCCCAACGTCGATCCCCGCGCCCTGGTGAGCAGCGATGAGACGGGCGATCTCATCGTGTGCCTCCTCACGCGCGGGATTCGCGGTGCTGTAGAGGAAGCGCGTAGCGGCCGAGCTCCCCGCGATCGACCGCCAGGCCAGAAGCGCGTCATCGATGCGTCCTTCACTTTCGAGGTCCTTGGCCGTGCTCCGAAGGAAAGCGGCTGCGCGTGCCGGGTACGGGTTGAGTGGAAACGACCAGCGCATGGCGCGCCGGCAGTGTTCGAGCGCTCGCATGGTGTCGCCACTTTGATCGTACGCGTGAGCGGCCACTAGCTCCGAGTGTGATTCGGAGACCGTTCGCGTACCGACCAAGACGACGAAGAACAGGACGACGAGGGCGGCGAAGAACCGCGGACGGTCTCGAAGCCACATCACAAGAAGTCTCTGCGGCGAAAGACGAACGCCGCGAGGAAGAGCGTGACTGTCGCGTAGAGCACTGCATACCCCATCGACGTCGCCACGTAGGCGAGCGGAGTGCCGTACTCGGTTCCGTGGGTCGCTAGCGCCGTGCGTCCGGGGACGAATAGATTGAAGTTCGGCACGATCTCGGCCAGCCAGGTGAGCAACGTCTTGACGCCGGGACTCAACACATGCGTCTTCATGGCGACCATGTCATGGGCCGCGCGGCCCACCAGCCAGACGCCGAAAGTGAACGCGCCGGTCAGGAACGGCGTCGAAAATGACGAAAAGAGAAGCGCAACTGCCGCGAGGATCATGACCTCTCCGAGGCTCAAAACTAGCGAAGCCAGGAGCCGAAACAACTCGACGTCCACGCTCGAGCAGATCCAGGCACAAGCAGCGAGAGCGATCGCCGCCCAAATCGGAACTACGGTCGTGCGGTCTTTCACGACGACTAACCCGACACCCAAAATCAACAAAAGGGCGACCGGCACGGCCAGGACGAGCGCGGTCGATGCGCCAGCTTGAATCGCGGTCACCAACATCTGGAGCGCGCCCATGATTGCGATAAACACAGCGCAGGTCATCACGATCCCGAAGTACTTTCCGAGCAGAAATTCCCATCGTGCAATCGGTTTTGGAAGGATGACGTAGAGTGTCTTCCGTTCGATCTCCTTGTAGAGAAGCGACGACCCGAGAAAGATCGCAACAACCACCGAGAACAAGGAGATCGATGCTAGTCCGAGATCGGTCACCACGCGCATCTGCTGGTCGAGGGAAAGCTCTGCCAGCGCGAGAGTCAGCGCAAGGACACCGGCTGCAAGGATGATCACTCCGAGGAGGATGCGGTCCCTGACGGCCTCGCGATATGTGTTGAGGGCGATCGCGTAGATTCGTCCAATGCTCATTTCGGGGGGCTTCCGTCCGCTCCGCTCGTTGGCGGGGATGAGCTCATCCAATAGGCTCGCCCCGTAGTGAAATGGCTCAGGACGTTGATCGCCATCAGCAACATGACTGCGGACAGTAGAGTACAACCGACTTCGAGCCATCGCGAACTTTCGGCCCCCTCGGCAAAGCCCCAGGCGCGGAACGAGGCGGCGACTCCCTGCGACAAGTAGACGCCAAGGGCGCCAAGCCCCACGACGTAGAGACCGAGAGCGATCGGTGTGGAGAGAATTTCACGCAAGAGCTCGTAGTGGCTGAGTGACACGGGACCCACCGACATGAACATAAACCACTCGAGACCGAGGTGGCCGAGCACGAGTGACCACGCCAGAACGCCAGCCCACCACTGAAGCCGTCGACAGCCTTCCGACCGGTACGGCCCTGGCCCTTCGGGCGCTTCACGGCGGAGCGTGGCCCAACCGCGTACGTAGGCCA
>CAXMND010000142.1:0-13949 GCA_964194675.1 uncultured Coxiellaceae bacterium | reverse complement strand
ATCGACGACTGCGTTCGCATGGCCACGGAGCTCGGGGTGGACGAAGTGGCTCTCATGCAAACCGAACGCACGGTTCCGCGTTGGGACCCGGGCCGCGCCCAATCGAAGATCGATCGCTTGACCCGAATTGCGAGCGAGGCCGCCGCACAGTCTGAGCGGAGCGATGTGCCCTTCATTCATTCCCCCGAGCCGTGTCAGGTTTGGCTCGACCGGCTTCCCGCCAATACTCTGGGAGTCGTCTTTGGTGCTCGGACCGATGCACGTCTCGATGCGCTCGACGAGGTGCCCGAACAGGTATGGTGTGCGATCGGGCCCGAGGGGGGGTTTACCGACCAGGAACTCGAGGCGTTTCGAGGCGCTGGTTTCGCTGTCGTCAGCCTGGGGAACCTGGTGTTACGCGTTGAAACGGCGGTTCCGGCTGCGATAGCGTTGGTGCGAGATCGTGTGGCGGATCTCTTACAACCTCGTTGACACTTCGACCGCCCCGAAGCCAACATGGCGCTTGGGATGTCGGTTCTCGCCTCGCTATTGGTCCGCGACCAGCTAATCGCCGTCGATCGCGTCCAGGAAGCGATCCAGCAGCAAGTCATTCGGGGCGGTAACCTCGACACGGTGCTGCTCGAGCTCGGGTGCCTCAGCGAGAATCAGATGAGCGCCTACTGCGCTGCCGTTTACGGGCTCATGCCCGCCACGCGAGCGGAGGTCATGCAGGCCCAGCTCGCGACGATTCGTATGCTTCCCCGAGAGTTTGCGGTTCGACATCGTTTGATCCCGATAGCTCGCACCGAAGATGCGATCGTACTCGCGGTCGACCGGTCCTTGTCCGACGCTATTTTACACGAGATCGCGTTCGAGCTTGGCGTCGATCCCGTCCAACGTGTGGTGTGCTCCGTTCGTGTCGAAGCCGGGTTGGCCAAGCACTACGACATCGAGATGACCACCCGCATGCGCAAGCTCGCCGCTGAGCTGGATCGCGCAGAGGAGGAAGCCGTTCCGTACGTTGCACCCTTCGAAGGCGTAGGGAAGCGTAGCTCTCTGCCACCGCGCAAGAAGATCTCCGGCTCCTATCCGAGGGTAGAGTCCTCGATTCCAGCTCCTGTCGGCATCGCCGACACCGAGCCTCCGCCGGCGATCATCCCTCAAATCGGTTCTTCGGTGCCCGCGGGGACCTTTCGAGAATCTGATCCCGCCTCGCCGGCGCGCAAACGGTCGAAGGCGAAGTCCGGTTTCATCGATGCGAGTCGTTACAGCTTGCCGCCCCGTCCACCGGAGGTCCTCGGAAGACCGACAGTGCCACCGAGCCCTTCGCGGTCAGGCCCTCCACAAAGCGCGCGATCCTCAGTGCCACACGTCGAATCGCCCTCAGGGTGGAAGCCTGCGCCCCCGCCTATCTCCCACGACTTCGAGCCTTCCGGAACACTCCGACGATCCATGCCTCCCGACCCCCGGCGCGACAACGACGGGAGCGCAATCACCCACGACGTGGTCTCTCTGGGCCCGAACGCACCGAGCTCCGCGCCTCCCAGCGGGCGAGCCGAGCCCGTCGCCAAGTCGCGAGAATGGGTGCCAGCGCCTCCCCCAACCACTTCGGAAGGGGCACTTCCGAGCGTTATCATCGACGTTGGGGAGGACGTGGAGCAGCTCATCGAGGCACTGCGCGTGGCCAGCCCTGAAGACGAAATGGTGATCCTGCCGCTGCTAGCGGTCGGCGAGGGCGCTCTTCCGGCGCTGGCGCGCGAGTTTCCTGGGAGGCTGTGGTTCGATCGCAACGAGCCGCACGCGCGAATTCCGCCCGGCAGGGACGTCTCGCCGGTCGCGCGAACTTTGGTCGCATTCGGGCAGCGCTCCGTGCCCTATTTGATTCCCTTGCTCGACCATGCGGATCCCGACGTTCGCTACTACGCAACCCTTCTTGCATCGGAATTCGTCGACCCGGACCTGGTTCAGCCGATCGGACGGCGGCTCTACGACTCGGATCCGGGGGTTCGGACCGGGGCGTACCGCGCGCTGAGCGTTCTCTACGCCTGCCAAGCAGAGTTCACGCAGTTGATCGAACGCCTCCGGGCCACCGCGCGTGACGGCCGAAGGTTACAACCGCAGGTGACCACTATTGAGGCACTAGGCCGATTGCGGGACGCGGAATCCTTCGAATTTTTGGTGTCCCTCCTCGACAGTCCTGAGGTGGAGGTCATTCGCGCGGCGCACGCGAGCCTCGTGCGATTGGGGTGCCAAGACTTCGGGACCTCAAAGAAAAAGTGGCGTGCCTGGTTCGACAAGAACGACTCCGTCCACCGTGTCGAATGGTTGATCGACGCGCTCATGCACTCGGATGAGCGCCTTCGTCGACGAGCGAGCGATGAGCTCAAGCATCTCACGCAAGAGTATTTTGGGTATCACCCGGGCCTTCCGAAACGTGAACGAGACGCGGCGCAGCGGAAGTATCGTCGTTGGTGGCAACAGGTGGGGAGCCGTATGTTCGTCCGACCGGGGCGGAACGGCTCTGGTCAGGCCCGCGGCCAGTGATAGACTGCCACGTCGTCTAGACGAGCTCACATCGTGCGAATCCCGAGGCTCCTCAGCATTTTGGGCCCTGCGGCCGTTCTCTACATCCTCGCGGCGAGGGTATCCCTCCGCATCTCGCCGTCGTACGAAGGTGTCAGCGCGATTCTTTCGATTGCCCTGTCGCTGACCCCTCTCCTGCTGCTGACCGCTCCTCCAATGCGCGGTACTTCGCGCCTGGCGTGGATGGGCGCATCGCTCGCGCTCGCGGTGGCGACTGCCGGTGCGCCTTCGGCCACTCTCATGTGGACTCATGGGATCGCGTGGCTGAGTGCCGCCATCGTCATGCTCGACCTCGTCCTGCCGAGGTCACTCAGACCCGGCATTCGTTACGCGATTCTGGCTACTTTCGCCGGTGCCGCTTTCGCCGCGGCTGCGTTTGCCCGCGCGGAGCTCTTGCCTGACGCGACCTTCGGCGTCGTCGTCGTTGCCGGGATCATCGCGACCGGAGTGCTTCATCAGGTTCTCTTGGCGGAGCGTGGCCATGCCTTCGAAGGCGGACTCTCGGGAATTGCGTTGGCCAGCCTTGCGGTCGCGCTGGCCTATGCGTGGTTTGGACCGCTCGTCGGGGCGTTGGGTATTTGCGTCGAGTTCGCTGTTGCCGCGCTGTTGTGGCTAGGGCACTTGGCCTGGATCGATCCGCATTGGAGATCATTGCGGCGCGTCGGTGTTCCGTTTCTCGCGGCCTGCGCGGCGTCATTCGTAGCCGGATTTTTCTTCGCGCCACGACTTGCCGATGGGCCTTGGAAACTCGGGCTCGGGGCCGCGGGTGTCGGCGTTCTTTGGTGGCTCACGTTCGTCGGGGCGAAGAAGTTCGGAAACCGTGTCGTGTGGAGCATCTCGGGCCGGCTCGCGGAGGGGGCGCACGCTGCGCGGCATGGCTTTGCGGCGGGCGCAACACTAGAGGAGATCGCGCGCGGGTCGCTTGGTCCGTTGGGGGAAGCGTTTCAGCAAAGCGATCGGTATCCGGAGCTTTTTACACTGCAGCCACCACTTCGAATCCGGCTCGATGCGGGCAAGCGCGCCAATATTCGGTCTGCGGACGCGCCTCCCGCGATCGTTCATGCGGTGTTCGTCGACGGGGAGAGCGGGGTGCTCGACGTTCTGAGCATGCGGAGCCGAGTGGTGCGCGAGCCGGCGATTCGCGAGCTAGTCGACGCGATCGAGAACGGTGGGACCGGGGCTGTCGTGCCGTGCGCGCACCTCGACCACGTCGAGGCGTTGCTCCTCCTGCCAATCGGAGACCGTACAGAGCCTCTCTCGCGAATCGAGATTGAGGCGGTCGCGCGTTTGGGCGAGTCTCTAGGGGGAGCACTCTCATCGGCGCTCGCACAGCGTCGTGCCGAGAGCCATATCCACGAGCTGTCGGCGCTCCGGCGCGATGCCGAAGATCGTGTCGTGGCGCTAGAGGACGAGCTCGACGAACTTCGCGGACAGTACGACGTGCTGGGTCGCGGTTATGCGGAAGATCAGACGCTGCACGTGGCTTACAGTTCTTCGATGCGGCGCGTGCAGACACGCGCGATCGAGTTTGCGCCGAGCAGCGAGCCGATTCTGCTAATCGCTGCGGCGGGCGCCCCGGTCCTTCCGATATCGCGGTTCATTCATGATCGAGGGCCGCGATGGGAGGCGCCCTTCGTGGTGGTCGACTGTTCGTCTGCCTCCGAAGAAAGCCATCGCAAGGGCTGGCTGCGGTCTGCTGTTGGCGGGACCTTGCTACTCCGGAACTTGCCGGCGCTTCCGCTTCCCGCCCAGGCATGGCTTGCCGCCGCGCTCGCAGAGCAAGGTGTCGATTCCACAGACGTTCGGATCATCGCGACCGCGCGCACGCCGCTCGAGGCGCTCCAGAGACGCGGCGCCATCGACCTCGCCCTGGCCGATGTGTTTTCGGGGTCCGAGCTCACGATCCCATCTCTGCGAACGAGGCGGGAGGACGTGCCTTCCTTGGTGCTTCTCGCGATCGATCGGGCTTGCCGCGTGTTGGCCTCAGAGCCCGTGGGGATCGAGCAGGCGGCTATGGCCGCTCTGGTCGCGCACGACTGGCCCGGCGACGTTGCCGAGTTGGAATTCATCGTGGAGTTGGCCGTTTCACGTGTGCAAAGCAAGTCGATCCGCCTCGCGGATCTTCCGCCCCTCGGTCGGCCCGCGGGCTCTGCGGTAGGGTAAGGCGATGGGCCCGGTTTTGCTTTGGGATGTAATGGGGACACTGGTCCACGACCCATTCTTTGTGGAGATGCCCGAGTTCTTCGGAATGAGCTTCGATGCGATGCTCGCCGAGAAGCACCCGAGGGCGTGGGTCGAGTTCGAGGTGGGTCGGCGTACGGAAGGCGAATTTTTGAACGATTTTTTCGCGGACCATCGCGACTTCGACCATCGGGGTTTCGTTGAGGCGATGCGTACGGCGTATCGGTGGCTGCCGGGTATGGAAGAGCTGCTGGCGGATCTGCGGGGAAACGGTCGGAGCATGCACGCCTTCTCGAACTATCCGGTGTGGTATGAGCTGATCGAACAGCGCCTCGGGTTGTCCCGCTTCCTCGAATGGACGTTCGTCTCGTGCCGTACAGGGCTACGAAAACCAAATCCGGCTGCGTACCTTTGTGTCCTCGAGGAGCTCGGGGTTCCCGTGGAGCAACTCGTGTTGATCGACGATCGGGAGAGCAACTGTCAGGCCGCGCGGCAGGGCGGTATCGGCGCGGTGAGGTTCGAAGGTGTTGACTCCCTACGCGCGTATCTATCGGAGAGTGGAGTGCTTTGAGTCGACCGTCTTACGGGTGCCGTTTCAACCACCACCGCTCATAGTTGCGCTGCGCGTTCAGAAACTCTTGGCGATCTGCACTTTCCGGCAGCGGTTGGAGGAAGCGCGTGAAGCGCCACAGCTCCCGTGATGCGAGAAGACGAATGTTGGCGCGAGCATCGCCGAGTCCTTCGATCAGCCACTGTATGCGGTTCTCCTGGCCGCGTTCCGCTAGCCATCGGAGCCATCGCTCTCGCATGAAACCGAAATCGTGGGCGGTTAGGACACGCAGGCCCACGCGACACGCAGTTGCGATGCCCCTATCCGGATCGCCCAACGAATCGGCGAAGAGCGATGCAGACGCTTCATCTCTCAGCTGCGTGAGCGCCGAGATCGCGCGACGTCGGACCGGGAGAGCCTGAGCGTCGTCGGCTGCCGCGTGCCGCAGGCCAGCGAGGGCTCCGCGGTAAACGGGCTCGTGCTGGTAGGCGCTGAGGATGTGAAGTGCGACCCGTCGACAGTCCCGGTCCTCGTCGAGTGCGGCCAGGGCCAATGGTTCGATGAGGTCGGTGTTGGTGTACGCGCCGCAAATCACGATCGCGTAGTAGCGCACCTGCCCGCTCGGGTGCCGCATGAGGCGAGCGAGGTACGGGACTGCCTCGCTGTCGAAGGCCACGAGCGCGGCGGCCGACGCGGAAATTTCGTCCGGACGAGGCAAGCGAGAGTCCGTCGCCAGGGAAGGGCGCCACAAGGGGCCGGGGAAGCTCTTGACCAGCTCCTCGAGTGCGAAGTTGCCGAGGGGAAGCAGTCGTCTCAGCACCGATGCTATCTCTCGAGGGCCAAGCGTGACTAGCTCGTCCACCAGCAACCGAGCACGACGCGCAGGCGGTGGCGGGGCCACGCTGTCTGTGAGCCCGGGTTTGGCAGGCGGTGCCTTGGCTCGAACGTGTGATCCCCGGTCCTCTGCGCCGTCAGGGATCTCCGTAGGCAGTACCCCCGCTGGGAGCGAGTACTGTCGCTTGCGTCCGTCCACCCTACGCTTATACCAGGAGGCGAAGCGTTTTGGGCGATCGCCTAGTCGGCGGGCATTTTCGAGTGCAAACTCCGCAGTCATGTATCGGATGGTCGTGCGCGCGTTCGGGGGCCCCCCGGCTCTCGAAGTCGAAGAGTTGGAGAACCTTTCCGTCGGCCTGGGTGAAGTAGCCATCGACGTGAAAGCCATAGGCTGCAACTTCTTCGACATCCTAATCACGCAAGGCAAGTACCAGGTTCGCCCCGAACTGCCGTTCGCCCCAGGCGCTGAAGTGGCGGGAGTCGTCACCGATGTCGGGAAAGATGTAAACCGATTCTCTCGTGGAGACCGAGTGAGCGCACTCCTGACGTATGGGGGCTATGCGTCAACCGTCGCTGCACCCGCGGACCGTGTGTTCCCGATACCCTCCGATATGTCGTTCGAGGATGCGGCAGCGGCGGGTCTCGTCTACCAGACTTCTCATGTTGCCCTCGCCCACCGAGCGAATCTCCGCGCTGGCGAGACTCTGTTGGTGCATGCTGCCGCGGGCGGGGTCGGCCTCGCGGCCGTTCAGATTGGCGCTGCTCTGGGTGCGCGTGTCATCGGTACTGCCGGAACGAAGGAAAAGCTCGAGATCGTTGCGGAGAACGGCGCAGAGTTCGTCGTCAACTATCGCGAGGGAGACTGGGTTTCTCGCGTCAAAGATCTGACAGATGGGCGCGGCGCCGATGTGATCTACGATCCCGTCGGAGGAGATACCTTTGATGCATCGACCAAGTGCATCGCGTTCGAAGGCCGCATCCTCATCGTGGGCTTCGCGAGCGGACGAATCCCGACCGTCGCGACGAACCGCGTGCTCCTCAAGAACTTCTCACTCGTGGGCATCCATTGGGGTCTCTACTTCGACGAGAACCCCGAGGTGCTTCGTGAGTCCCAGGTGGCGCTTTCACGGTTGTATGCAGAAGGAAAGATCAAGCCCGTCGTCTCCCGGACCTTCCCGCTCAAAGACGCCAAATCAGCGCTCGCAGCGCTTGGTTCGCGTAAGACGACTGGGAAGATCGTCCTAGTACCGTACTAGCCCTGCTCGTGGGCGCCGTCTTCGAGCGCCCTGGCACACCGATCGACGACGGCCTCCGCAATGCCCGGGTGTGCACCCAGGGGCTTCGCGATGATGTACTTCGTGCCCGGGTGGGACGCCGCGGCCTCGGCGATCAAACGTGGGAGATCGTCGGAGACGTGTCTACCGGGAGCCAGCATGAAGGGATGTGCGACTATCATCGTCGCGCCCTGCTCGACGCATCGCGCGAAGCCGCGCTCAATCGTCGGCTCTGCGAGCTCCATATGAGCAACCTCGACGATGCGATCGGCTTCCACTCGGGACTTCACCATCTCGGCGACCTGCTCGATCAGCTCGTTCGCCTCGGCGCGTCGGCTGCCATGGTCGATCAACAGAAGTGCGTACCGCTGGCTCACGGTCGAGATGTGGGACTCCGATACTCCTGTGTCAAGAAAGGCTATCACCTACACGCATTCCGACAGCGCCCGTTTGACTGAGCCGACGTAGCTACCACCGAACAGATTCACGTGCACGAGCAGCGGGTAGAGTTGATAGAGAGGAATGCGCTCCTCGGCCCCAGGCGCGAGCGGCCATGCTTCCTCGTAGGCTGCAAACACCGGCGAGCCGAAGCCACCGAAAAGTCGCATCATCGCGAGATCGACTTCACGATGTCCGCCATACACCGCTGGATCGATGAGACATGGGCGTCCTCTGTCGTCCGCGTGCAGGTTCCCGCCCCAGAGATCGCCGTGCAACCGCGAGGGTGGCTCGACTGGCCCAACCCGGTCGGGGAGCACCTGTTGCAGCGCTTGGAATTGTCGCTGCGTCCCCGAGTCGATCGATCCACGGTCCGTCGCCAGTCGCAACTGGGTCTCGAGGCGTTCGCTCCAATAGAAGGAAGCCCAATCGCCGGACTGCGTGTTGCTCTGCGGCAGCCTTCCGATGAAATTGTCACGATCGAGTCCGAATGACGGAGCTCCGTGCGCGTGCAACGCAGCGAGCGCGCGTCCGAGCTCTTCGTCGAAGTCGTGCACTCGCTTGGCCGGCGTGAGTAACTCGAGGGCGAGATACGCAGGGTGATCGTCCGAAAACGCAAGCACCTCTGGCACACGGATCGCCGCGGTTTCCTTCAACCAACGAAGCCCCTGGGCCTCCGCTTCGAACACTCCGTCCGGAGGGTTCGGATGCGTTTTGACGAAAATCCTGTCGCCGTTTTCCAACGCAACTTCGAACGCGTTGTTGATGTCCCCACCGCTGAGCGGCCGTGCGCTCTGCACCGCGGTGTCCAAGTGTTGCCCGATGGCCGCGCGCAGGATGGGGTTCATAGCCGGTGGTTGTTTCGGATGTGGCTCAGCAATCCCCGGCAGGCCGCATCGCAGATATTGAGCACCGTCTCGAAGCCGTCTCCCTCTCCGTAGTACGGATCGGGCACGTCTGCATCGCGTGGCCCGTCGGGATCGCAATCTCGAAAGAGCAAGACTTTGCGTCGACCGCTCTCGTTCGGTGCAAGGCTAAGCAGGTCGTTGCGGTTGTATCGATCCATCGCCACGACGTACTCGAAACGCGTGAAGTCTTTCGGGGTGAAACGCCGAGCTCGGCCGTTCACGTCCACGCCTCGGCGTTTTCCCGCAGCTCTTGCACGCCGGTCCGGTGGCTCGCCCACGTGCCAGTCGCCGGTGCCAGCGCTGTCGACCTCGATCTCGTGGGACAGGCGTTCGGCTTCGACCAACCGACGCATCGTGGCTTCCGCCGTCGGAGAGCGGCAAATGTTACCGAGACAAACGAAGCAAACGCGGACCGGCATGTCTAGGTCGAGCCGTACCGCTACACCCTTCGATGTCAAGGGCCCTGTGGACGTGTTAGACTGATTTCATGGACGTCGTTCTGGCCCCGGACATCTACGTGAACGCCTCGGTATCTCTCGGCTCTCCACCCGAGCATGTCGTTCGTCGAGCTCTCGGAGGGCCCGCCCGTGCCAAAGTCTCCAAGTGGGTTTTGGAGCGAGTCGAATCGATGCTCCACGCGCTTCCCGATTTCAAAGACGACGCGGTCGCTCAACAGATGACCACGATCCGGGGTCTGGTGGAGGTCGTCGAAACCGACGAGTTCTTCATCGAAGATTGGGACAAGGCGCTAGTTGCGCTGGCCAAGACAGCAGGCGTGAGTCGCGTGCTGACCGACCACCCCGATCTCTTGGCGACTGGACCCCGTCAAGGTGTGGAGTTCGTCTCCTCGGACAATTGGCTGGTGGAGCAGGCGACCCCACCACCGCCGCCGCAACTTTGAAGCTTGCCCGATGTCGGACTCGTTTCTTCCACAGCAGGATGAAATCAGGCGACGCCTGGAAGGGCGCTACGTCGACTCCGTCCCGCACAATAGAGCGCTGAACCTGAGCGTGGCCGACTACCGTCCAGAGCACCTCTCTCTGTGCCTCCCCTACCAGGAAGACCTCGTGGGCAATCCGGAGACACGGGTGCTCCATGGGGGCTGCATTACGAGCCTGATCGATGCGACCTGCGGCGGGGCGGTGATCCTGTCGTTGGCGGCTCCGCGCCGGATTGCGACCCTCGACCTTCGGATCGACTACGTACGGCCCGCCGTCCCTGAGCAGGAGGTGATCTGCGACGCTCACTGCTACAAGATCACCCGGGATGTGGCTTTCGTTCGCGCCACTGCACATCACGGCGACGAACTGAGCCCGATCGCTACCGCATCGGGCACGTTCGTGGTGTTTGGCAAAGACCCAGGATCCGAGGGGGAGTCGCGATGAAGACCCGCGATGCAGTCGCCAAGCTTCGGTCCACAGGGGATTTCACGGCTTTGCAGGAAGCGATTCCCTACGCGCGCTTCATGGGGATCACCGCGAAGGTCGTCGACGACGACGTGTTAGCGACTATGCGCTACT
Source organism: uncultured Coxiellaceae bacterium (assembly GCA_964194675.1). GTDB lineage: Bacteria > Myxococcota_A > Polyangia > Polyangiales > Houyiibacteriaceae > SG8-38. Next base: position 3,682 of record CAXMND010000142.1, on the reverse strand, counting down.
CCGACCATTTGATCGGCAACTCCATCGTGCAGAAGCTCCACGGTGGGACGCTGGGCGCTCTGATGGAGTCAACCGCGATCTTCAAGTTGTTGTGGCACGGCGAGACCAACACCGTGCCCAAGACGATCAACATCACGGTCGAGTACCTGCGCGGCGCCGACCCTGAGGACGTTTTTGCGCGGGCGGAGTTCACGCGTCATGGGCGCCGCGTTGCGAACGTTCGCGTGTTCGCCTGGCAGAGTGATTCGGAGCGGCCGGTTGCGGTGGCTACCGCACACTTCCTCCTCGTGCCAGATTGAGCTGCTCCGATGCAGAAGCGAGCGATCCACGGCCTCACCAACGCCGAGTTGATGGAGCATGCCCGGCGAAGTCTGCCACGAGGGCATGGGTTTGCTCGCCGTGTGCATCGAATGATCATGCTCGAGGGGCGTTTCGAGCCTGAGACCCTCGGCTTGGGCCTGGCGGCGTGTGAAGCGTGGCGGTCCGAGTTTTCGTTCGAGCTTCCAGAAGTCGTTACCCTCAGCACCGACGAAGGGCCCCACGGAACCACATCGAAGGTCACCCTTCGATTGCACGACGGTCTCGAAGCCGAGTCGGTGTGCATTCCGATGGGCAGGGGACGCTACACGTTGTGCGTTTCGAGCCAAGTCGGCTGCAAGATGGCCTGCGTGTTTTGCGAGACTGGTCGCATGGGTTTGCTGCGCCACCTTTCCACCGACGAGATCATCGGGCAGCTACTCGTCGCAAAGCACCGTCTCGGGTGGTCGATCCGCAACATCGTTTTTATGGGAATGGGCGAGGCCCTCGATAATGCGGACAACGTCCTCCAAGCGCTGCATGTCTTGAACGATCCCGGAGGCCTTGCGATCGGGCAGGAGCGCATCACGATTTGCACGGTCGGCCACGTACGAGGAATCGAGCGCCTCCATCAAGAAGGGATGCGAAGGCTCAACCTTTCGATCAGTCTCAACGCCGCCACGGATTCACTCCGAAGCGAACTGATGCCGATCAACCGGCGCACCGATCTTCGAACGCTGCAGCGTGCGCTGGTGGCTTATCGACCGCGTCGGAACTTCGCATTTGGGGTCAACTACTGCCTCTTGCCTGGCCTGAACGATGCACGCGCAGACGTGCGCGCCATCGCCGACTTCTGCGAACCATTAGGTCGCGTGTTGGTGAACGTCATCCCTTACAACCCCGGTTCGATGCCCGTCACCCGGGCACCCAGCGAGCACGAAATCGAGCGGTTCATTGGTTGGATCCGCGAAGAAGGGTTACCCGTCCGTCAGCGCGTGACCAAGGGCCGGAGCGTCATGGCCGCGTGCGGCCAGCTCGGCAACCCTTCGGCGCGCGCGGCTAGTCATCTACCGCGTTTCTTCTTTCCGCGATAACGAACACGGATCGGTGTTCCTCGAAAGCCAAAGCGTTTCCGGATCTGGTTGACGACATAACGCTGGTAGCTGAAGTGCACGCCCTTGGGCTCGTTGGTCATGATGACGAAGGTCGGAGGGGCCGCGGTCACCTGAGTGATGTAGTAGAGCCGCACCGCTCGATGGTGCATCGTCGGGGGGGGGTGGCGTTCGAGCACTTCCTCGAAGAATCGATTGAGCTCTGCGGTAGTGATTCGCTTGCGGTGCTCAGTGACGGCGTCCTCGATGCGGCCGAGTAGGGCGTTCACCCCGCTCCCCTTCAAGGCGCTCACCGTCACCAGCGGTGCCCAAGGCACGAAGGCTAGGATTTCGCGTGTACGGTCCATGGCCTTCTTCTGCGCTTCGCGGGAAAGGAGGTCGACCTTGTTCAGCGCCAAGATCAGGGCGCGCCCTCGATCGTGCGCCAGGCCTGCGATCTTGGCGTCTTGCTCGCCCACACCCGCCTCGGCATCGATCATCAACACCACCACATCGCTGCGCTCGATCGATCGAATCGCGTGCAACACGCTCAACGCCTCGATCCCCCGTCTCTGCACACTGCGTTTGCGACGGATGCCGGCCGTGTCGATCAGGACCAAACGCTTGCCGTCGCGCTCGATGAGCGTGTCGACGCTGTCCACGGTCGTTCCAGGACGATCGTCGACGAGCTGACGTTCTTCGCCACAGAATTGATTCACCAGAGACGACTTTCCGGAGTTCGGCCGACCGATGATCGCGACCCGCGGAACGTCTAGGTCGGGCCCCGATTCTTCGAGGACTTCGGGAAGTAGATCTCCGATCGCCTCTTCTAGATCTCCGATACCCCGACCGTGCAGCGCTGAGATCGGCATGATCGTGTTCACCCCGAGCTCGTAGTACGAAACCGCTTCGTGCGACTTCTGCTGCGAGTCGGCCTTGTTGGCGACGAAGATCACGGGCTTGCCCGCATCGCGGAGTAGCGCGACCGCCTCTCGGTCCGCTGGGAGCGGATCGACGATCGCGTCCACGACACAGATCACTAGGTCACATTCCTCCAGGGCCAACAGAACCTGCGAAGTGATTCCCGCCTTCATCGGGTCGTCGCTGTCGGGATCGAACCCGCCCGTATCGATTAACACGAACTCCCGGCCGAGCACGAAGGCGTCGGCATAGTGGCGATCTCTCGTCACGCCGGGAACGTCTTCGACGATCGCAATGCGTTGGCCCACTAAGCGGTTGAAGAGCGTGCTCTTGCCGACGTTGGGTCGCCCCACGATGGCCACCAGAGGCTTGCCCCGAACAGAACCGGCCGGTCGACGCACTTGATTTCGACGGTCGATCACGCGTCGCCCTCCTTGATCGCGAGCTGTCGGGCTTTGACCGGGTCCCGGGTCCAGCCGGGGACCGCTTTCACCCACAGCCGAAGGTACACTTTGCGGCCAAGCAGCGCTTCGATCTGTTTCCTGGCTCCGGTGCTGATCCGCTTGATCGTCTCCCCTTGGTTCCCGATGACGATCGCCTTGTGGCTCGCCTTCTCTACGATCAGGGTGCCTTCGATCCGAACGATGTTTGGGTCTTCTTGATAGCTCTCCAGCTCACACGCGATTCCGTATGGTACTTCTTGTCTCGTGTTGAGCATCGCTGCCTCCCGAATCAGCTCGCTCACGAAGAAGCGTTCGGGGCGGTCGGTGAGAAAATCGGCGTCGTAGAGCAGGCCTTCGGGAAGATTGTTCCTGATTTCGCTCACCAACGCGTCCAGATTGACCTTTCGTGTCGCCGAGATCGGGACCACGGCGTCGAACACGCGCGCCTTTTGGTACGCGTCGATGAACGGCAACAACTTGTCCTTGTCCTTCAGCCTATCGACTTTGTTGATCGCGAGAATCACCGGGGTCCTGGAGGTTTCAAGCGTTTGCAGCACCATGCGATCCTTGTCGTCGATCTCGGCGGTGCCCGTAGCTTTGGGGGCCTCGGTGACCAACACCACCACGTCGGAATTGGTCAAACCCCGCCTTGCGCTGTCGCCGAGCACACGACCCAGTGCACCTTTGGGCCTCTCCAACCCCGGCGTGTCGACGAATGCGATCTGGGTTGGCGGATCGTCGGTCGCATACACGCCGAGGACACACGATCGGGTGGTGCCCGGTCGCGGCGTCGCGATCACGAGCTTCTGACGAAGAAGCGAGTTGAGAAGCGTGGACTTTCCGACGTTCGGACGGCCCACGATCGCGCACCGACCAGCGCGGGGGTGCTGGTCGTGATTTTCGCCTTCTGACATGCGGGCCGGAGTGTAG
>CAXMND010000141.1:0-16058 GCA_964194675.1 uncultured Coxiellaceae bacterium | reverse complement strand
GTCGACCTCGCGATGCGCGATTGGGTACGGTACGGCGAGCTCGACCCGAATGATGTCTGGCCGTATCGGTGGGCGGAGGCTTACGTTAATCGCTGCACCGAAGAGGTGCGCGGTTGGCTCACCCAACGAGACGTCAGCATCTTTCGCGCGGTCGGTTGGACCGAGCGAGGCTACTTCGTGCCGGGGAACTCCGTGCCGCGATTTCACATCGTCTGGGGTACCGGGGAAGGAATCGTGCTTCCGCTCATTCCACGGCTCGAGGAGCACGAAAAAGCAGGTCGGCTGCGTCTTCATTTCGACCACAGCGTCGAGAGCCTGACGCAGGAAGGTGGCGCGGTGGTCGGGTGTCAGGGCACGAACGGCGCCGGCGCGTTCGAGGCACGAGGCGATGCGGTCGTGATTGCGGCTGGGGGCATCGCGGGGAACCACGATAAGGTCCGTTCGGTTTGGCCTAAAGACGAATGGGGTGAGCCCCCGGAGCTGATGCTCAACGGCGCTATGCCCGAGGTGGACGGCCGTCTCATGGACTTGGCAGAGAATCTCGGCGCCAACGTCACGCATCTCGAAAAGATGTGGAACTACGCGGCGGGTGTGCGCCATTGGGAGCCACTCTTCCCAAACCATGGGCTCAGTCTCGTCCCGGCGAAGTCCCCGCTTTGGATGAACTACCAAGGCCGACGCTTCGTCGACCCGCCGCTCGTGGGCTCGTTCGACACGCTTCTCCTCGTCGATCGCATTTGTCGAGAGAAAAAGAAGTACTCTTGGCAGGTCATGAACCGGCGAATCGCCAACAAAGAATTCGCCGTTTCAGGCGCCGAATTCAACCAGGCGGTGCGCGAGAAAAAACTAATAGCCTTCATCTTGAGACTGCTTCGAGGCAACGGCGAGCAAGTTCAGGAGTTCATCGATCACTGCCCGGACTTTGTCACCGCAGGAAGCGTGCCCGAGCTCGCCGAGAAGATGAACGTAGTCGCCGGCTCGAATGATGTCGACGCGGATCTGCTCGAGCGCGAGATCGCCGACTACGACGCCAACATCGAACGCGGCACGAAACTGCAAAACGACGATCAACTTCGACGCATCGCGCATTGTAGACAGTACCTCGGGGACCGGCTCCGTACGTGCAACAACGCCAAGATCGTCGACCCGAAGTCGATGCCCTTGATCGCGATTCGAACTCAGATCTTGACGCGCAAGAGCCTCGGCGGCATCCAGGTCGACCTAGACGCGAGAGTCCTCGACAAAGAAAGCAACCCGATACCGAACCTCTTCGCGGTTGGCGAGGCGTGCGGGTTTGGTGGAGGCGGAATGCATGGAAAGCGCGCGCTCGAAGGAACTTTTCTCGGCGGTTGCGTGTACTCCGGACGCGTAGCTGCGAGAGCGATCAACACTGGCCAAGGTGTGAGGTAGTCGATGAAACAAAGCGGAGCATGGTTGACGGCGCGCGCCCTCGAGGAGATCGGCGTCGAGTATACGTTCGGCATTCCGGGCGTTCACAACACCGAGATCTACGACGCGCTCAATCGCAGTGAGAAGATCACCCCGATCCTCGTCACGCACGAGCAGGGGGCAAGCTTCATGGGCGAAGCGTTCAGCCGTGTCAGCGACAGCATCGGTTGCCTGTTGATCGTGCCTGCCGCCGGGATGACCCATGCGATGAGCGGGATTGGCGAGGCATATCTCGATGGCGTCCCTCTCCTGGTCATCTCGGGCGGGATTCGCCGCGACTCGGGACGCCACTATCAGCTTCACCAACTCGACCAGCAGCGAGTCCTGGACGGCATCACCAAGGCGGCTTTTCTGATCGAGAGACACGAAGACGTCGTTCCGACGATCTATGAGGCCTACGAAATCGCAACCTCGGGGGTACCGGGCCCCGTCTTCGTCGAAGTCTCGGGCGACGTGCAGATGTTCACCGCAGAGGTCGGGGAAGTGCCGAAGTACGAGAGAAAGTACGCGCCCCCTGCCCCGGACCCCGCGCTGATCAAACGCGCGGTCGAGTTGCTGCGGCAATCGAAGCAGCCGGGGCTCTACCTTGGTTGGGGCGCACGGGAGGCGACGCGATTCAGCATCGAGGTCGCGGAGCTGCTTGGCACGCCAGTGTCGACGACCTTGCAGGGCATCAGCGTGTTCCCGCACGATCACCCCTTGCACACCGGTATGGGCTTTGGGCCGTCCGCGGTGCCGGCCGCCCGCAAAGCCTTCGAGGGGGTGGACTGCCTGCTGGCGGTGGGAGTTCGTTTCGCAGAGCTCGCAACCGGTAGCTACGGGATGCCGATCCCCGAGAAGCTCGTCCACGCGGACATCGACCCGGAGGTGTTCAGCAAGAACTATCCGGCCACCGTCGCAATCGAATCCGACGGTGAGCTGTTCATGAAGGCTTTGGTCGACGCGTTGAAGCAGGATGGGGTCGCGCCGCCCGATCGAGCCGATCTGACCAAGCGAATTCGCCAAGACAAAGAAGCCTTTTTCACCAGTTGGACCAACAAAGTCAACGAGGATCGCGTGAGCCCCGGCATCTTCTTCCGACAGCTACGTGAGAAGCTCGACCGGGACGCCTACATAGTCGTGGACGACGGCAATCACACCTTCCTGACGGCTGAACAGTTCCCGCTCTACGAGTCGAAGCATTTGATTTCGCCCACCGACTTCAACTGCATGGGCTACTGCGTCCCCGGAACTATCGGAGTGAAGCTGTCGCACCCGGACAAGCAGGTTTGCGCGATTGTGGGGGACGGCGGCTTCATGATGACCGCGATGGAAATCCTCACGGCCACGATGAACGGGCTGGGCGCCATTTTCTTCGTTTTTCACGATGGCGAGCTGGCACAGATATCGCAATTTCAGGTGCTCCCTCTGAAAGACAAAACTTGTACCGTCACGGGCGATCTGCGGGTCGAAGGCGTAGCGACTGCCACTGGTGCGGCATACGTACGGATGGAGAGCGATCTCGAGGTGGACCGGGCGCTCGACGAGGCCCTCGCCATCTCCAAAGAAGGGCGCCCCGTGATCGTAGACATCAACATCGACTATTCACGAAAGAGCGTATTCACGCAGGGCGTGATCAAGGTGAATCTCGGCCGCTTCCCATTGAGTCAGAAGGTTCGCTACATCGGCCGTGCGCTCAAGCGCCACACCATCGGATGAAGCTGTCATGAGATATCGCGCACCGTCGGTCGTCTGCCTGCTTGCAGTAGTCGCACTGTTGCCCGTCGGGCCGGTCGCCACCGCGGATACGAAAGTCAACCAGCCGGCTGCGCCCAATCAGATCGATCAGACCCCTCCGCTCGTTCCAATACCAGACGCACACGTCACCAAGACGGGTCTTCTCGTCGGGGGGCAACCCACAGCGAAGCACCTCGAGGCCATTCACCGGGCCGGATATCGCACTGTGGTCAGCCTCCGCGCCGAAGACGAGCCCGGAGATGAGGGCGAGCGCGCAACCGTCGAGCGTCTCGGAATGACGTTCGTGTCGATCCCTGTCCCGGGTCCCGCGGGTCTGACCGAAGACAACGCACGCGCACTCGCAAAGGCTCTCGACAAGATCGACGCGCTGCCGGCAGTGGTTCACTGTGGGACTGGACAGCGGGCGAGCGCCATGTTGGGCCTCGAAGCATTCGTGGTCGATCGTGTCAGCGCGGCCGCCGCGATCGAGATTGCGAAGAGCCTCGGGATGAAGCGCTACGAAGCAGCACTCCGAAAACGGCTCGCCGAGATCTGCAAGGCGGACAAGTCGCGCAAGTGCGAGGACGTACCGTGACCGACCTTTACGACGCCGAGCGCATGGTACACGTCCGGGCGCCGATGATGTTCCCGGTCCAAGCCTCCTGAGCTACTCGGGCTCAGGCGGCGGATGGGTCGCGAGCGGTCGCACGGTGACGTCGGCCCCAGCCACCTGCGCAAGCAGTCGATACAGCGGGGTCCCCTTCAAGAGCCCCGGCGCGGTCGGCGTCCGATCAGGCTCGGGGACGGGAAAAGTGGCTATCATGCATCCGTCTCCCGAAGGCCTAAACTCGACATCCGGGCTCAACGACTGGACGAGGCGCTTCATCGCGACGTTCTTTGCCAGGAGCTCCGAGCGAAACCACCGGATATCCCGCTCCCAGGCGGCTTCGAGGAGGCGCTGGAGCATTAGCGCGCCCAAACCCTTGCCCTGATACGCATCGACGATCGTCACGGCGGGTTCGGCAGTGCCAGGTAGGTCCGGGAGGCGCACGAATCGGGCAGAGCCGACGCTCTCGTCGCGAGACACCAAGTGAGGCCGCAACGCAAGGATCGCAAAATGGTCGATCCCGTCAACCTCCGTCAGGTACCGAAGCTCCCTGTCGCTGAGGCTAGACTTCGACGTCATGAAGCGGGCGTATCGTGATTCCGGTGAAAGCCGCTCGAACCCGTCGAGGAGCATTTCCTTGTCGGAAGGTCGAATCGGTCGCATCCGAACGCGCTGACCGTCCGACAGCTGCGCGGTTTCCTCATAGGAGCCCCCGTACCGATACTCTCGCTCATCCACCCCCATGGCCATGGGATCCTAGGCGCGATCGAACGCTTGGGCAACCGCGTCCATGGTCTCGGCGGCGCCTGCACGCAGTCGATAGTCCACGATGTGTGAGACCTCGCTGACGCCAGGGTTGATTTCAACGGTAAGCGCGCCGCGCCTCCGCGCGTCGAGGACCGGCTCAGCGATGTACGGGAAAACGCTGGTCGTTCCAATACTGAACACCACGTCGAACCCATGCGTCAACTGCTCTTGCAACACCTTTGTGCGATCGAGCGGCAACATTTCACCAAACAACACGACCTCGGGGCGCACCAAAGAGTCACATTCGGGACACGATGGTGGGATCTGAATCCCCGCATAGTTTTCGACCCGCCACCGATGACCGCATCGGGTACACGCGAGCCGATGCACGTCGCCGTGAATGTCGATCACCCGCTGACTCCCTGCCACGTGGTGCAGCCCGTCCACGTTCTGCGTCAAGGTCCAGACGCGGTTCAACCGGCGTTCGAGCAGTGCGATCACCTCATGAGCTCGGTTTGGGCGAGCATCGCGACTCGATTTCTCGATCTGATGAATGTACTTCCAGGTGAGCGCTGGGTCGCGACGAAACATCTCGCCCGACAAAGCGACTTCGATCGGGACCCCCTCGTTGGTCGTGTCTTGCTCGTACAATCCGCCGATCCCGCGGTAGGTGGGCAGGCCCGAATCCGCGGAGATCCCGGCCCCGGTGACGAAGAGCACGCTCTCGCAAGCGGCTAGCTGCCGCCCAATATCAGAGACGTCCTGATCCAGCACCGGTTTGGGTTATCCCATTATCAGAGGCCGCGCCACTACCGGAATCGGGCTGATCCCCCTATGTAAGGGATATGTTGTTCTCTTCGTCGAAGAAGCTACGCATGCCCACCCCCGACCAGGCTCCTCCGGGCCGAGACGTCGAGATACCGGTCGCCGAGCGACATTTCGTCCTCGATGCGCCTCTCAGAGCACCGTTTCCGGCCGATACCGCGCAGGCGATCTTTGGGCTCGGGTGTTTCTGGGGCGCGGAGCAAAAATTTTGGCAGGCACGAGGTGTGTACACCACAGCGGTCGGCTACGCGGGAGGCTACACGCCGAACCCCACCTACCAAGAGGTCTGTTCGGGACTCACCGGACACAATGAGGTGGTCTTGGTCGTCTACCGTCCGTCCGAAGTCGGTTATGACGAGCTACTCAAGATCTTCTGGGAAAGCCACGACCCGACCCAGGGCATGCGCCAGGGCAACGACATGGGAACGCAATACCGCTCGGGGGTGTACTACTTCGACGATGCTCAGCACCAACTGGCGATAGCGTCGCGCGACGCGTATCAACGAGCTCTCGGCAGCGCAGGCCATGGCGACATCACAACCGAAGTCATCCCGGCGCCTCCCTTCTATTACGCCGAAGACTACCACCAGCAGTACCTCGCCAAGACTCCGGGCGGCTACTGTGGGTTGGGTGGTACTGGCGTAGGCTGCCCTGCGATTTTTAGTTGACCTATCGTCCGTGATCCCAGGTATCCTGCCCCGTCCCCAAAGCCGACCCGGGCCCCGTCCCCAAAGCCGACCCGGGTGGAGGAGCCCCCCCTCATGAAGCAGCGACTATTCGCGGCATGCCTCGCGCTTGCCGTACTTACACCAGCGCTCGCCAGCGCGAACCCAGAGCCAACCGCCTACGACTCGCGCAGCATCGCGATGGGCCTCACAGGCACCTCTTACTTAGAGCGACCGGCCGCACTGACCCTCAACCCGGCCAACCTTGAGGGCATCGACAAGTTCGGCTTCACGGCCAACTTCAGCGCGCTGCTGGTCAAGCAATGGGCACCGGTACGAGGACCGAACACGCGGCTCGATTCCGGCCTCGGCCTTGGGCCACTGCCAGCGGGCTTCGTTGCCGGTCGAATCGCGCCGCGAGTGGTATTCGCGGCGGGGATCTACATCGAGACCGGCTATGGCTCCTCCTTCGATGACGTGACCTGCGTCGACGGCGACCTGGTTGTAGACGGCATCCCGGATACCGACCCGGCCACATGTACCAACGGCAACCCAGACCCAGGGCCCCAGGACCTCAACGTCAGCTTCTTTGTTGGGGAGTTCAGCGCGGGCACGTCGATCCGCGTCACCGACAGGTTCTGGCTCGGCGTCGCCTTGAGACTTCCCTTCTCCAAACAGGTCGCGGATCTTTGGCAGAACGTCGGAGCCGTTTTCGGTGCGACCAGCTACGGCCGCGTCAAGAACGACCTCGGCGGCGTTGGGTTCCCCTCCCCTCGGTTTGGTATCACCTGGAAGCCCCACCGCAAGGTCACGATCGGCGCGATGTACCGCGTGTACTCGAAGATCAAGATGACCGGGACGACCGAGACGAGCACGCTTCCCGACATCACGTTCAACTCTACGGCGGACTGGTTCGTCCCTCACGCGTTTCAGGTGGGTTTGGCGTACCAACCGAACGAGCGGTTGCTTCTTGCGTTCGAGGGTCGAGCGCAGTTCCACGGCGCCAACAAAAGCGGCAACAAGAACCAAACCGTCACCGCTTCGGACCCAAACGGTCCTCTCGAGCTCACCATCGTCGTGCCCTTCGGCTGGGTGACCGCCTGGAGCGTCAAGGTCGGCGCCGAGTACCGCTTCCCCATCGACCTCTTGGCCATCCGGGGCGGCGTAAACTTCGCGAGGTCGGCGACCAGTGGAGAGTGGGCACAGTACTTCACTCCGCCCCCCGGCTTCAGCGGCTTCTTCTCAGGAGGCTTGGGATTCTACTGGGATGATGCGACTGGCGAGCAGAAGGACAAATACATGCTGGATATCACCGGCGCGTTTTCCGTTAGCGCTGGCGAGATCGGTGACGAGTACATCGGCACCGAGGGAACGATCCCCGGAACCGACGACCAGGTCACGCTCTGCAGCGCCGGCCAAGCCGTCCGCACCGGCTGCCCGGGCGATCTTGGTGTCTACACGTACTGGATCACCGCTGGGTTCACTGTGCAATACTGACAGGCTGCACGGCGAGCACCGGCGCGTAAAGCATCGGCTCGCCGCGCTTCCACCAGTGCCCACTTTCGCGTCGCTCGTCAGGCGACGTGAACTCGTACTCGTAAATCAACGCTCGGATTTGCGCCGGAGGCGAGTCTTCGAACGGGTTCACCTCGATGAGCTCCACGACCGACGGCTCGTTGGCGAGCAGGCCGCGCATGAAGCTCGCTAGCCAGGCGTTCTTCCGAAAGTCTCCTAGGGCGGCGAACCACATCTGCCAGTCGAGGCGTGGTTGGTGGGGGGCGACCCACGCCGGCGCCTCGTCGAGAGGCCCCGGCTTGTAGCGGAACACGTAAGGCTCCCAGTTCTCGCCGTCGCGACTGCCCTCGATGATGATCTCGGGCCTCTTGGTCGTCATGACCGAGAACAGACCGTAGTTGTTGAACGTGCTGAACGGGTACAGCGGGCGGAGCCAGCCCGGCGTTCGTCGCTCCCCAAAGGTTCCGGTGTAGAAGATGATCGCCGTAAGAGCGATCACGATGGCAGGCGCCACCGCGGCTCTGCCACGCCAAGGGGGCTCGTCCGGTGCAGCAAGTCGCTCACGTGCGCGCTTCGGCACGAAGCGTGCGAAGAGCTCGTCATCGAGGACGGTCAAGCAGAGCAGGACCGTGAGAAGGTTGAAGAACCCATAGTTACCCGTCAGCGCGATGAGCGCCATCAGGATCATGATCAGGACAACACCCGCACGCTGCACCGCGACGCGGGGGACCCAAAGCAGGATCGGCGCGCCAAACTCGATGATGAACATCAGCGCGCACGACAGCTCGTGGAACCATGTCGGCAACAGATTGGCGTACCATGCGAGCGTCGTCGGCAAAGGCTGCGTCCAGTAGTGATAGGTCAGCGCGCTGAAGTCACCCCAGGTCGGATCGTGACTCGCGAGCTTCACCCACGCCGAACGAAAGAGGAGCCGAAACAAGAGGAACCGAAGCGCCCACCGCGCCACTTTGTTGGCTTCGGAATGCGTGTGAAAACGATCCCAAAAGCGCCCCGGAACGAAGAAGATCGAGGTGAAGCAGATCTCGAGGAGAAGTGTGTCCCACTGAAAGGACATGAACGGCCAGCCAACCGTCACGAACGACAGGTACGCCAACCAGCAAACGAACGCCGCGATCCTCGGCACCCACCCCACCAGTAACGCCGCCGAGGCGATCGCCCCGAGCGCCCACACAGCCGTGATCATCGCGTCGCTCGTGCCAAACCAGAGAAGACTCGGATGATCGAAAAAACTATGTCCGGCGCGGTGAGCAGAATCGACGAACTCCGAGATCGGGGTCACGCCCCGTTCCCCGAACAACCCCCGCGCTTGCACGCCTAAGGAGACGAACGCGATGAACAACGTCGCCCCAAGCGCACGGGCAAACACCCACGAGGAGATGATGAAGGTTCGCGTGCCACGCTCAGAAGCCACCGCGGCCTGTTACCACAGTGTCAGAGTCAGTCACTAGTCGGAAACGCCGAGATCATCGCCCAACTGGGCCGGGCCAGCACGATCCCAACAGTCGACGCAGAACGCTACCCACTCGCAGCCGGGAACGGGATGTACGTGCATGTGCGTGCCACATGATGCGCAGAAGAAGAGCCCCTCTTCGTCTCCCGCTCGGAAGCCTGCACGCAGGAGATCGCCACGCGTCGCGATGCCCCACCCTGCTTCGCCTCCGCGTACGATCAGCGCGCCGACCCCGAGCTCGCACATCCGCATGCTCGCGCGCTCGGCCGTCTCGTAGGCACCGATCGTGACGGGGTTCGTCATGTAGAAGCTCACCGGTCGCACCGGCACGGCGTCAGTCAAGTCGCAACGAACGCAAACGACGCCGACTGGCAACCGGCCCTTGGTGATGACCAAATGATGAACTCCGAACGCAGATGCAACACGGCGCGCCTCGGACACCGGAATGTCCGGGGTGACCGTCACCGGCCTGCTACTCATGACATCAGCAACACGCATCTAAGCCCCTCAAGTTATTGAGAGTACCAAGACGACACTCTTTTTCCAACCCCCGGAAACGGTGGTGGAACTCTGTACTAGGGGCGAATTTGCATGGCTTGGATCTGTTGACAAACTGGGGAATCACACCAAAGGACTGGGCCACAAACCGACCATGACCATGCCCAGCACATCGCAGCCCGCTGCGAACGACAAGCTGTTCACGCGGCAGTTCGCGCTGCTGCTCGCGATGATGGCGTGCTTTGGGATGTCGTGGTCGTTCTACTTGATCCTCCCGAAGTTCCTGGCCACGCAACTCTCTCTCGACGCTGCTGGGATCGGCCGGATCGTGGGCATCCAAGGCCTCACAGCCGTCGCGATGACACCCGTGGTGGGTTGGCTGGTCGACCGGTATGGGCGACTCCCCTGGCTGATCGCAGGCAACGTCATGCTCACCCTGACCGGCATCGCTTTCGTGTTCGTCGACCACGTCGGCCCCCTCCTCTACCTCGCGCAGGTGACCTGGGGAATGGGGATGATCATGACCTTCAACTCGGCGGGGACCATAGCCGCCGACATGGCACCGAAGGGCCGCATGGCGGAGGCGATCGGTTTCTTTGGCGCGGCGAACCTCGGGATGAACGCGGTGTCGCCCGCGATCGGAGAGGTCCTCGAGAGCACCGTAGGTTGGGACTACGTCTTCATTGCGAGCGCCACCGCAGGGGGTTTCGCGGCTGTCCTCGGCACCTTCCTAAAGGAGCCGCCCAAGCACGTCCCGCATGAGCTGGAGGAGCGCCGACCGATCATGGGCATGCCAATGCTGCGCGTCTATGGTGCGACCCTCGCGATCACCGCGTCCTTCGCCGCGCTCTTCACCCTTCATCAGCCTTACGCGCTCGGTGAAGGGGTCACCCAGATCCGATCTTTCTTCATCGGGTTCGCGATCCTCGCGCTGACCGTCCGGCTTGGCGGTGGTCGGTTGATCGATCGGTTTGGGGTGTTTCGATCTTCGATCGTCGCAATCGTGTTGTACGCCGCTGTCCCGCCATTGCTAGGACTGGTGGGTCCGACGCATCTCTTCTTGGTGGGCGCGGCAATGGGGATCGCGCACGGGATCGCATACCCCGCCCTCACAGCGCTCGGAATCGAACGGGCTGACTCATCCTCACGCGGCATGGTCGTGTCGATCGTCCATGGGACCTTCAATGGAGGTCACGCCTTGTTTGCGTACACCCTCGGCATGGTCGCCGTATCGACCGGCTACCCCGCGGCCTTTTGGATCGCTGGGGCGGTCACCCTCGGAGGCGCGCTCTTACTCGGAGTGAAACGGGCACCCGCGCCTGCCGCCCTAAGCGCCGCCCGCGGTACGGCGGCGGAGTAGCCACCACCCGCAGAGGAACAGAAGCGAGACCAGCAGCGCGCCATCGCCCGAAGGCGATCCCGGCACTCGGCAACCGCAGCCGCTCGAGCTATCCGCTTTGCGAAAGCCAAATGTAGCTGCTCAGGCTTTGTCGCAGGATCCCTTCGACAACCTCATGGCGATAGCGGTCCTCGCCTTCGGCGGGGGCATCGACGGTGGTTTCGTGCTCGAAGGGATCGCTCGAGATTGCGACCTCCTGCAGGATCGAGCCGTTCTTAATCACTCGCAACGTCAGCCCTTCGCCCCCGGTCACCACCGCGCCCAACGCGGCAGTGTCGGCGAAGACCGTGTTGCCGACTCGGGCACCGGTCATCGACGACTCGATCATGGGACCGTCGGGACCAACGACCTTGACGACGGTTCGACCACCTAGAACGCCTTCGAGGATGGCGTTGACGCTGAGCTCCCTCGCGTAGACCAGGGTCGTCGGTGTGCCGGTTGGCGTCCTGAGGGAACCCTCGTCTATTCCCGCCCTGTGGTCGTCGCTACCGGCGACCGCGGTGGCATGTGACCCATTTTCGATGAGCTCTTCCCAAAAATCGACACCGGGGACGATCGCGGTTTGAACCTCAACCGCATCGATGGTTGCTGGGTCGACTTCGAGGGTCCACGCGCAGCCAATGCAGTCGGAAAGCGGGAAACTGGGATGATTGATCGAGAAGAGAGCATCTTGCTCGTGAAACGCCTCGATCGCGTCGGCGATCGTGTACCCGTCCGTACCAACCGTATACGGGACCGACTCGGTTGAACCGATCGCATTCCCGTGGCCGTCATAGGTATTGAGCTCTTGGCCGGTGAGGATCAGCACGTCGGGATGACGAGCCTGCGCGCCCTCGTAAAATGTGAACCCGCTGATCGTGTTGTGCTCAGCCAGAAGCACAAAGTCGAGGCCCTGCGTTTTCGCAAAGTCGAGGGCCTCGTCGATGGTGAGGGTATCACGCGTGTCTCCGCTCTCGCGGGTGTGGACGTGAAAGTCGCCAGCGTACCAGCGCGCTTCGGTGCTCAAAACGCCCGGGTCCTCATAGGGCGCCCGGGACTGAGGCCCGAGCGTCGGCGAAGTGCGGAGGATCACGTCGACAGAGTACCCGGCGGGCTCACCCGGCACGATCCTCGCCTTTCCGACGGTCACGCGCCAGGTCCCCGCCTGCATCGGGCCGGGGATATAGCTCCGCGATGCAGCGTCGATGCCGACGATCGCATTCTCCAGGTTGCCGCCTCCCCAACCGCGGGAGTTGTTCGGGTCGTCGAGTCCCCAGTCGAGAATGTTTTCGGTCTCGGCGGGAACGTGGGCGTGAACCACCTCGATCTCCGCGGTTCCTTCGGGAACCTCGAACTCCAAAAAGAAGAACGTGTCGGGTCCCTCCGGCACCTCGCCTTCGAAGTGGATCGGCTCTTGCGCACTTGCGCAACCGCTAACCAGGCCGATGCAAGCGACCAACGAGGCAAACCGAGGTAGCATCGCTGCATTGGACCGCATCTCGGCCCGCGATTCAAGCGACAAGCGGGCGCCGCCCCTACTCCTTCAGCAGCCCCTTCCCCGGCACGAAGTTGATCTCGAGCCGGATCCCGTCCGGGTCTTCGAATAGCACCGAGTAGTAGCCGGGCGCCCACATGGCTTCTTCCGGGTCGTGCACGATTTTAGCGCCCATTCCATTGAGAAACTCGAACGCCTCGTCGACATCCTCGCGCGTGCGAGCGCGGAAACACAGATGGTGAAGGCCCGAGCGCCCCTGATCGAAACCCTCGGCACGCTTGTCTTCGGGCGCTTCGCCAATACCAACCGCGGTCCGCCCACCAACACAGTAGTAGGTCCCCGCAATGTCCACAACCGGTTTCATCCCGAGAAACGGCAGCAGCTGGCTGTAGAAAGCGCGAGCGCGATCGAAGTCAGAGACGGTCAGGAACGTGTGCGCAACTCCATTGATCTCCATGTCGGCCCTCCGTCAGCGAAGCTCGGCGGACCGCTTACCGAGCAGCCGCCTCGCGATGATGAGTAACTGAATCTGCTGGGTCCCTTCGAAGATGTCGAGGATCTTCGAGTCCCTCGCCCACTTCTCGAGAAGCTCTCGCTGAGAGTAGCCCTGGCCGCCGCAAAGCTCGACGCAACGGAGCGTTACCTCGTTGGCAACGCGGGCCGACTTAGCCTTCGACATGGACGCTTCCATCGAGTTGGGGATCCCGTTATCCGCCATCCAGGCAGCCTTCAACATCAGGAGCCTCCCCGCTTCCCACTCGGCCTCCATCCGAATCAGCTCCGCCTCGACGGCGCTCTTGCTGTGAATCGATCCCCGATATCGAACCTCGATGCCTTCCTTCGAGAGAAGCTCCCGCGCGTGCTCGAGGGCCGCACGCGCTACACCGACCGCCATGGCCGCCACGGTTGGCCTGGTGTTGTCGAAAGTCTGCATGACGCCGCCAAACGCCTTGTCCGTCTCGATGTCTTCGGTCCCGAGGAGGTTTTCTTTCGGGATACGGCAATCGGTCAGGGTGATGCTGGCGGTGTCCGACGCGCGGATACCGAGCTTGCGATCGAGCCGTACGACTTCCATGCCGGGCGTACCGTGCGGAACCACGAAAGACTTGATCGCCGCACGCCCGAGGTTGCGGTCAAGCGTCGCCCACACGACCACAGCGTCAGCTCGACTGCCCGCCGTCACGTAGATCTTCTCACCGTTCAGCACCCATTCGTCTTCGTCGAGGCGAGCCGTCGTGCGAATGTTGGCCGAGTCCGAGCCCGCGCTTGGCTCGGTGATCGCCATCGCCGCCCAGACCCCTTCAAACCGCTTCTTCTGCTCGGCATTCGCTACCGCGCTGATTGCAGCATTGCCAAGGCCCTGACGGGGGATCGACAGCGCGAGCCCGACGTCGCCCCAACAAAACTCGGTGAAGCCGACGCACGTTGCCATGTTCGCGCCGTTGTTGACCTCGTCGCCTCCGCGCCCTTGTTTGAGAGCGGCGATACCACCACCACCTGGATTCCCTCCGCCGGCGTTGAGCCCATCCATCAACGCCGCGAGCATATCGAGCTCTTTCGGGTACTCGTGCTCAGCTTCGTCGTATTTTTGCGAGATCGGGCGGAAGACATTCTTACCGATCTGGTGGGCTTGGTTGACCAACATGCGAAGATTTTTGGGTAGCTCCAAGTAGATCATGCCGATCTCCTACAACAACAGGTTCCCGTCCATGACGCCGATGGAACGCAGCTGGCGGTACCAAATCTCGACCGGATGGTCCTTGATGAAACCCGCACCGCCGAGGAGCTGAACCCCGTTGGTGCCTATCTCCATGGCCTTGTCCGAGCACAGCGTGCGCGCCAAATACGCCTCGCGCGCACAGGGCAACCGCGCGTCGACTCGCCCCGCCGCACGATAGACCAGCATTCGCATCGACTCGAGCTCGATTCCAATGTTGGCGATCATGAACGCCACTGCTTGACGGTGGGAAATCGGCTCTCCGAACGCCACGCGGTCATTGCAGTACGGAATGACGTAATCCAGCAGCGCTTGCGACGTGCCGAGCGCCATCGCACCCCACGCGATGCGCCCACGGTTCGTCGCATCGTCGTAGGCCGCGCGGGCGTCCGGTTGCAGCGCCGCTTCTCCACCGAGCAGCGCATCGATCGAAACCCGAACCTTGTTCAGCCGAAGCCTGCCGAGGCCAGCCGAACCCAAGCCCATCGCAGGCTCATCGGAGACCTCCACTCCTCCCGCGCCGCGCTCAACCAAGATGAACCGAGGACCGAGCTTCGGCAGCTCGGCCGCGACCAGAAACCACTTTGCATGGTGTGCCAGCGCCACCATCGATTTCTCACCGCTCAGGACGAGATCCGAACCCTTCTTCTTGGCGATCGTTCGCGGCGTACCCGGATCGAAGAACGGATGCGGCTCCACCACCGCGACGGACGCGGCGACTGATCCCGCATCGACGAAGGAGGACAATAGCTTAGAGTGCTGATGCTCATCTCCCCAGTGAACCAACGCGTTCACGAAGGACAGCGACGACAGCGCCGCATAGGCGAGCCCCATGTCTCCGCGCGCGAGATCTTCGGCGATCAGCATTTGCGACACGGCGGACACGCCTTCGGCCGCGCCCCCAAGCACCTCCGGCACTGCCATCGGGATCGCCCCGAGGTCGGAGAACGCATCGAGGAAGCCATCCGGGGGTGCCAAACGGTCGTCAGCTTCCCGCGCCGCCGGCCGCATCACGTCATCGGCGAAGCGCCGCAATGTGTCGCGCATGAGCTGTTGTTCTTCGGTCAGACGCAGGTCGAACTTCAGCGAACGCCCGGTGGACGCACCGTGGGGGGCCTTTGGAGCCAGACGTTTGGCGGTCTCTGCCGCACGCTTGGCGCCCTGGTAAACCCACCGCCACGCCCGGTCTTGCAAGCCAAAGCGCTCGACGAGAGGCGAGTCCGCCAACTTGGTGAGGGCGCGCAAGCCGCCTCCCATCACCTCGTTGATGATCTTCTCGTTGTCCACACTAGAGATGCTGTGCCGTCCGCGAATCGCGGTCAACGGCTCAGGTCGATAGGCGCCCGATTCGACGGTACTTGCCTTCAAACATCTCGATCCACTCCTCTAGCTTGTCGAGCTCGTCCTGATCGAGACCTTCCATATCGCCCGTGAAGAGCTCTTCGTCGAACGCAACCTCGGCGAGCGCACGAGTGCAGTCCTTGCCGGCGAACATGCCGTACGGCCCACCGGGACCGTAGAAGCTCCGCCCACGCGTCACGTCGTAGACCTGGCCGCGAATCCCGATGAGAAGCGGCCTAGCGGGATCCGAGCCGTCGTACCCCGCTAGCTCCGCAAGCGTGTAGTCACGCTCTTCCGCTTCTGGCAGGGGCGGCGGCTCGGACTTCTTTCCGAACAGACTCGAAACCCAACGGCCTAGACCCACGCCGCTACTCGACGAGCACCCCGGAGCCACCCATGTGGTAGCCCTCCTCACCGTGGAGGTTGGTGTCCAGGCCTTCGCTCTCCTCGTCGTCGGATACGCGGAGCCCGATGGTCACGTCGATCGCCTTGAGGATGACGAACGTCACGACGAAGGAATACAGGGCGGCGGCGCCCACCCCGATCACGTTCTGGATGAAGGGCTGGATGTCGCCGTGAAACCACCCGTTGGTGCCGCCCCAGACCTCGCTCGCGAGGTACCCCGTGAGAATCG
>CAXMND010000140.1:0-11092 GCA_964194675.1 uncultured Coxiellaceae bacterium | reverse complement strand
GTTTTGCGTGAGGCTCAAGGCCTTGGCGATGCGGCGGAGTTGGGTTTGCTCTTCATGCTTGAGCACCTCGTCTGCGACTCCCATCTCGACCAGCACCTCGAGGATCTCGAGTCGGAGCTCGCGAGTGGCGAGCTCGCGTAGTTCGCGAATCCAGTCGTGATCTCCAAGGAGGGCAACTTGGCTGATGTGGTCTGCGAGCAATCCACAGATGGCATCCACACCGGCCGCGCTCAATCCATGCACGCGGCTGAGCTCTGCGCGAATGGCGACTTCTTCTTGTTTGGAGTAGTCACCGTCGGCGTACGCGACTTTTGCGAGCAGGCCGGCGACCGCAGTCACGATCCTCCGCGTCGCGTCGTCTACGTCTGTAAGATACTGCTCGACGATCTGTGCGAGGCGTTCGCGTGCCTGCACCGGGAGATCCTCGAGCTCGTCCTTCTTCCGAAAAATCATTTCACTGAGGGTAGGGCTCGGCTTCCATCTCGGCTTCGATTTCTCCCCCAGGCGTGCCCCAACCTTCCATGTCGTTCGGGTTGTCGCCGATGAGCTCGGCCTCATCGCCTGCGCTCTCTTCTAAGTCTTCGGCCGCCTCGATGTTTTGTTCGCCTTCAGGACTGCCGGCGCACCCCCCCAAAAACGAAAACGCAACCAGCACCCCAACCAAAATCATCCGGTCCATGAAACCTTCATTGCACAAGGGGGACACGCTGTCCCCCAAATAGTGAAGCAGTTCAGCGACCTTACGACCCACACCGCGCAAACCGAGCAATACGGCGGATCAGGTCAACGCCGAACCGGTCCAAACAGCGTCAGATGGGTTTCGAGGCCGGATCGCGGGATGGATCGGAAGCTAGATGATGCTGTTTAGAGTCCTGCTTTGACGCCGCCCCATACCCCCCCGCAGATGGCAGCGGAGAGAAGCCCGAGCCAGAGGGCGTCGTACACGAGGAACGGAAACACCAGCAACATGATGCCGCCTGCCAGTTGGAGGGGCCGGTGTTGCTTCTTGCCGTACACCAGCATCACGAACCCGACGCTGCTCGCGATGAACCCGACAAAGAGATAGCTAGGCTCCGGCATGGTCGGGCGCCCCTGACACCCTCTTAGGCTTCCTCGCTAGCGAAGAAGAAGGTGCAATTTGGCAAATCCATGAACTTTTCTTGCGACTGGCGGAGGCCATCGATCATCTCGTTGCCGACCGAGGTTTGCATGAAGGTGACCACACCGGCGCCTTGTTCCCACCAGATTTCCACCATCCCATCGTAGGGGGCCTTCGTGCCTCGTGACTGCATGATGTCCAAGTTCTGATCGACTTGGAGCGAAGTGCTCATCGCGTACCGCGCTGCCTTCGACGCGCCGGCAATCTCTTTCACCTGCTCGCCATACCGCCCCCACTCCTCCCGAAACTCCTCTTTCGACAGCCCAGGCCTACGACGGACACACTGAACGAACTTGATCATAATGACTCCCATCATACATAGGGGACACGCTACCCCCCTAATAACCCTGTGCTTACGGAACCTTCCGACCGGCACTGCGCAAACCCAGTATCATGCCGGTTTGCGCGGTGTGGGTCGCAACCGCCTGAAATCAGGACTGTTCCGAGGGGCGAGCGTGTCCCCAAGAGATGGCGTTGTAGATCATGGAGGGGATGCAGATGTGGGTTGTCGCGACGAGGGTGGCTAGGGACGTCAGGACGCCGCCCAGCACGTAGCCCGTCGTCGTCGCGCCGACGAAGAATGCAACGCCGGTTCCGATGAGCCAGGTCCCGGCCAGGCCGCAAGCGAACCTTCGTTGTGGTGTGTTTGGTGAGAGGGGGCGCGTGCCGGTCAGGTGGCGTACGCCGTAGTTGTAGATGTAGTCGAACGGATGGCTCGGCAGAAACACGCCGGCAATCGCTGTCGCCGCCAGCGCCCAAAGCACCCAGGGCGAAGCGAGCACCGTGCCTACTGCCATGAAGCTCGCGCAAAAAGCCGGTGCCCATCGCATGTACGGGCCGATTTCGGTCAAGGCGTCATCGTCCAAATCGAAACCCTGGATTTGTAGCTGCTTTCGAGTGTGATTCTTGTCCATGATGTTCTCCTCCTTTGGTGGGTCAGGACTTCACGGCGACGAGGGAGATGCTCTGGACTTCGTATCGGTCCGTCGCACCGCTGGCCTGGTCACTGATGAATCGGTACTGTGGGTTGGGCTGGACGACCTGGACGCTGAGGCCAGCGTCTTCGATGGCTTCCTGGTAGCTCTGTCGTTGCATTGCGCCACCGATGCACGCAGCCCAGAGCGTCACATCGCAGACGATGCCCTCCGGGAGCTCCACTCCGGTGACGATGTCGCTCAGCGCGAGGCGTCCCCCCTGCTTCAGTACGCGGGCAGCCTCGGCAAACACGCGGGCCTTGTCGGCCGCGAGGTTGATGACGCCGTTGCTGATCACGACGTCGAAGCTCTCGTCCTCGAACGGAAGCTCATCGATATGCCCCTGCACGTATTCGACGTGGGAGAAGCCCCCATCGCGCCGGAGGCTTTCGGCCTTGTCGAGCTGGCCCTTGGTCATGTCGATCCCGACGACCTTGCCGGTCGTGCCAACCTCGATTCCCGCGACGAACGTGTCGAGGCCGCTTCCGCTTCCGAGGTCGAGGACCTTCTCGCCGGGCTGGAGCGATGCAAGTCCAAAGTGGTGGCCCACGCCAGCAAACGAATCGATCGAGCCGGCGGGAACGCCATCCAAGTGTTTCGGGTCGTAGCCCAGGCGCTCGGCCAAGGGGCGTCCCATCTCGAAGTGAAAGTCTGCGGAGGGGTCCTTCGCAACCTGCTCGTACATGTCCTTGACCTTCGATTCCAATGCTTGCGTGTCGATCTGCGTCATGGCTTCTCCTATCGGTTCGTGACGTAGAGTCTTTTTTGCAACCGCCGTGCCACCTTCCTCAGGTCGCTTTTCCCTGGGAAACACGGGTTCTGGGTCTCGGGAACATATCCGATCGGATATGCCTCTTCGGATATGAGCGGTCGGTTTATGTCCGATTTTGTATTATCCGGCAGGCATGCCTACCGCTCGTGTCCTCGTCGTCGATGACGACCCCGCCATTCGCAAGATCATCGCCGACCGAATGCGGGCGCAGGGGCACGACGTTGAGATGGCAGTCGATGGAGAGGCCGCCCTCGCTGCCGTGACGACCTTCGAGCCAGATCTAGTGCTTCTCGATATGAAGATGCCCAAGAAAGACGGCTTCGAGGTGCTCGAGGCGCTGCGCCGCGTCGAATCGCCGCCGGCTGTGGTGATGATCACCGCGCATGGGAACATCGAGCGTGCGGTGCGTGCCATCCAGCTTGGCGCCGCAGACTTCATCGCCAAGCCGTTCGAGGCTGCGCATCTCGATCATCTGGTGTCTCGAGTTCTCGAGGCGGTGGGCCTTCGACAACGAGTTCGCGAGCTCGAGACCCAGCTTTCGGGCCGTCACACGCTCGTGCGCGGAAGCTCACGCGCGATGGAAGAGGCCCTGGGACTCGCCGGACGCGCTGCTGCGAGCAATGCCACGGTGCTTCTCCTCGGGGAGAGCGGCACCGGCAAAGAGGTGATGGCGCGGCACATCCATCAACAAAGCCCGAGGGGCGAAGGTGCGTTCGTCGCCGTGAACTGCGCCACCTTGTCTGGCGACCTGCTCGAAAGCGAGCTCTTCGGTCATGAGAAGGGTGCGTTCACCGGCGCGCACAAATCCAAACTCGGTAGCATTGAGCTAGCCGAAGGCGGGACGCTCTTCCTCGACGAGATCGGCGAGCTCGGGACCGCGGTGCAATCTAAGCTCCTCCGCGTGTTGCAGGAGCGACAGTTTCAGCGGGTCGGCGGGACTCGTACCCTCGACGCCGACATCCGCATCGTGGCCGCCACCAATCGGGACCTTCGCCAAGAAGTCGAGGCTGGGTCGTTCCGAGAAGACCTCTACTATCGACTGAACGTGGTTTCGATCCGCCTTCCCGCCTTGCGCGACCGCGCCGAAGACCTGCAACCTCTCGCGGAGCATGCGCTGGCTCGGTACAGCCAAGAGCTTGGGCGCGCGGACCTGGTGATTACGCCGGAGGTATGGGAGCTCCTGCGCGCCTATTCTTGGCCGGGCAATATCCGCGAGCTCAACAATGTGATCGAGCGTGCCGTCGTGCTTGCGCCGGAAGGGGCGATCGACGTTGACGACCTCCCCGAAGAGCTTCGGGAGATCGCCACGGTTGAGGCCGCCGCCGCCCCGGCCACCGTCGTTCCCTCACAGGGAGAGATCCGCCCCTACCGAGATGCCGTCGTCGACGCGAAGCGTGCGATCATCCGTCGCGCCTTAGAGGAAACCGGAGGCCATCAGACCAAAGCGGCCGAGCTCCTCCGGGTGCGGCAGCCCTACTTGGCACGCCTGATCAAGAATCTTCGAGTGCCAAAGCCGTGAGCTCGCGGCAGTCGCTCGGCAAGGTCACCAGGAAGGTGCTCCCCTTACCCTTCTCGCTGGTGACGGTGATGTCTCCGCCATGCAGGCGCACGAGCTCACGCGAGATCGAAAGCCCGAGGCCGCTGCCACCCCTCGGATGGCTCGATCGGTAGTAGCGATCGAACACGCGCTCAATTTCGTCGGGATCGAGGCCCACGCCCGTGTCGGTGACTGCGACCTCGACCGTGTCACCCGGGGCCGACACCGTTACCGAGACTTTGCCGCCTGACTCGGTGAACTTGAGCGCGTTTCCAACGAGGTTCTCCAGAACGAGTAGTAGTTTGCCGGGATCGACCAGCGCTCGCGAAGGCTCGGTGTCGATCGACAGCGTGACCTGTTGTTCCTGTGCGATCGGCTTGAGCCCTCGTACGACTCGTGCGGCGAGCTGATCGACCTCGATAGGCGTCGTGTTTAGCTCGATCGGGTCGAGCGACACGCGAATGGCATCGACGAGCCAGTTCACGATCCCGATCAAGTGTTCGGCCTGGTCACGGATTATTTCGACGTATTCCTCGGCCGATTCGCTGAGTGGGCCGGCCAAGTTGTCGAGCAGGTTCTGTGACGCTCCTTTGATCGACGTGAGCGGCGTTCGGAGGTCGTGCGCCACGTCTTGGACCATCACTTCGCGTCGTTGAGCGGCCTGTTCGAATGCGATCTTCGCGCGCGACAAAGCGATGTTTGCGCAGCTGAGCTTTACCCCGCGCTGGGCGGCCATTTGCTCTAGCTCGAGGTTCCTCGCGTCTAGCTCTTGAAGCTGTTTGATCAGCTGCGTTAGCTTGGTCTGGAGGTCGCTGTCAGGTTCTTGGTTGCAATCCATCGCGCCAATGTGCAGATTACGACCTTGCGAGCGGTCTGCAAAGCCGCCCCCCGAAAGCCAGGATGGGAATCGATCTTCAAGAGCTCCGCGGCTACATCGCGGACATGTACAGCGACGTAGCGCTCTTGCCGCGCGGGAACTTTCATTTCCCGACGGGGAGACCAATACTCGAGCGGCTGGGCTACGCCCCTGAGGTGCTCGACAAAATCCCCAGCGGTGCAATCGAGTCGTTTGCGGGCGTCGGTTACCACTTCGGGCTCGAGCCACTCAAAGAGGGCGAGCGCGTCCTCGATCTAGGCTCAGGAGCAGGCACCGACGCGTTCTTTGCGGCGCTCAGTGTCGGCGCGAAAGGTAGCGTGGTCGGCGTCGACATGACCGACGCGATGCTCGAAAAAGCCCAAGAGAACCTCGAGCTCAGCTCGCTCTCGAACGTTCGCTTCCAAAAAGCCTATGCCGAGTCGCTTCCGTTCGATGATGAGAGCTTCGATGTCGTGATCAGCAACGGGGTCATCAATCTGTCGCCGGTCAAAGAGACAGTGTTCGCGGAGATTCATCGCGTGCTCGCTCCGGGCGGACGGCTGATGTTCTCGGACATCGTTACCGGCGTCGAGCTCCCAGACTCGATTCGCGACAACTGCGCGCTATGGGCCGAGTGTATCGGCGGCGCCCAAGAGTCCGGGCGCTATCTTCGTCTCATCGAAAAGGCGGGCTTCACCATCGAAGCCACCAGCCAGAACGAGCGCTACAGCTTCGCTCAAGACTCCACCCTCTCGGCCGCAGAAAAATTCCGCGTCCACAGCATCAGCATCCTTGCCCGCCGCAAATAAAAGGGGACTGTCCCCTTTTACGAGGGGTTGATTTGTTGGGGGTCTCCGGTGGGTAGGGCGCGATCGAGGGAGTGAAGCCCGCTGCGGGCTCTCGCTCGCGTGAGGATAGCGTCGCCGCCGTGAAGCAGCGCCACGAACACGAGCACCGGAAGCGCTATGAGAACGCCGGAGAAGCCTCGTGCCCTAACCGCTGGGACCAGCACAGTCACGAACAAGGCCCACAGGAAAGCCGCACCAAGGATCTCCAACAAAGCGTACCAGCGATACCCGAGATAGAAATCACCGAGACCCGGGAATAGCAACGAACGGAGCGCAGCCTTGCGCGGGTCTTTGAATTTCTCCCCGCAGCGCTCGCACGACGTGGGCGCATCGTCGGTGGCGGCGAAGCACCGTGGGCACAAGTTCTGCCAGCCGCCTTCCTTCGCAGGCGTAGACTCGAGCAGCCGCCGGAGGTACTTCGCCTCACCGCGCTTGACCCCGTGGAACATGAGCTGCCCGCGTCCCGACCCGATGAAAATGTAGCTGTGCCGACCGGTCGCCGTCCGAATGCGTTCGAGCGGAAGTTGGTTCGCAAATAATCGCGGGCGCTGCTTCGAGTCCGTATGAATGAGCAGAATGCGCTTGTCGGTAAGCACGAATGTCGTTCGGTTCGTAAAGGGGTTCATCGAGCCGGCGGTTACCAGGCCCCACGACAACTGGCGCGCGCCGTTTGTGACGAACCGAACGATCTCCAACGGCCCGAGCGCGCGGCGCAGAGCGGGCTCCGCCTTGCGCAGCATTTCGGCGCGTTTGCGATCGCGCCTCCGGACCGGTCGCGCACGAACACTCGGGAACATCTCATCGAACCGCACCGCGATGGAAGGCGGCAAGAGCGCGTTGAGCTCTTCCTCTGGGCTACCCCCCTTTGGCATATCCGCCGGTCAACCTAGCATCCCCGTAAAACCCACGCTTCGCACCCTCCGCTGCCCTCGTTCAGCACTGCGCAAAAAGCCAGGATGATGCTACTATGGCCGCGACTCACCGCTCGGGGGATTTGGAGATGGTAGTTCCACTGCTGGTGGCCGCGATTCTGCTGCTGGTCGCTAATCTTGGCATTGCAATTATTGCCTTAAATAGGCGGTCGACCGGCTCGGCGTCCGATGTTCGTGCCCAGGCAGACGCCCATGCCGAGGCGGCAAACCGTTTGCGTTCGGAGCTCCGGGCCGCCCGCGAAGAGGCCGCTCAGGCTGCTCGCGATCTGCGCCAGGAGGTCTCCGGGACACAAAATGCGGGCACCGAGACCCTCGTAAAGACGATCTCGGAGATCGGCCAGGCTCAGACGAACAAGTTCCAGGCCTTCGCGGTCCAACTCAAGACGCTCACCGAATCGAACGAGGGCGGCCTTCAGCGCCTCCGCGAGACAGTCGACGGGCGCCTCCAAGAGCTCCGCCAAAGCAACGAAAAGAAGCTCGACCAAATGCGCCACGTCGTCGACGAAAAGCTTCAAAGCACCCTCGAAAAGCGGCTTGGCGAGTCGTTCAAGCTCGTCGGTGATCGCCTCGAAGCCGTCCAGCAGGGCCTCGGCGAGATGCGAAGCCTCGCGAGCGGCGTGGGCGACCTCAAGAAGGTGCTCACCAACGTCAAGACGCGCGGCACCTGGGGTGAGGTCCAGCTCGGTGCGCTCCTCGAACAGATCCTCACTCCCGACCAGTTCGACCGAAACGTTCAGCCCCGTGTCGACTCGCGCGAGGTCGTCGAGTTTGCGATTCGTCTGCCTGGCCCAACCGATGACCCGAAGCAGTGTGTCTGGCTGCCGATCGATTCGAAGTTCCCACAAGAAGACTACCTCCGCCTCGTCGAAGCCAGCGACAACGGCGACACCACCGCAGTGCAGCAGGCGCAGGCGGCGCTACTGCGCTCGATTCAAGACTCGGCTCGAGACGTCAGCGCAAAGTATTTGAACCCGCCACGGACGACCGATTTCGCGATCCTGTTCCTGCCGACCGAAGGCCTTTATTCCGAGACCCTCCGCCACGCAGGCCTGGTCGAGCGTCTGCAACGCGAGTACCGAATCGTCGTCGCGGGTCCCACTACACTCGCTGCTCTCCTCAACAGCCTTCGCATTGGCTTCCGTACCCTCGCGATCGAGCAGCGCTCGAGCGAGGTGTGGAAGGTGCTCGCCGCCGTGAAAACCGAGTTCGGTAGGTTCGGGGACGTTCTCACAAAGGTCAAGCGACAGCTCGAGACCGCCGGCCGCACCATCGACGAAACCGGAGTTCGCACGCGCGCGATGGAGCGCAAGCTTCGCTCGGTCGAGGAGCTCCCTGCCAACGCCGCGACGGCTCTCCTAGACCTCGCGGAGGACGAGCCCGTCGATCTGCTAGAAGCCAAGGAAGACGGGGCTGCCTAGGAACAACGGTAACTACCCTTCGATCGAGATCAGGCTCAATCGGGGCGCACCGGCTTCGCGACTCGCGTCGAGATCGATCCGCAGGACCATGCGCCAGCTTCGGTCGTTCCGTGGATCGAGAAGGATCTGCGTGAACGCCCACTCGGCGTCGCGCCGCTCAACGTCGATTTGCTCACTGCTTCGCGCGTCGGGCCCGATCTGAATTTCGTCGTACTCAGCCCAGTAGCCCGTCATGGCCTCGCGCAGGCGATCGGCATCCCAGTTTTCGTCTCCCGAGTCGGCGAGCGCTTCGGCGGCCCGATCGTATTGCTTGAAGGCGAGCAAGCGGACGAGTTTCCAGACCGAGTTCCGCGACATCGTCGTGAAGCCTCGGACGTCCTTCGTGATGTCGGGGGGTTCGTCGCCTTCGCGTTCCGGCGCCGGCGCACCGGCTTCGATGGGCGACTGAAGCTGCTCCCATTCGTCTAGAAGGCTAGCATCGATGTACCGCACCGACAGCCCCAACCAATCGCTTAGATCGTACAGTGCGTCGGTCTTGGCCGATTCGGGGACTGTTTGAACTAGCGCCTTGTAACTATCGGTCAGATACCGGAGCAATACGCCTTCAGACCTCTGCAGGCCATACTCCTTCACGTACTCCACAAAAGTCATGCCGAGCTCGTACATATCTCGGGCAATCGATTTCGGCCGAAGAATGTCGTTCCCAACCCACGGATGCCGTTTCGCGAAAATGTCGAACGTCCCATAGAGAAACTCCGCGTTGGGCTTTGGGTAGTCGATCTTGTCGAGCTCCTCCATCCGTTCGTCGTACTCCATGCCTTCGGCTTTCATCGCGGCGAGGGCACGCGACTTGAGGGCGTCGGTTTGCCGATAGAGAACGGCCATCGGGTCTTCGAGGGTAGCTTCGACCAGCGTCAATACGTCGAGCGGGTAGGCCGGGTCCTCGGGCTCGAGCACGTCCACCGCCTCGACGACATAGAGGGAGAGCGCGTGGTTGAGCGAGAAATCCGACTGGAAGTCCTCGTTGACCCGCGGCCCATCCCTATCGAGCTCGACGACCCCAGCATCGCGCAGCGAGCGAATCATGGCGATCGCATTCCGTGCGTGGCGCCGCTTCGCGGTTGGTCCCTCATGGCTGCTTCGAATCAGCTTTCGAAGCGCAAGGCATCCGTCGTCCTCACGCTCGAAGAGGTTGAGGATCATCGCGTTGCTCACCTGAAAGCGCGACCTGAGCGGCTCGGGCGGCGACTCCTGCAGGCGGGTGTAGGTGTCCGTGTCCCAGTGGGCATAGCCCCGTTCGGGGGGCTGGCGCATCTTGAGTTTTCGAAGCTTTTTGGCGTCGCCGCCCGCTTTGGCGCGAAGCTTCTTGTTCTCGATCGCATGCTCCGGCGCCTGTGCGACCACGCTGCCGAGCGTGTCGTATCCACGACGGCCGGCTCGACCGGCGATCTGCTTGAAGTCGCGGACCGTCAGGACCTTGGTGTGCTGCCCATCGTACTTGCAGAGCTTCGTGAAGAGCACCGTTCGGATCGGCACATTCACGCCTACACCGAGCGTGTCCGTCCCGCAGATCACGCGGAGCTTTCCCTGTTGCGCAAGCCGTTCCACCAGTCGCCTGTACCGCGGTAGCATTCCCGCGTGGTGCACCCCGACCCCGTGGTGCAAAAACTTCTTCAACTCCTTGCCGAAGGGTGTGTCGAATCGTGTGCGGCTCAGTTCTTCCTTGATCGCCTTCTTCTCGTCCTTCGATAGGAAGTCGATACTCATGAAGCTCTGCGCTTGCTCCGTTGCGGCTCGCTGGGCGAAGTGCACCACGTAGATCGGTGCTTTGCCCTCATCGAGAAGCTCGACGACGGTGTTGTGGAGGGGCTGTTCGGCGTATTCGAAGTCGAGCGGAACGGGCCGGTCGGTGCTCCTGACCAACGTCGTCTGGATGCCGGTGAGATCGGTGATCGCCTCCTCGAACAGACGCGTGTCGCCGAGCGTTGCGCTCATCAGCAAGAATCGCGTGTGCGGCAGTGTCAATAGAGGGATCTGCCACGCCACACCACGGTCTCGATCCGAGTAGTAGTGAAACTCATCCATGACCACGCCGTCGACCTCGGCTCTCTCGCCTTCGCGCAGGGCCATGTTCGAGAGGATCTCCGCGGTGCAGCAAATCACTGGGGCCTCGCGGTTGACGGTCGCGTCCCCTGTCATCATTCCGACCCTTTTTGCGCCGAGCACGCGACAAAGGTCGAAGAACTTCTCGCTCACCAACGCTTTGATCGGCGCCGTGTAGAACGATCGCTCCCCGAGCGCGATGGACCGAAAGTGCGCGGCCAGGGCGACGAGCGACTTCCCGGAGCCCGTTGGCGTATTGAGAATCACGTTGTTGCCAACGAAGAGCTCCATCACGGCCTCCTCTTGGGCGGGGTAGAGCTCGATGCCCTGGTCCGATACGTACTCGAGGAACTGCGTCAGAAGAGCATCGGCATCGACGTCCGAATCGAGCTCGTCGAGGTAGTGATCAAGCGAAGCCAACGGGGACCTTTCTGTGCCGGACTCTTAGCAGACCTGGTTCGCCGATGACCTTTCTGCATGCCCCCGGAGAGGC
>CAXMND010000139.1:0-32866 GCA_964194675.1 uncultured Coxiellaceae bacterium | reverse complement strand
GCTCAAGGTTTGGAACGTTTATAGCTTCTTCGTGACCTACGCGAACATCGATGCGTGGGCGCCAACCGCCGAGCGGACCCCGCTCTCCGAGCGCTCGGACATGGACCGGTGGGTGCTCGCAGAGCTGGACGCGACCGTGCGGGCAGTTCGGCGTGAGCTTGACGACTACAAGAGCCACATGGCCGTTCGGCACCTTCTCTCGTTTGTCGATGGGCTTTCGAATTGGTATGTGCGCCGCAGTCGCGCGCGATTTTGGGCCAGCGACGATTCGACGGACAAGCGCGCCGCATTCAGCACGCTCTACGAAGTGCTCGTGGGCCTCACAAAGCTTGCCGCCCCGTTCGTCCCCTTCATGACCGAGACGCTCTTTCAGAACTTGGTGTGCAAGCACGATCCGTCGGCGCCCGAGTCCGTGCATTTAGCTTCGTTCCCCGAACCGGATGACGCGCGCGTCGACGATGAGCTCCGGCGCACGGTCGAGCTTGTTCGCAATGTGGTCACGCTCGGCCAGCGGGTTCGAAACGAGAACAAGTTGAAGGTTCGCCAGCCGTTGGCCGAGGCGATCGTCGTGGTGGCCGATGATGGCGAACGAAAGGCCATCGACGGCTTCTCCGATGCGATTCGCGAGGAGCTGAACGTTCGCACCCTCGGGTTCACCCAGGAGCCAGCGAGGTATGTCGAATTCGAGCTGCTCCCGAACTTCCGTGTCCTCGGCCCGAAACTCGGCAAGCAAGTGCCTGCTTGTAAGAAGGCACTGGCGGAGGCCGACGGGTCGGCGCTCTATGCCGAGATGGAGGCGAATCAGAAGATCCGGGTGGACCTTCCCGGGGGTCCGATCGATCTCACGCCCGACGAGGTTGAGGTTCGGCTGAGCGCACGCAAAGACTTCGCTGCGGCATCGGGGGCCGGTCTGGTGGTTGTGATCGACACCCGCATCGACGACGATCTCCGCCGCGAGGGGATGGCGCGTGAGGTGATCAATCGCATCCAGCGTGCGCGAAAAGCGATGGACTTACCGTACCAGACACGCATCGAAGTGAGCTGGAAGGCGGACGGCGAAGTGGCGCAAGCGATCGAGGAGCACGCGGAGCGGATCGCAGGCGAAACTCTGGCGACACGTTTCGAGGCCGGGGACGCGACGGGGGCTAACGTCGAAGAGACCGAGATCGACGGGACGCTGCTGCGGCTGGGGATCAGAGCAAGACGCTGAACGCTGGCGTTGGCTCCGAGGGATGCTATGTGGGTCGGCTCCATGTCTGAGTTACTTAGCCTAGAGCAGGCCCCCATGGGCCTTTGCGCCGCGCTACGCAAAGCGGGATTCGAAGAGTTTACCGCCATCCAGCAGGCGATCTTGAGCCCGGAGCTGGCCGGTCGGGACTTGCGCATTTCTTCGCAGACCGGCTCCGGCAAGACCGTCGCCCTGGGTCTCCTTTTGGCGCCGACTGTCGCAAACCGGGTTGCCACCATGTCATCACACAAGGCGCGCAGGTCCGCTGTCGCCGCGCCTGTGGCCCTGCTGATCGCCCCAACCCGCGAGCTCGCGGGGCAGCTTGGTCGTGAGCTCCGCTGGCTCTATGCGCCACTCAAGGGCCGCGTCCTCGTTGTCACTGGGGGGACGAGCGTTGGGCAAGAACGCGCCCAACTACAGACTCTTCCTCAGGTCGTCATCGGCACACCCGGGCGTCTTCTCGATCATCTGCGCACCGGGGCGATGACGCTCGAGAAGCTTCAGACCATCGCGCTCGACGAAGCGGACGAAATGCTCGACATGAACTTCGAGGAAGAACTGGATGGCATCCTCGGCTATGCGCCCGAGGCACGCAGGACCCATCTGGTGTCTGCGACGTTTCCGCGTGATGTCGTGAAGCTGGCGGACCGGCTTCAGCAAGACCCCGCCTCGGTCCAAGGAACGGTGCTCGGTGAAGCGAATAGCGACATTGAGCACTTCGTGATGCGCGTACGCCAGACCGATCGATTCGATGCAGCGATCAACGTGCTACTTCGCTACCCGGACGACAAAACCTTGCTGTTCGTGCGCACACGGACAGAAACCGTCCGGCTCGCCGAAGAATTGTGCGGCGCTGGACTTGCAGCACGCGCCCTCAATGGGGAGATGAGTCAGCGCGAGCGAACCACCACGTTCACACAGTTTCGCAACGGTTCCGTGCGATACCTCGTGGCCACCGACGTCGCCGCGCGTGGGCTGGACGTACAGGACATCGCGCGTGTCATTCAAGTGGACCTTCCTGACAATGCCGAGGTGTTCACCCATAGAAGCGGACGGACTGGACGAGCCGGGCGCCGCGGCACCAATGTTCTTTTCGCGGCTGCGCGATCAGAGTACAGGGTCAAGGGCATGCTGCGGGGGGCGAGGGTCGAAGCGACGCTCTGTCCAATACCGACTCCGGAAGAGATCTTGGCCGCTTCCGACGAGCGGCTACGCAAGAGCTTTCTCCAAGACCTCTCGAATTCGGACGCTCGCATCGACTCCCGCTCGCACGATCTTGCCGAACGCCTCCTTGCCGAGCACTCGCCAGAGGAGGTCGTGGCGTGGCTACTGAAGCGAGAGACCGGACGCAGCCACGGGACTCCGAGACGTGTCAGAGACGACGCGAAGCCGGCTCGTGGGGACCGCAAACCCCACAAAGCAGGCCCGAGGTCGCACTCGCGGCAGCGACCGCAAGGGGACTTCATTACCTATCAGGTCAGCTGGGGCGCACATGGCGGCGCTGACACGCGACGGCTATTGGCGATGGTTTGCCGTCGCGGAGACGTGTCGAGTGACGTCGTTGGCGCGATTCGTGTCGCACCCAAAAGCTCAACCGTGGACATTGCCTCCAGCACCGCCCAGCGGTTCGAAAGAGCCGTGGCCCGACCCGACAAGCGCAACCCCCGAGCTCAGTTCCGACGCTGGAACCCCAAGGCCGGGACCAAGGGTCCCCGAGACCGCGCCGTAAAAGCGCGTTGTGCTTGACGCTACGGGACGATCGACTTCTTCCTCCACCGTGCCCAAAGAATCGCGACCAGCACTACGGCCGGGACACCGAGCGCCTGCGAGGTGCTGAGCCCGAGAATCTCTCCTCGGTCGTCGGCGCGCCAGTATTCCAACACGAAGCGCAGGATTGCGTAGGGGCCGATGAATGCGAGCATCACTTGGCCCTCGAAACGCTTTCTCGGTCGTAGCCAGAGCAGGAAGGCCACGATCGAGAGACACCCGAACGCCTCGTAGAGTTGCGTCGGGTGCACCGGCAGCGATTCCAGGTTCGAGGCGGACAGGAGTCCTTCGCGCCACTGCGACTCGCTTGCGGGCGAGAACGGTGGAAAGCGGAGGCCGAACGGATGCTCCGTGTGCACACCGAAACAGCAACCACCGAGAAAGCAGCCGATGCGACCGAAGATCAAACCGACGCAGATGGCGATCCCGGCGATGTCCAAGCCCTGACGTAGGGGGACGCGCTCATGCTTCAGGAACCAAACGCCGAAAATCACCGCCGCGATCAACCCGCCGTAGTACGCGAGCCCTCCCCGCCAGAACGCCGCCCAAGCGAAGCAGTCGCGCGCGGATGGTTGACAAACCCCTCGAACGGAGTCCCAAACTCCCTCGGCCTCACGGCATTGCGAAAGCGTGATCTGCCATGCGACTTGGGTTGGATCCGTACACAGATGGACGTAGTCCCAAAAGTAACCGTCTGCGAGCACGTGAAGCGCGCGAGCGCCAAGCACCCCGAAGATCACCGAGAAGAGCCCGAGATCGATGAAGGTGTTGGGGTCGATTCCTTGTTGCTTTGCAAGGTGTGCGGCAAGCCATGTCGCGATCGCGAAGCCGATGAGGAGCAGCGTGAAGTACGCTGGGATGGGTTCTCCGAAGATCTCCGCAAGGGTCGGGAACATTCAGCGTGCAGCTCGTTCGCGTTCGCGCTTTCCGTCGAAGAAGCCGTCGATCAGAATCAACGCGACTCCGATCGTGATCCAAGCATCGGCGATGTTGAAGGTGGGGTACGCCCATTGATCATTCAAATGGAACCGGATGAAGTCGACGACGTAACCGAATCGCACCCGGTCGACGAAGTTGCCGATCGCCCCCCCGATGATCAGGGGGACGCTCCACGCAAATAGCGTTCCGCCTCGACCGGTGACAAACATCCAAAGAAGCAGCACGACCGCGCCAAAGGCAGCGATGTAGAAGACTCCTTTGCGAACCAGCGAGGGCATGTCGCGCATGAAGCCGAACGCGGCGCCGCAGTTTTCCGCGTACCGGAATTCCAGATAGTTGTCGATCAGCACGACGGGTGGCCGCTGGGTTCGCTGCTGGCGGATGCGCCCGTACTCATCGGGCTCGCAGGCCGGGTCCGAGCCGTGCGATGACGGCTGGGACAGGCGTCCGAGAGCCCAGTGTTTGGTCCCGAGGTCGGCTGCGGTCAGGACTGCCGAGGCGACCAGGCACAGGAGCAGGGCCTTGCGGGAACGAGGAGTGCGGGACACGGCGCCGGACTCTAACAGTCAGATTTCAGGGGTCAAATCACCGAGCAAGGCCTCGGACGGACGCTGTGTGATACAAATCAAGGCAGGCCCGATGCGATGCAGTAATCAATGATTACGATTGTTTACAACTTTCGAAGCCCTGGACGCTTGCTATTGTGTCACGTTGTGTTACAAGTGGGCCATGACCGATGGCGATGACAAGAAGGGCGGCCGAGACGGTAAGAAGCAGCGGGTACTACACACCCGTGTGCCGGCGGTTCTCGAGCAGGAGCTTAAGCGGGTGGCCACGGCTTGGCGGGTACCCGTATCGAACGTGGTTCGCGCCCTGCTCGAGGATGCGCTCGACACCTTGGACGCGATTGCCCCGTCAACCACCGAGCAAGAAGCCGCGCCTGACGATCCGTTGCGCGGCGCGGTGGGAGTGACTCCCATCACCCTGGTGCACGACGCCACCTGCGGCCTGACGGGCGAAAAGCTTGCGGCCGGTACAGAGGCCTATCTGGTCCTGTTCGACGAGCCAGGCCGAAAAATGATCACGGGCAGGGATGCTTTGCCCAACGCATCGACATCTAACAAGGAGACCACCGATGACTGAGCAACAGAAAACCTATAACACCGAAGAAACCATCAACGCAGCCGTCGAGCAGATAGGCAAGACCGCTGAAAATGCCGTAACGCTGGGACGCACGGTCACTGCGCTGTGGCTGGGGGTGACCCGCAGCGCCGTCGACGCCGCTGCTGCGACTCTCAAAGCGACCTCGGACATGATCACGGGGGTCTCGGATTCCGTATCTAGGCGATAGCGTGGGGGCGGTGGGGCGGGACCAATTGACGGGCCGTTAGGCCCGACCGGGATCACCCACGCGTCCGCCTGGGGCGGTGGGGCGGGACCAATTGACGGGCCGTTAGGCCCGATCGGGATCACCCACGCGTCCGCCTGGGTCGGTGGGGCAGCGTTGCCCTGCCGGCCCGTCGGCTATTTCTTTTGATCATCGATCAGGCCGTGCGCGAGTCGGCGCCCTTCGCGCAGATGCCGAAAGGCGCCGATGCCCCAACGAGTGGTGAAGTAGAGCGGGATGCCGGTCACCAGGCCGAAGACGAGGCCCCCTACCCAAAGCTCGTCGCCGGTGCTGACCAGTACCCGACCTGCATCCACCCAGAAATCGCGGTCGAGAAGGCGCCCGAGCCCTGTCTCTTTCAAGGCGCGGCCCGTTTCTCCGAGCCACGTCTTGATGTACTCACGCGTGACCGCTCGCCCGCCGTTCTCGGGGTGCAAGACCGTCGCGCCGACGCTCCAAGTAGCGTAGTAAAGCGGTACTGCGGTGAACGGATTGCTGATAAAGAGGATTGGGATCCCAGATAACTTGTTTGCCCCGAGCAGGGTCGCGACGAGCAAGTAGAAGATGATCTGAAGCCCCAAGGTTGGGGTGAACGCGACCATGGTACCGATGAAGACGCCCCACGCGATGCGGTGCGGCGTGTCATCGAGGTGCAAGATGTTGTGAAAGACGATCTGCCGAAGGCGTCGCCAAAGCTCAGTGGCATTCATTCGGTTTCACCCCAGCCGCCACCGCCTGGCGTCACGATGCGCAAGACGTCGCCTCGAGAAACCTCGACGGATACCCGATGGGGAAGCTCTGTGTCGTTCAACAGATTCATGCCTGCGGCTCCGGGGCCGCCGCCGCGCATACCATAGGGCCGCATCAGGCGCCGCTCGGAGAGTATCGAAACCCGCATCGGAGCGAGGAACTCCAGCTCGCGGACCAGCCCCTCGCCGCCAGGATGCGCCCCCTCACCGCCCGATCCCTCGCGAAGCTCGAAGCGTCGAATCCGAACCGGAAAGCGGGTTTCGAGCACCTCGGGGTCGGTGCACTTCGAGTTGGTCATGTGTGTGTGCACCCCGGATGCACCGGCGCGATTGGGGGTGGCTCCTGCCCCGCCGCCTAGCGTCTCGTAGTACGTGAGATGATCATCGCCGAAGGTGAGGTTGTTCATCGTGCCCTGGCTTGCGGCGGCGAGACCCAGTGCGCCGAGGAGCACATCCACGATGCGTTGCGATGTTTCCACATTGCCAGCGGCGACCGCGCGCCAGGGCTCGGGGGCGAGGAGCGAGCCTTCGGGAATTCGAATTGTGACCGGGCGCAGGCAACCGCTGTTAAGCGGGATCGGCTTGCCCACTAGCACGCGCAAGACGTAGAGGACCGCCGCGACCGTCACGGCCTTGGGCGTATTGAGATTGTTGCCCACGGCGGGGTCGGTCCCCTCGAAGTCGATTCCCATGGAGCGGCCGCGGACGGTGATCCGGACCACGATGCGTGTGCCATCGTCGAGTCGATCTTCGAACGTATGGACTCCGTCGTCGAGCCCCTCGATCGCGTGTGCCGTGAGATCGGCAGCGTTATCTTGGATGTGTTGCATGTACGCTGTGACGACGTTCAACCCGTATCGGTCGAGGAGATCTGCGAGCAGCTGAGCGCCCTTTTCGTTGGCTGCAATTTGGGCCTGAAGATCCGCAAGGTTTTCGTCGGGCCTGCGCGCGGGATGCGCTCCGGCCATCAACACTTTCGTGAGGAGCGCTTCGTCGAGTGTGCCGCCCTCTACGATCTTGAGGCTCCGGAAGACCACCCCCTCCTCGTCGAGCCGAGTCGAAAAAGGTGGCATCGACCCTGGGGTTAGTCCCCCGACGTCCGCGTGGTGACCTCGGGACGCCACGACGAACTGAAGGCGACCGGCGTCGTCGTACACGGGTGTCACCACCGTGATGTCCGGCAGGTGGGACCCTCCTGCGGCCGGGTCGTTCGTGACGTAGACCTCTCCCGGTCGTGTGTTTGGATGGGCCCGCAGCACTGCCCGTACCGACTCCCCCATCGCACCGAGATGAACCGGGATATGAGGAGCGTTGGCGACTAGGCCTCCGCCGGGATCGAAGACCGCGCAGGAAAAGTCCAAGCGGTCTCGGATGTTTGTGCTCATTGCGGTGCGCTGGAGCACCACCCCCATCTGTTCGGCGATCGATTTGAACTGGTTGTTGAAGACTTCGAGAAGCACGGGGTCGACGCGTGTGTCGGCGGTTTCGTCGCCGCCAGAGTCTCCCGTGTCTCGCAAGATCAGATAGTCGCGTGCGTCACGCACTCCCACGAAGCCATCTTCGATCACGACCGCGCCGGTTTCGTCGAGCACCAGGGCGGGCCCCGGGACCTCCGTGTCGATGGGAAAGCTCTCTCGCATGTAGATCGGCGCCTCGACGATGGCGCCTCCGGACCACAAGGCCGCCGTGCGCTCCGGCCGACCAGTTCCCGGTTTGACGCGGGGCAGAGACGGCTTTCGGCTCGAGAGCTCGACGCGTACACGTAGCGTTGCGACTTCTACCGAATGGTCTGGCCGCGCATAACCGAACTCACGTCGATGCTTCGCTTCGAAGGCGCTGCGCATTTCGGGCGGGTCGGCCAATTCGACCGCCAGCGCGGTCTCGGTGCCTCGATATCGAAGCGCGACTCGTCGACTGAGCGTCCATTGAGGGTCGGCGCCGGCGTCCCGTGCGAGCGCGGTGCGGCCTACAGTCTCGAGCTCTCGAAAGGTGTCCTCCCACTCGGCGACGGCTACGGTTTCCAGATCGACGCGGCCCGCATCCCGCTCTCCATGCCATTCGAAATTGGCGACTCCCATTCCAAACGCGGAGAGCACTCCCGCGTACGGGTGGAACACCAAGCTGCGGATGCCCAAACGGCGCGCGACCAAGCATGCGTACTGGCCTCCTGCCCCGCCGAACACGATCATCGCGTGCGTGCGTACATCGTGGCCTCGGCCCACCGAAACCTTTTGAATGGCGGCCGCCATGTTTTCAACGGCAATGTGCAGGAATCCTCGCGCGACTTCCATGGGACTCTTCGCCGTGCCCTGGGTTGCCAACACGTCGGCGACTTCTCGAAGCTTGTCTCGTGCGCGTGTGTCCTCGAGCGCGAACGGGAATCGATCCGGTGCGATCCGTCCTAGGCAGAGCGATACATCGGTGAGCGTGAGGTGTTTTGCCTCGGGCTTCCCATAACAAAGGGGGCCTGGGTCCGCGCCTGCGCTCTCTGGGCCGACCGCCATTCGTTGACCTTCGAGCGCGCATATCGAGCCGCCCCCGGCGGCGACCGTGTGTAGCTCGATCATGGGAGCGCGAATGCGAATGCCCGCAATTTGACTCTCGAAGACCCGGGTCACTTCCCCGTCGTATCGGGACACATCGGTCGACGTGCCCCCCATGTCGAAGCCGATTGCCTCGCCGAGGCAGAGCTCGTCGGCCACAGCGCCCGTAGCGACCACACCTGCTGCCGGCCCGGAGAGGACCGCGTTGCGACCGATGAAATGCGAGGCGCCGACCAAGCCTCCATTGCTCTGCATCATTCTCAGGCGGCCCGTCCCCAAGTGCTGCTCGAGTTTCTCCATGTAGTGCGTGAGAAGCGGCGTGAGGTAGGCGTTGGCGGACGTCGTGTCCGTTCGGCCGAGGAGTCCGAGTTCGTTCGAGATTCTATGGGACGTAGACACGTGGTCGAAGCCGACCTCGGACGCGATCTTGGCGACTCGCTCTTCTAGCTCTCCGTTGCGGTATGCGTGCATCAATGCGATGGCCACCGACTCCGCGCCTTCCTGACGTGCGCGTTCGAGCGCTCGTCGAAGGGTTTTCTCACCGAGGGCATTCATGATGTGCCCATCGGCGTCCATTCGTGCGTCGATCTCGACCACCCAATTGGGAAGGATTGTCGGCTTCTCGATGTCGAGCGCGAACAGATCAGGTCGTGTTTGGTCGCCGATGCGCGTCAGGTCTCCGAGTCCGGAATCCGCGATGAGCACGCAAGGGCAACCCCTTCGCTCGAGAAGGGCGTTGGTCGCCAAGGTCGTTCCCATCCGAATCTCGGCGGCTGGAATGGGTTCGTCGGGCTCGAGGGCGAGAAGCCGGCGGATCCCAATCAGGGGCGCCTCATCCGAAGAGAGAACCTTCGCCACCCGAAGGGCCCCTGAGCTCGGATCGCGGTGGATGCAGTCGGTGAAGGTTCCCCCACGGTCGATCCAAAACTGATTCCGGGGAGCGCGGTGGGCCATCGGATGATGCATCGAAGCACGGAGGTAGATGTGGTCAAGACACCTGCAGCGATCGGTCGGCCTGGGACTCGAAATCGCCCCAAGAGGTTACAGAATCACAAAAACCGGGTACTTGTCGGGCTTCGAGCCCTCAATTTTTTGGTTTGCAAACGACTTTCATGGACTTATACAGGCGACCGAGTCAAGGAACGTACAGGCGATGGCCACGGAAGAATTCACTGTTTCGTCCGTGATACCTGCGAGTCCGAACCGTATCTATTCTGCGTGGATGGACGAGCGCCACCACACCGCGTTCACCGGGGCGCGGGCCACGGTGGACCCTTGGGTAGGCGGGCGGATCGTAGCGCACGATGGTCTCGTCGACGCCACGCATGTGTACCTCGTGACGGGAAGCCGCATCGCCATGACCTGGCGAACACGGGACTTTCCGAAGGGGGCGAACGATTCACGCGTGGATATCACGTTTGAGCCGATCGCAGGAGGAACTAAGGTCGAGGTTACCCACGCGGGGATTCCCGAGGGCCTCGGCGACGCCTGCAAACAGATTTGGCGGACTCAGTACCTCGACCCGATGAAGAAGTACTTCACCAAGCCAGGCGCGATGCGCGCCGCCTACTCCGCGGCGAAGAAGGCGGGACACCTGCCCCTCTCCGGAATCAAGGCGAGTCGTCCGGCCCCTCGCCGCCCGTTCGTTCCTCCGCCCCAACTTCCCGTCGAGGACGAGGTCGAAGACGAGGAGGAGCAAAAACCGAAGAAAATCCGGCCGCGCGTGGAATCCAAGACGATCGATCTTCGCGAGCTCGCACGTGCGCAGGCCGTGGCTCGAAAGGAAGCCGCGATAAAGAAGGCTGAGGCGAAACGGAAGGCCGAGACTGTTCGCAGGCAAGCCGAGGCGGACCGCAAGAAAGCCGAAGACCAGCGCAAGGCCGAACAGTTGAGACAGAAGAAAGCCGAAGTGAAGCGCAAGGCAGCCGAAAAGAAAACGGCTGCCGCGAGGAAGAAGGCGGAGGCCAAACGGAAGGCCGACGTGCTCAAGCGCAAGAAGGCGGAGGCCAAACGGAAGGCCGACGTGCTCAAGCGCAAGAAGGCGGCACAAAAGAAGAAAGCCGACGTGCTCAAGCGCAAGAAGGCGGCACAAAAGAAGAAAGCCGACGTGCTCAAGCGCAAGAAGGCGGCACAAAAGAAGAAGGTCGCCGCGAAGAAGAAGGCTGCGGCCAAGAAGAAGAAGGCGGCAGCCAAGAGGCGGGTGGGGACGAGGAGGCGCGCCCCGGCCAAGAAGCGGAGGGGGACCAAGAAGCGCCCCGTGACCAAGAAGCCGAGGGCGACGAAGAAGCGCCCTGCCCAAAAGAAGCGCGCCGCGAAGAAGACGACCAAGCGCAAACCGGTGAAGAA
Source organism: uncultured Coxiellaceae bacterium (assembly GCA_964194675.1). Taxonomy (GTDB): domain Bacteria; phylum Myxococcota_A; class Polyangia; order Polyangiales; family Houyiibacteriaceae; genus SG8-38. The sequence goes on along the minus strand of CAXMND010000139.1, from coordinate 21,907 downwards.
GCGCAAGGCTGCCAAGAAAGCCAAGCGCAAGCCCACGCCCAAGAAGCGCAAAAACAAGAACAAGAAGGCCGCGCCCGCCAAGAGGCGTGCACCCGCGAAGAAAGCGAAACGAGCTAGGCGATAGCGTGGGGGCGGTGGGGCGGGACCCATTAACGGGCCGTTAGGCCCGACCGGGATCACCCAAGCGGCCGTCTAAGCAATAGTCCGGCCAACTAGCCGAGCGGTGATTCAGCCTGGCGGCGAAGGGCGTCGATGACCGACTCGAGGGGCTTGTGCTCCGCGCGCCGCTCGATGATCGTGAGCTCCTCGAGCGCGAGGTCTGGTGGGGTCGCGTCGAGCCAATGCTGCATGGCCTCGTTTGCTGAGACACGGTCCATGCTTCGCCCGGGCAGCGCGAGAGCGGCTGTGGCGAGCTGGGCTTCGGTGAACGCGTTGGCGATGAGGGAACAGGCTTTCTCGGCGATCTCCCGATCGAACGCCTCGCTTCGACCGAGCCCAAGCAACAGCAGGCGTTCGGCCTCGAGCTTCGAGGGCGCGATCGTCCAACCCTTCTCGCCGAAGCTTCCTCGTAGGTCGCCTGCGGCCAGCAGTCGTGAGAGCGCGCCGCACAGCCGCCAGTCGATCAAGCCGGCAGGGCCCCGCAGTGGGCGCTCGTCTTCGAAGAACGGCAGGAGAATCACCTGGGTTTGGAGCTGGTCTAAGCTCGATTGCTCGGGAGCGACGAACTCGTACTCGATCACGATTTCTCCAGCTCGGTCGCGATCCGATCCAAGACTCCGTTTACGAAAGAACCGCTTCCCTCGGATCCAAATCGCTTCGCGAGCTCGACCGCCTCATTGAGGGTGACTCGCTTTGGGATGTCGTCCATGTCGCGTAGCTCGACGATGGCGACCCGAAGAACGTTGCGATCTACGATCGGCATCCGCTCGAGACGCCAATGGTGACTCGAAGAGCGAATGAGCTGGTTGACCTCGTCCTCGTGTTCCGCGTAGCTCCGTACGATCTCGTTGGCGAACTCGGTCTCTTCGCCCGACTCGCGCGAATCTGCCAAGTGACCCCAGTAGGCCTTGATCGCGTGCGTGCCACTCGCGTCCGCGACATCCATAAAGTAGAGGATGCGGAGCGCCGCCTCACGCCCTTTTCGTCGGGATCCCATCGCTTTCGAGCTTTCGGTCGAAGAGAACCATCTCGATCGCGGTCAACGCCGCGTCGCGCCCCTTGTTGCCGTGCGACCCCCCCGCCCGGTCGAGCGCTTGTTGCTCGTCGTCGGTTGTGAGAACGCCGAATGCGACGGGGAGACCCGCGTCCAACATGACGCGAAGCAGACCTTGCGAGGTGCCGTCGCACACGTAGTTGAAGTGAGGCGTCCCGCCCCGGATCACCGCGCCAAGAGCAATGATCGCGTCGAACCGACCGCTTCGAGCTAGCTGCCGAGCCGCATAGGACAGCTCCCAGGCACCGGGCACTTCGGCCACGTAGACCGACTCCTCCGATACGCCGTGCTCAGCGAGGCAGTCCCTCGCGCCGTCGAGCAGCCTGCTGACGACTGGCCGATTGAACCGGGACCAGACGATGGCAAAGCGCGCGTCCGCTGGCGCGTCGATTCGCTCGGATGGCTTGCTCGGATCGCTGCTCATGGCCTGCTCTGCTCGACTGGCCCCGCCCGGGCGAGCTCGCCCCCTTGGGCCACCCTGAGCTGCTCGACCACGTTGAGGCCATAGGCGTCGAGGCTCGGAATTCGACGGGGCCTGTTCGTCAGTACTCGTAGTTTTTCGAGCCCGAGGTCTGCCAGAACTTGCGCGCCAAAGCCGTACTCTCGGAGCACCACTCCCGGTTCTTCGGGCGGGCGCCGAATCGGCTCGTCGAGGTAGAACGCTAGATCCGTGTCGGGGTCAGGATAGCCTGGCATGAACAAGATCACGCCGTTGCCTTCGCGCTCGACTGCCGCGACGACGTCGGAGATGTGGACGCGCTCGCGCATCCGAACCTGAAACGCGTCCCCAAGCACGCTGCCGCGGTGGACGCGAACGAGGGTAGGCTCGGAAGTGATGTTGCCGTAGCTTAGCGCCATGAATTGCTCGTCCCGGCCGACCTGCACCTGGTACACCGACGCGGTCCACGTTTGGCCGGTAGGCATCTTGATCGGCGTTTGCCGAATACGAATCACCAACCGTTCGCGTGCCAATCGGTACTGAATCAGGTCGGCGATCGTAATGAGGCGTAGGTCGTGTTCTTTCGAGAACTCCACCAGGTCGGGATAGCGAGCCATCGTCCCATCGTCTTTCATGATCTCGCAGATGACACCGGCGGGCTTCAATCCGGCCAAGCGTGCGAGGTCGACGGAGCCCTCGGTGTGACCCGTGCGCTGGAGAACGCCCCCCGGAACCGCCTTCAGGGGGAACACGTGGCCGGGGCTCACGAGGTCGGCCGGCCCCGCCTCGTCGCTCACAGCGGTGAGGACGGTGTGTGCACGGTCAGCCGCGCTGATTCCGGTCGTAACCCCATGGCGGGCTTCGACCGACACGGTGAATGCCGTGGCGCGTGACGACCGATTGTCATCCACCATCATCGGAATGTCGAGCTGGCGAATCCGATCCTCGGTCAAGCTGAGGCAGATCAAGCCGCGCGCATGGCGAGCCATGAAATTGATCGTGTCGGCGTCCGCTTTCTCGGCGGCCATGCATACGTCGCCCTCGTTTTCGCGGTCTTCGTCGTCGACCACGATGACCATTTTCCCTTTTCGGATGTCATCGAGAGCCGCGACGACCCGCTCGATCGCGCTCGTCATATAGCCGGGACCATGACGCGAAATCACGGGCGATTCCAGCGGACTGCTGCAAATCATCGGGGGCCGGCAGTGGATCCGCCGTCCACACCGGGTTTGCCCATCAGGCTAGCGACGTACTTGGCGAGAATGTCGGCCTCGAGGTTGACGTCGCTTCCGCTAGACATCTCGCCAAAAGTCGTCTCTTCGAGCGTATAGGGAACCAACATCACGTCGAACCGAGTGCCTGCGACGGTGTTCACCGTCAAGCTGACACCATTCACCGTGATCGACCCCTTGGGTGCGAGGAATGGAGCGATCTGCGCCGGGACTTCGAACGTCGCGCAGACGTAGTTGCCCGACGGTACCTTTTCGACGAGCTTACCCACGCTGTCGACGTGGCCCGTCACGAGATGTCCGCCCAAGCGATCGCCCAGCGACAGCGCGCGCTCGAGGTGTACTCGATCACCTTCTTCGCGGCCGCCTAGATTGGTCTTGTTTAGCGTCTCGAACGAGGCATCCGCTTCGAAGAAGCCCTCTTCGAAGGCCTTGACGGTCAAACATGCGCCGTCGACGGCGATGGACTCACCGAGCTCGTAGGGCTGCAATGCGCATGCAATTCGCAGCGACAGCCCGTCGTCCCTTCGCTCGAGATGCTCGATCGTACCGATTTGCTCCACCAGCCCTGTGAACATCTACGCCGTCCTCTCCAAGTCGCCTGAGACTAACCAGTCGGTCCCGAACGCGCGGATCTCCGTGCGCACCAAGCGCGAGGACTGGCCAACCGACTCGACCACACCCCCGGCTGCAAACGAGATTGCTTCTGCGTCCCCCATGATCCGCGGCGCGACGAAAATCGCCACCCGATCCGCGAGGCCCGAATCGAGGAACGAACCATGCACGTGAGCCCCCCCTTCCGCCATCAAGCGCACGATGTCGCGCGCGCCGAGCTCCTTTAGAACCGCGCCCAGGTCTACGCCACGTGCGTGGCGCGGGACGGCGATCAGCTCGATTTCGGGCCGTGAGAGGGCATCCTTACGAGACGAATCGGCGTCCTCGGCATGAAAGATCCAGGTGGGAGCGGTTGATTCCCGCTTCGAGTCGAGGATCGCAGCGTCGGGGGGCGTGCGAAGGTCGGCGTCCAACACCACCCGGACCGGGTCGATCCCCTCGACATGGCGGACCGTGAGGCGGGGGTCGTCCGCAAGGACCGTGCCGATGCCGACGAGGATCGCATCGGTCTCGGCTCTCATGCGATGGGTTTCGGCGCGGGCCGCTTCCCCCGTGATCCATTTCGACTCCCCGTTTCGGCTAGCGATCTTGCCATCGAGGGTGACGGCCGCCTTGAGCGTGACGAACGGCAACCCAGTCGTCGTGTGTTTGGCGAAGTCTGCTACGAGCGCCTCGGCCTGCTCTTCGAGTAGCCCGAGCTCTACTTCGATTCCCGCGCTTTCGAGCCGCTCGATGCCACCGGGACCGTGGGGCGCGGGGTCGCGGCAGCCAATGACGACGCGTGCGATTCCGGCGTCGATGATCGCCTCGGTGCAGGGTCCCGTGCGACCGTGGTGATTGCAAGGTTCGAGGGAGACGTACAATGTCGTGCCGGCCACCGAGCGTCCGGCGTTTCGAATCGCCGCAACCTCGGCGTGCGCCTCTCCGGCCGCGGCGTGGTACCCGAGCGAGACGACTTCACCGTCTCGTACGACGACCGCACCCACTCGTGGGTTTGGGCTCGTTCGGCCTCGCATCGCTTCGCCGAGCGCCAACTGCATGAAGGCGCGTTCGTCGTCCGACGTCATGTCATTCTTTCAGCTGTGTGAGCTCGTCGAGAAACTCATCCACGTCCTGGAAATCGCGATACACGCTGGCAAACCGAACGTAGGCTACCTGATCCAGCTCGCGGAGCTCGAGGAGCACCCTTCCCCCGAGATTGGCCGACGAGACCTCTTGTTCGCCGCCGTCGGCCATCCATCGCTCCACCTGGCTGAGGAGGCGTTCGAGCGCTTCGGCGGAAACCGGCCGCTTCACACACGCACGGCGAAGCCCCGCGAGAAGCTTGTTCCGGTCGTACGGTTGACGTCGCCCGTCGTTCTTGATGATCAGGGGAGTCATCTGCTCCACCCGTTCGTACGTGGTGTAACGACGCTCGCAGCTCTCGCATTCGCGCCGCCGTCGTGTCGTCTCCCCCGCCTGCGAGAGGCGCGAGTCGATCACGCGGTTGTCCAACGTTCCGCAATAGGGGCAGCGCATATCCTGCGAAACGCTAGCGCTCAACCGAGAGCGAGTCGAACCAAGCTTTCGAGATGGGCGGTTTGCGGGAACATGTCGAAGGCGATCACCCGGTCGATGCGATAGCCGCGCCGACAGGCCAGCCGCAAGTCGCGCGAGAGGGTCGCGGTGTCACAGGAGATGTAGATGATGCGCCTGGTTCCATGCCAAACGGCGTCGTTTTCGAACAACGCCTTGGCACCTTGTCGCGGCGGGTCGAGCACGACCACGTCGTAGCGCCCTCGGGGCGGTCGGTCGGCATCTCCTTCGACGACACGCGCGTCGAGCCGGCGCGCGGCTAGATTCGCTCTACAGACCTCCGCTGCGCCGGGGTCCCGCTCGACTGCGACCAACGTTTCCGCGGCTTCCGCCAACGCAATGGTAAAGTTTCCAACTCCGCAATGAAGCTCCAGGACGCGCATGCCCTCAGGTTCCGCAAGCGCGGCCACGTGTTCTACGAGCAACTCGTTGATTCCATCGTTGACTTGCGAAAACGTCGCGGCGCTCGCTTCCCCCCACATCGCGGGTATCTCGGTGTCGCCAGTTCGAAGGCTGACTCCCCCTATGCCCTCAGCCTGCGAAAGTCGCCGGCAGGCCTCGAACAACTGAGGTTCCTGTTCGTTCTCCGTCCGAAGCTCGACGACGATTGCTTCATTGGAAAGCCAGAGCTGGATCTCTCCTTCTCCTCCGATCGACTCCCGCAGATGTTCGCGCGTGGTGTTCCACGCTTGCTGGAGGGGCTCCGCTAAGACGACGCATCGCCCGATGTCGATGACTCGCTTCGAGTGACGCTGACGATATCCGAGGGTTTGTCCGTGCCACGCAAGTCGCGCTCGCCGGCGGTAACCGAGCTCGTGGGGGGAAGCGATCCAGACGAGCTCCGTGTCGCTCGCCCCTGGAAGCCCCTCACAGGCCTGGCGAAGGAAACCCTCTTTGATGCGCCGCTGAAGGGCCATGTCCGCGATGATCAGAGGACACCCACCGCAGCGGTGCGCAACGTCGCATGGAGGTTCTCGTCGGCCCCTCGCTCCCTCGATGATCCTCGTCAACTTTCCGCGTGCAGCGCCGCGCTTCGACGGCGTCCGCTCGAGTTCGACGTTTTCGTCAGGCAAGGCGCCCGGCGTCAGCATGACCCCTTCGCGCGTTTCGACCACGGCGTCGCCACCCCGGCCGACGGCACGAACCCGCCCTTCGAGTCGGCGGTTTCGAGCCATCAGAACGCGAAATTCTGAGCCGGCGTGCCCCTTTGGAACAAGAAGCTGATATCTCCGCTCAGGACGGCGCGCCGGTTTTCCGGGTCAGAGGTATCTACCAGCTCGACATCGGTGAACTCTGCCGTCGTCATTCGATTGTCATTCGTGACCCAAAAGACGAATAGCTCTTCGAAGCGAATGGTTCCAGAGACCGCGCGATACACGACCGGGATTTGAGAAAGGAACGGGCAAGTGCGGTTGAGATAGAGCGTCATCTCGACCGGCGAGTCGAGGAGCTCGAACTCGATGTCGACGCCAAGCATTTCGTCTTTGAGCAGCTCGGGCTCAGCAATGAAAAACGAGATGCCATCGCTCAAGTTCGGGATGTCGCTCCCCCGCTGCATTCGCATGTCGATGATCTCGACCGAAGTACTGGGCTGCATGGCGAAGTAGTTCGGATCGAGCGAGAACGCTTCGCCGTTGAGCCCGCAGTCCGAGGCCCAGACCTGCCCAACCGCGCTACCCTCCCCCGGACCGGTGGCGCAGCCTCCAAGCAGCAGGGTAGCCAGGATGCTCGAACGCCATACGCCAAGCTCACGCGATGAAACCGCCACCGATCACCTCGTCACCACGGTATACCACCGCGGCCTGTCCAGGCGTAATCGCGCGCTGCGGCTCGGCAAAACGAACCTCAAAACCGTCGTGGGTCGGCGTGATGTCACCGATCGCACCTGGGTGACGGTATCGAATCCGAACCTCCCCCTGGAAAGTATTGGCAGGCCGACCGGCGACCCAAACCGCGTCCTTGGCGGTGAGCTGTCGGTCGTACAGCTCCTCCTCGCTTCCAACGACCACATCGTCGGTTTCCGGCATGATGCGAAGCACATAGCGTGTGCTTCCACCGCCGAGACCGAGCCCTCGTCGCTGCCCACGGGTAAAATTGGAGACTCCCTCGTGGCGCCCGAGGACCTTTCCTTTAGGGTCGATGATACTGCCGGGCTTGCTTGCGTGCCCCTCCCGTCGGATAAAATCCCCAACGCCGCCGCCGGGTACAAAGCAGAGCTCCTGGGAATCGGGTTTGTCGGCGTTGGGTACTCCGAGTCTGCGGCCGGTTTGGCGAACGGCGGGTTTCGTCAGGTCACCAAGAGGAAAGACGAGGCGCTCGAGGGTCGATTGGGGTAGCCCGAACAGGAAGTAACTTTGGTCCTTGCCGCCGTCGCGGCCTCGCAGGAGCCGTAGCCGTCCGTGCGGGGAGCGCTCGAGGCGTGCGTAGTGGCCGGTCGCGATGTGGCTTGCACCGAAGCGTTCAGCGATATCTGCCAAGTACGTGAGCTTGACCGTCCGATTGCAGCTCACGCATGGAATCGGTGTTCGCCCCGCGAGATACTCTGCGACGAATGGCTCGACCACGTGCTCGCGAAACGCCTCTCGTTCGTCGAGCACGTAGTGTGGAACCCCGAGATGCTCGCACGTGCGCCGCGCATCGTCGCGGTCTTCAGGGGCGCAGCATCGGCCGACCTGTTGGAATCCCTCCGCGTCCCACAGGTGCAGGGTCACCCCGATCAACTCGTGACCGGCTTCGTGTAGCAAGGCCGCCGCAACCGAGGAATCCACGCCTCCGCTCATGGCTACCAATATTCGTTTCGGTCTGGTCATGTCGCGAGTCTCGGTATGACTACTGAACAAATCAACCGTGGTCCATTACACTTAAAGGAAAGGTATATTGCCCAGATTACAGAGTTATTAAAATGTAGAAAATCAATATGTTACCAACAAAAACTCGAAATCACTCACGATTTCTTCGGGATGACTTCAAATTTGGTTTAGGTTTTGTGCTTTGGTTCGGGAAAGCACCCGCTGAAAAGCAAGTAATGCTTGGTCGATATCGGACTCCGTGCTCTCGATTCCTAGACTGATTCGAGCCGCCGAGCCAGCCCGCCACTGCTCATCCGGATACATGGCCAGGATTACTGCGGAAGGCTCTTGCAACCCTGAGGAGCAGGCTGCTCCGGTGGAGACGCAGATGTCCTCGAGGTCGAGCGCCGCGACGAGGATCGCGCCTTCCCATTCCGGGAAGCTCAGATTGCAGACCGTCGCGGTCCTTGGCTCCTGCGCATTGGGCACAGCTCCGAGCGCCACAAGCCGAGCCTCCAACCGGTCGCGGAGGGCTGCGATCGTAGTCTGCCGGCCGAGACGCTGCTCGGTCATCGACGCCGCCGCGCCGAAGCCGACCATGCTCAGGGTGTCCGGCGTGCCCGGCCGTCGCCCACGTTCTTGTGAGCCTCCGTCGAGCACGGTGTCGAGCTCGAGCCCACGGCGTACCCAGCAAGCCCCGGCACCGGCAGGTCCGCCGATCTTCTGGGCGGCGAATGCGACGGTGTCGGCCTCGAGCAAAGAGACGTCGACCGGTACCTTGCCGAGAGCCTGGGTCGCGTCGACAAACAACCGAGCGCCCTGCGAGCGACAGACGCGCGCGTAGTCATGCACGGGGAAGAGCGTACCCGTCTCGTGGTTGACCCATTGGATCGCTACCAACGTGTCGTCGGTCAGACGCCGTGCGAGCTCGTCGGGATCCGGAGGCGCGCCAGCCAGAACCGGCAACACCGAAACCTCGAGTCCGTCGCGTGCCAAATGGCGGACGCTCTCAGCCACCGCCGGATGCTCCACCGCGGTCGTGATGATTTTCCGGCACCCCCTTGCCAAGCCTCGGACTCCGAGATTGCAAGCCTCGGTGCCCCCAGCAGTGAGCACGACATCGGCGGGTGCCGCCCCGATCGATTGGCCGATGAGCTCGCGCGCCCTCTCGAGCAACTGGCGTGAGGCTTGTCCTGCACGGTGCGTGCTCGAGGGGTTTGCCCATGCGGTTGCCGAGGCGTTTGCCATCGCCTTGCGGACCAACTCAGGTGTTGGCGCGGCGGCGTGGTGGTCGAGATAGATCACGGCGATGCCGTCTCGGGCCGATCCGGTTTCCGGTCCACGCGAAGTTCCACGAGGGTGCCTGAGAGCTGCCTTTCGGCGACCTCTCCGGCCGGCGGGCTCGAAATCTCGATGCCGCCGCCGAGGGCTTCGCTCACCCGTCTAGCGAACGCAAGCCCGAGGCCCACGCCGCCCTGCTCTCGGGTCACGGACCCGTCGACTTGATAGAAAGGGTCCATGATTCGCGCAATGTGTTCGGGTCGCACGCCCGGGCCGCTATCGGCGACTTCAAACAACAGGTGCTGGTCTCCTTCGGGACGCACCTCGACCGCTACCTCACCGCCGATCGGCGTGAACTTGGAAGCGTTGTCGAGCACGTGAACCATCGCCCTCAGGAGCTTGTCGGGGTCGCCTTGCGCGGGAAGCGGCTCGTCCGGGACCCGCTCGACCAACGTCACGTCACGTTCTTCGAACTTGGGGCGTATCTGTGCAAGGGCGTTCGCGGCGACCTCTCGGAAGTCGTATGCGCGCGCATAGTAGTGCATCCGGCCCGTCTCCAACGAGCTGACGTCCAGCAGCGTATCGACGACGGAACGAAGGCGTTGCGTCGAGGTTTCGATCGACCCCAAGCACTTGCGCTGAAGATCGGTGAGCGGCCCGAGCTCCCCGTTGAGTAGCAGCCGGAGATAGCCGACGACCGGGGTCATCGGTGTTGCGAGCTCATGGCTCACGTTCTGGAGGAACTCCCGCCGAAGGTGGGCGACGTCTTCGAGGCGTTTGTTCGTCTCCGAAAGCTCGACGATCTTTTTCTCGAGGTGTTCGACGATCTTTTGCGTTCGCTCGCGGAGGAGCACCTCGCTTTCATCTTCCGTCCACTCGCGATGGCCCTTCAGGAACCGCTCGATCGTTTCGGCGAAATGCGCAGCGTCGATCGGTTTGGCGATGAACCCGTCGCATCCGACGGCAAGCGTGGAATCCCGATCTGCTTCGGCCGTAATCGCGACGATCGGGACATCCTTGAGGGCCGGCATGCCTCGTAGACGCAGCGTCACCTCGTATCCGTCCAGGTCCGGGATGTTGATGTCCACGAGAACCAGGTCCGGCAGCATCTCCCGGGCGAGGCGGATACCCTCGACCCCGCCTTCCGCTTCGATCACCTCGTGTCCTGCGGCTCCTAGCAGCTTCTGGACGAGGCGGCGATTGTTGGGGTCGTCCTCGATCTGCAGGACCCGAGCCATTCAATCAGGATGCTATCAGCCTCTCGCGCTTGCCGCACGTGGGGACCCTGGCTAGGGAACAGATATGGCCAAGGGATGGGTCGCACAACTACTCGATGTCGGGCTCGTGACCGAGGCGCAAGTGCGCGCGAGCCAGGCGGAGGGTACACACGTTTCCTCGCCTCAGCTCGTTCGCAATCTCATCGCTCAGGGTCTCGACGAGCGTATCCTCGCCGGCTTTTTCGTCTCGCTCGGTTTTGGGCCGATGCTCCAGGCTCGGGAGCTTGCCCGGGCTGACCTGGACTTGGTTCGTCGTCTGCCTGGTTCGGACGCGCACGAGCTATGTACGATGCCACTCCGGCCGAGCCCGGCGGGGGCGATCGTGGCCATGGCCGATCCCACCGACGAAGAGGCCGTTCGCCGGTTGGCCGAAGCTCTCGGCGGCACGATTCTGCCGACCGTCGCAAAGTTCTCCGATTTGCTGGATTCGCTCGAGCGCGCGTACCCGGGACGAGAGCGTCACCCAAGCGGGGTCCACGACACGACGGCGATAGGCACCAACCGAAGACTCGCATCTCTCGATCCCGTGCTCGCAGGGCTCGCAGCAACGGCGAGTCCGGTCTGGGATCGTGCATGGGAGCGGTCGACGGGCGGCGGCCCAAACTCGGCGCCGCCATCGTCGGTGGCCGCTCCTGAAGTCCTCGAGCCGGACCTAGTCGAACTCGGGCGCGTCACCACACGTGACGATGTGGTTCGCGCTGGTTGCGAGGCGTGTCTAGTGACGGCGCGTGGCGCTGCTTTCTTGGCGCTCCGCAAGGGCGTGTTTCGGGGCTGGGCCGGCGCGGGCGACGACATTACCAGCGCGAGCATCCGAAGCCTGTGGGTTCCCGCGACCAATCCATCGATTCTCAATGATGTGGCCCATAGTGGCGAGGTGTTTCGCGGTCCCTACGGACAGACCGCCGCCGACCACCTCCTTCGCGCGGCGCTCGGGAGCCAGGGCCGGGAAATCATCATCGCCCCGGTCCTGATCGGGACCCGGATATGCGGCTTGCTCTGTGCGACCGACCCGGGTCCAGACGCGGGGCTTATCGAGCGTGTGGCCGAGGCCATGGGGCAAGCCTTCCAGCGGCTGATCGTCTCCCAAAAATCCGAGGTCAACTCCGAACCGGTCTAGTTGAGAAAAACGGCCTCGGCAGCCGGGTCGGCCTGTTTCGCCACTCGGAGCAGTCGCCGTCGCTCCCGCAGGACACCGGAGCTGTACGTGTTCTTCTTGCAGCCCCCCGAATTGTACCAGGCGAGCCCTTGCTCGACGTCGCCGCCACATCGAGCCGTGGCCCACTGGAGGAGTCCAAGGCCCGCCTCGATCACCTCGCGCTGGCACGCGCCCGGACGGCGGCTGCACTCCTGACGATAGCGCTCGTTGTAGACGAATGGGACGGTCTTGCCCCGGTACTTGGGGTTGAGCTGTACGACCCCCCGCGCTCCTACAGGACTGACGGCAAGGGGGTTGAGGCCCGACTCTCGGACTGCGATGGCTGCAGTGAGGAACGGATCGACGCCCGCGCGGTTGCTCGCCTCGGTGATCAATCGAGCAAGCGTCGCGATGCGAGCACGGCAACCGCCGTCTGTCACACGACAATGCTGCACGTGAATCGGCTCGCCCTGACTATTTTCGCGCACGATCAGACGGGCGTCGATCGCGCGTGCAAGGGCCACCGAGGTGGGGTGATCCCCGACGGCTGACCGATAGTCAATTCTCTCGACGACTTCCTCGGATGCGTGCATGGGCGCGTTCCACGAGGGACCCGCCACTGTGTGCGAGTTCCACGCGCTAATGAGCGCAATACCGAGACTTATGAGTGCGATCCGCATGCCGGGCTCCCAATAACCATCAAGAGGCCCGGACGGTAGGGCATGGGCGTACCTTGCGCCACCCGCAGGTAATACGCCGTATCAAACGGGTTACAGTTGCTCAGGCTCGAGGCTTGGATCTGCCGGTGCCTCGGCGGCCAATTTCTCTTTATCTTCAGCGGGTTCGGATGCCTTGACGGGTTTGGGAGGCTCGCTGTCCGGCTCTTCGGAGGCCTCGCTTGCCGGCTTGCTAGCCTCGAGGGGCTCCTCGCCGGAGGTCTCTTCGCCACCTTCGTCGCGGGGAGAGCGTCGTCGCGGCCGTCGGCGGCTGCGGCGGCGTTTCGAAGCGTCCGAGTCGGTCGCTTCTTCCGATGAAGAGGCATAGGTCGCGCCGCCCAGCGAGTCGAGGAGCTCGACATCGAGGACCGCCAAGGGTAGCGAGACGCGCAGGATGCCGACTCCGACCTCCTCCATCGACCTTGCGAGGGCGTCCCCGTCGAACACGGCGCAAGGAGCCGCACCGTCGGCGTGCGCCTCTTCATGTATCCCGTCTCGGACTTGGCCGAGGGTGATCAGCCAACCGATACGCGCGTGGTCGAACTGGTGGAGTGCCCCTCGCAGTGCGACGATAGCGTCATTGGTCAGGGACTCCTTGCCACGATAGATAGTGATAGCCAATGGCGTCTCTTCGGGCCCACGCCTCAACGTGCCGGCCAAGCTGAAGTCGCCGCTTTCGGTCCGCACTCCGCGGATCGAATGAACGCCCACGGCATTGAGCCAAGTCGCGATCAGCTCGAGCAGCGCGCCGTCTGGGAAGTCGCGGAGTCGCTTGATGAAGGCTCTGCGAACGTCCTCTTGCTGGCGGTTCGCTGCGCGGATCGCATCCTGCTCGGCTTTGACTGCGTCGCTCGGGTGGTCCCACTCGAGGAGCGAGACCGAGCCATGCGATTCGCGGAACCTTCGACGCTCTCCTGAGGCCGTCCGGCGGGCGTTGTCCCCGCGGATAGCCGCGGCGAGGGTCGGAGTCAAGTCCGCTGGCGCCCCAGACAGCCTTCCCCCCGCGATCAGCGCTTCGGCCACCTGAATGAGGCTCTTTGGCCGGCGACCACGGCCCCGAAGGGCTTGTTCGATGGCATCCGCTAGGTCTCGACCGACTGCCTCTCCAGGCTGGGCAGCACGGGTCGCTCTTGCTGGGGGCTCCCGCCGTTGCCGATCTCTCGAATTTCGGGCGTCGCTGGCTGCACCTTGGTGGGGCTCATCACGCTCTCTGCGGCGTCGGGGCCGGCGTCTTCGTGGGGGCCGTTTGGCGTCACGGGAATCATCGTCGAGATTGGCGAGGATCAGCTCGTCGTCGTCATCCTCTTCCGGGAAAACGTCAGCGCCTGGGAGCTCTTGCGAGGCAAAGCTCGGCTCTTCCTGCGGCGTCTCCTCGGGCGGGATCTCCACCGGCTCTTCGGCAACTTTAGGTTCCTCGCTCGCAACGTTCGGCTCGTCTTCATCGGGCGCGGCACCCGCCAGCTCGGCGACCCCCTCGTCGGGGAGCTCCCGTAGGGCGAAGACCCCGGGCTTTACCTTGATGATCGGAGCATCGCCGCGGTCCTTCTTGACCATGGTGGCGAGCCTCGAGCTCATGGTGGTTTCGGGGGTTTTACCTACGTGCGATAGAAGATTCCGCTCGATGGCGATTTCGGTGATTTTCTTGTAATGGAGGGGCGTTCCAGTAATGCGGAGCACCTCCACGGCAGCTTCCGTGAATGTCATGTTTATTGTCGTTCCTGTCACTCCGGTGGGCGATGACGGATGGCACTGCGAGCGCTGCGACGGGGAGCGAATGATCGCTCCACCCGCGCATCGCCGCCAAACCCTGAAAGCTCAGGGCCTCCATAGGGCTGTCAGCCATGCTCGTTCGCACTCCGACCGGACAAAAGCGGTTGATGATTGAGTCTTAGGGTCCGAAGACCCCCTCCTTCCTAACGGTTACCATCGGGACCGCGGCGAGGCAATCAAACAGCCCCATCAGCCAGCCTAAATTCCTGAGGTTGCACGTTTTGCGGCACTTAGCCCCCTAACCCCAACCTAGTTGACTCGGGCCGTTGCGAGGCTCATACGGCCCGCCTGCGGATAATTGGCTCTGGCCGATCCCCGCTGTTAGCCAGATGGGCATGTGCAGCGGTCTTTCGTGTCAGGTTGGCGACGCCGTCGTGGCACGCGAGACGCGGGTCGAGAGCCACCCGATCAAGATTCGGGGTGAAGTCGGGTTGGCCCGTTCTTCGCATGACGATGCGTCGAGGAGATTCGAATGAAGGACAAGGAGATTGGCATACTGCTCGGGGGCGTGAGCGCAGAGCGCGAGATCTCGATCAAGACCGGCGAAGCCGTGTACGAGGCGCTCAAAGCGCGAGGCTATCGAGTTCAGAAGGTCTTCGTCGACGCCGACATCGATCGGGTGCTGCGACAGACCACGATCGATGTGGCGGTCATCGCCCTGCACGGCACCTACGGCGAGGACGGCTGTATCCAAGGGATGCTCGAAACCATGGGGATTCCTTACACGGGATCGGGCGTGCTTCCGAGCGCGCTGGCCATGGACAAGCTCAAGTCGAAAGAGCTCTTCCGTCTCTATAACGTGCCGACGCCCTCCTATTACGTGGTGCGCCGTGACGGCCTCGACCGCCTCGAACAGATCCACAGCTCGTTTGGCTTCCCGAGCTTCGTCAAACCGCGTTCCGGCGGTTCGAGCGTGGGTGCCGGGCCCGCGCGCAATCTCGCAGAGCTCGAAGAACGCTGCCAAGATGCGGTTCGTTTCGACGAATGGATCTTGGTGGAGCGCCTGATCCGCGGACGCGAGGTCGCGGTGGGGTTGCTCGACGGAAACGCGCTCGGTGCTATCGAAATCGAGCCGAAGGGCCGCTTCTACGACTACAAGTCGAAATACCAAGAGGGCGGAAGCCTCTACCACTTCCCTGCTCGGCTCTCGCCGACACGTTACCAAGGAGTGTTGAATCTCGCGGAGCGCGCCGTGCATTGTGTTGGTGCCACGGGGGCAACCCGAGTCGATCTGTTGGTGACGTCCGACGAAAACGAGTACGTGCTTGAGGTCAACACCCTCCCAGGGCTCACCCCGACCTCGCTCCTTCCGAAAATTGCGGCGGGAGCGGGCTACGACTTCGGCGACCTTTGTGAAGCGATCGTCGAACGGGCCGCGTTGCACTTCGGCGAGGGGTTGCTGATTGCTCCCGAGGGAGAGCGCGGAGGGAGCTCAGACTCCGTGGCGCCCATTCTGCCCGCTGAATAGACATTCTTGACAATTCCGATGCGGGAAACCATAGATCCCGTGCGATGAAGCTCTCGAACAAAGGTCGATACGGCGTCCGAGCGATCTTCGATATCGCCTTTCACAGCGGCGGGAAGGCAACCCAGATCAAAGATATCTCGCGGCGCCAGGCCATTCCCCCGCGTTTTCTTGAGCAGATCTTCCAGGACCTCAAGCGCGCCGGCCTGGTTACCTCGAAGCGCGGCCCTCGGGGCGGCTACGCGCTGGCCATGGATGCGGGGGACATTCGTGTCGGCGATATCGTGCGGGCTCTCGAAGGCCCCGTCGTGCTTGCCGGCGGGGACGAAGGGAACGGGGACGAAACGAGCCGTGTGGTGACCGAGAGTGTGTTCTCGGAGCTCTCCGAGAATATCGAGGCGTGCTTTGACGCCATTACGATCCAAGATCTGTGTGATCGAGGTGACGCGCACGGTGTTCGGCGTGCGCCGCCTCGACGGTACGTATATTCGATCTGATGTCAGCACCCGTTGTCGATAGCGTCCTCGAGCTCGTTGGCGAAACTCCGGTCGTTCGTTTGCGTGCACTCTCGCCAGAGGGTGGTGCGACCGTGTGGGGCAAGTGCGAGCATCTGAATCCAGGTGGCTCGGTGAAGGATCGCATCTGCCTGTCCATGATCGAAGCTGCCGAACGCGAGGATCGGCTTCGGCCGGGAGAGATCATCGTAGAACCGACCAGCGGCAACACGGGCATCGGTTTGGCGTTGGTCTGCGCGCGCAAGGGCTACAAGCTCGTCCTCACGATGCCCGCGAGCATGTCCCTCGAGCGCCGCGCGCTGCTCGAAGCGTACGGCGTCGAGATCGTGCTCACCGAGCCCGACCGCGTGATGGAAGGCGCCATAGAGGCTGCGCGCCGTATCGTCGAAGAACGGAACGCGTTCATGCCGGAACAGTTCTCGAATCCGGCGAACCCCGCCGTGCACAAACATACGACGGCTCCGGAGCTCTTGCGTGCGTTCGAAGGAGATTCGATCGATGTGCTGGTCGCCGCGGTCGGGACCGGAGGTACGGTGAGCGGCGTTGGCGAGGCGCTCAAGGCCCACGATTCGCGCACCCGTGTGATCGCGGTGGAGCCCTCCGCGAGCCCCGTCTTGGCGGGTGGCTCCCCCGGTCCGACCAAGATCCAGGGCCTCAACGCAGGGTTCGTTCCAGAGAACTACCATGGCGCCGTCGTCGACGAGATCATCGGCGTTTCGGATCGTGATGCGTGGGATACGAAGGTCGCGCTCGCGAAGCAAGAGGGGCTCCTGGTCGGTATCAGCGCGGGTGCGAACGTCTGGGCTGCGATTCGGGTCGCGCGCGAGCTCGAGCCCGAGCAGAACGTCGTGACGATCCTGTGCGACACTGGCGAGCGCTACTTCAGTCTTTCGGAGTACTTCGAATGAGCGCGGGGCATCGGGTTTTGGTGGTTGGCGCCGGCGGGCTCGGCTCCCCTGTGCTCCGCCTGCTCGCCGAGAGCGCCGTCGAGCACGTGACCGTCGTCGATGATGATGTCGTGGAGGAGAGCAACCTTCACCGGCAGACCTTGTATTCGGAAAATGACATCGGGCGCCCCAAGATCGAGTGCGTGAAGGAACGCCTGTTGGAGATCTCGCCGGAGCTCAGCGTCAGCTTGGTCGAGGGTCGCTTCGTCCCGTCGACGGCGACGAAGCTTCTCGCTGGACACACGCTCGTCGTCGAGGGCGCCGATAACCTCCCGACGAAGTTCTTGGTCGCGGACGCCGCCCACCTCGCCGAAATTCCAGCCGTACAAGCCGGAGCTGTCCGATGGAATGGCTGGGCCTGGTGCGCCTTCCCCGAGTCTGCATGCCTTCGCTGTCTCTTCGAGGATATTCCTCGGGATCGCGTCGAGACCTGCGCCGAGGCCGGGGTCGTCGGGCCGGTAGTTGGCGTCCTCGGGGGCCTCCAGGCGGCCCTGGTTTTTCGCCTGCTGGCGGGTGAACGTCCCGGCGGTGAGCTTTGGCACTATCACGGGCTCGAGGGTGTGCTTCGGGAGACGCGGGTGCGTCGCCGAAGCGACTGCCCACTGTGCACGGGAGAGATACAAGACCTTCGGACGGAGCGATACACGGCGGCTTGCGCGGCATGACTTCGGCTCGCATCCCTTAGGACTCAGAAAGGAACGAACATGGCTGTCACGGTACGCATTCCAACTCCACTTCGAACGTTGACCGGTGGGCAAGACGAGGTATCCGCCGACGGCGGCACGGTGGCCGAGGTCATCGAAAGCCTCGAAGCGAACCACCCCGGCATGAAGGACCGGCTCTGCGACGACAAAGGCGTTCGCCGTTTCGTCAACATCTACCACAACGATGAGGACATCCGCTTCCTCGACAACCTCCAGACCGAGCTCAAGGAGGGTGACACCCTGAGCATCGTTCCTGCCATTGCGGGAGGAGCTCAGCGTTGAGTCTCGACGCCACAGCGAGGCGTCGATACGCGCGTCAACTTCTGCTCGGCGAAATCGGCGAGGCAGGCCAAGAGCGTCTGTCTGCAGCTGTTTTTTGTCGAAGAGCCGAGAGCGATGCGGACGCGTATGCTGTGGCGGCGGAGTATCTCCGACGCGCGGGCTGCCGAGAGAGCGAAAGCGATGGCACGCCGATGCGCGCCTCCAGCGCAGATGCCGTGACGCACTTCGCCGGGAGAGCTTCACTTCGCGCGCCCGCCGCGGCCATCCTCGGCGCATTCGCCGCCGTGGAGCACCTCAAAGAAGCCCTCGGAGCTGGTGAGCCGCGCGACTTCCCGCCCGACCTCACCCTCCAACTCAAAACGGAACAGTCCCCTTTTTCCAAGGCTTGAGCCGGATGCGTTTTCGGAAGATGGAGTCGATCGTCGAGGCGGTGGGCAACACCCCACTCGTTCGTTTGCGCGCGATGGAAAAAGAGAGCCCTGGGGTGAAGATCTACCTAAAGCTCGAGTACGCGAATCCGGGTGGCTCGGTGAAAGACCGCCCTGCTCGGCAAATGATGGTCGACGCCATCGAGGACGGAAGGTTGACCAGCGACAAGATCCTCATCGACGCAACAAGCGGGAATACCGGCGTGGCCTACAGTTTGTTAGGCGCTGCCATGGGATATCGGATCGCACTGGTGATGCCGTCGAACGTTTCAAAGGCGAGGAAGGACATCATCGAGGCGTTCGGGACCGAGATCATCTACAGCGATCCGATGGAAGGTTCCGACGGGGCGATCCGAGAGGTCCGTAGGCTCGTCGCAGAAGAGCCCGACCGCTACTTCTATCCCGATCAATATTCGAACCCGTCGAACCCCCGAGCGCACTACCTCGGCACCGGCCAAGAGATCCTCGACCAAGTGGGCGATGAGATCACCCATTTTGTGGCGAGCCTTGGCACGAGCGGGACATGCATGGGCACCACGCGGCGACTTCGGGAGCACTCGCGAAAGATCGAGTGCATTGCGTTGGAGCCGGCCGAGGCGCTACATGGGCTCGAGGGGCTCAAGCACATGGGGAGCTCGATCGTACCCGAGATCTTCGACCCCAAGGTGCCCGACGAAATCCTTCCGGTGGGCACAGAGACCAGCTGGGATATGTCGGATCGACTGGCGGCGGAAGAAGGCCTCCACGTCGGGTACTCCACCGGTGCTAATGTCGCCGGCGTGCTCGAAGTCGCGAAGCGGATCGAAGAAGGCTGCATAGTGACGATCGCTTGCGACCGAGGTGACCGATACTTCGCTCCGATGAAGTGGGAGAAGCACTATGAATGGTGAGGCTTTGCCTTGGGTTTCCGGGGACCTCGAGATCGACGAGTCCGTGATGGACGAGATCGAGCAACACGCCGTCGAGTGTTACCCAAGCGAGAGCTGTGGCTTCGTGTTCGGTTCAGCCGAGGAGCCCGCCGTGCTCGATGGCATCCAGCGCGAGGAGAACGAAGCGGACAAGTACCACAAGCTCGATCCGGTCACCTTCCCTCGGACCTCGAACACCTATTTCAAAATCAACGAGCTACGAGCCGCGCGCACCTTCGAAAAGGGCCAGAGCGAGGGGCGTCCGGTGAAGGTCATCTATCACTCGCACTGCGACGCCGGAGCGTATTTCTCCGATGAAGACGCGGCGACCTTTGCCAATGACAGCCAGCTCATGTGGCCGTGTGCGTACATCGTCGTGAGCATCATGGACGGCAAAGTCGCCGAGCGGCGGCTCTGGGTGCACGTACCCGGCACGAACGGCTTCGAAGAGTCGACGCTGACGATTCGAAAGGGCTGACTCAGCTCTCGTCGTGAATCTGACGCTGGCGCTCGCGGAGCCGGGACTTCTTGCCGCGGAGGCTCCGGAGGTAGTAGAGGCGAGAGCGACGGACGTGACCGCGAGCGGTGATCTCGATCTTCTCGATCCTCGGCGAGTGCAGCGGGAAGATTCGCTCGACGCCGACGCCCGAAGAAACCTTTCGGACGGTGAAAGTGGCACCGGCGCCACCCCGGGTCCTGCGGATGACGACACCCTTGAAGATCTGGATGCGTTCCTTGTCCCCCTCCCGAATCCGGAAGTGCACATTGACCGTATCGCCCACACGGAATACGGGACGCTTGCGCATTTGCGCTCGTTCGATCGCGTCGATTTCTGGAACGCTTCCACTCATCGCTAAGCCTTCTACCAAAACGGAGCCGGGAGGTAGCACGGGCCCAAAAGGGGGTCAAATCGGGTGGTTAGACGCCGATTCCCTGCCGAACAGACGGTCTAGCGTGATTGCCGCGGCCGCGCGAACAGATAGGTGATTGTAGTCGGTCGGCCCCTGAATCGGTTCGAGAAAGACGTCCGCGCGCCGTAAAAGACGGTCGCTCAGGCCGTGGCCGGTGCCAAAGAGAAGTAGCGCTGGTCGCGGGTCCCGAGCCAACGTTGCGGCCTCCCTCTCATACGACGTTCGGTCGAGCCCGGAGCGAGCCGAAGTCACTACCAATCGAGGAGACCGCCCCTCCCTCGCCTCGATTCGGGCGATCGCATCTTCGACCGATAGGGAGATCTCGACGATCGATAGCGCTTCAGCTCGTTCCGGGAAGCGTTTCCTCCCGGAGCCTTCACACCAGTGGTCCAAGATCCGCTGAACGACCGGATGCTGTGCCTCGATGGGGCTCACGACAAAGTAACCCCGAAGCCCGTATGTCCGTGCACTCCGGGCGATGTCGTGCACGTCCAGGTTGGTGACCGAGGTGGTGATGTCCTCTCCGGCGCGATTGACGACGGGATGATGAACGAGCGCGCAATAAGCCGACGCCACTAGGTTTCCTCGTCGATCTCTCTGAGCAACAGATGATCCTCGTCTGACAGCTCTGCCGCTTCCAAGAGGTCTGGGCGGCGTTCCAATGTGCGCCGGAGGGATTCTTTGCGCCGCCAGCGTGCGATGGTGGCGTGGTTCCCCGACCGCAGAACGTCGGGGACTCGTTGTCCTCGGAAGACCTCGGGTCGCGTGTATTGGGGGTATTCGAGGAGGCCGTCCGCGTAAGACTCGTCTGCCGCCGATTGCTCGTTCCCGAGGACTCCGGGTAACAAGCGGGCTGTGGCCTCGATCACTGCGACCGCCGCCATTTCTCCCCCGAGCAGGACGAAGTCGCCGAGCGAGATCTCTTCGTCGATCAACGACCGGATGCGCTCATCGAATCCTTCGTAGCGTCCGCAGATCAGAGTCATCGTCTCGAGCTTGGAGAAACCCTGTGCGTGCGACTGCGAAAAAGGTGCTCCCTGCGGTGTGAGCAATACCCGGTGTGTTGGGGCACCTCCGCGCTCTGCATCTAGGTAGTCGAGCGTCTCGGCGAACGGCCCGGGCTTCAAGACCATCCCGCTCCCGCCACCATACGGAGCGTCGTCGACCGTGCGATGCTTGTCGCGGGCGAACTGCCGCGGTGTGATCGTCACTACCTCGATCGTACCGGCGTCCTTAGCCTTGCCGAGAAGACCGAGGTCCAACACATCGAAGAGCTCTGGGAACAGGGTGACGACTTCGAACCGCATCAGCGTCCCTTCTGTAGAGGGATGTCATCCAAAGCCTTGAGGTGCACCTTGCCGCCCTCGACATCGACTCGCTCGAGCCATTCGGGGAGCATGGGGACCTCCAGGAAACCCTTTTCGGTTTTGATTTTCAGGCACTCGACGCTCGGGTAGTCTAGAACCTCGACGACTTCGCCCACCGTACGTTCGCCTTCGTACACCTGAAGCCCGATCAAGTCGGCGTGGTAGTATTCGCCTTCTTCGAGCTCGGGAAGCGCCTCACGTGGAACGCATAGGGTCAAGCCGCGCAGTGCGTCCGCATCTTCATGCGATTCCACCCCGTCGAGGCGCATCAACAAGGCCTTTGGGCCGCGGCGCGTCGAAATTACCTTCACGAGCGACGGTGCCTCGCCCTCCTCGCCCAG
>CAXMND010000138.1:0-11411 GCA_964194675.1 uncultured Coxiellaceae bacterium | reverse complement strand
GGGCGGGCCGGTGTACTCGCGGGGACCGGGAGCAACAACACGAAAGAAGCGATTCGGGGGACGGCGCACGCCAAGGAGGCTGGCGCGACCGCGGCACTGTTGGTCGACTGCTACTACAACGGGCCGTCCAGCCTCGAGCTCCGCACGGAGTACTACGAGCGCATCCTGAACGAGGTGGAGGACATTCCGCTCGTTCCGTACATCATTCCGGGTCGAAGTGGCTGTGCGCTTTCCGCGGCAGATCTCGCCGTATTGCACTTGAACCACCCTCAGCGCGTACCCACGGTCAAGGAGGCCACGGGAGACCTCGATCGCATGCGCCTCGATCGCAAGTTCGCGGGCTCGGCCTTGAGCATTCTATCCGGCGACGACGACATGACCCTCGTGATGATGCGCGACCCGGAGATTCGGGCATGTGGAGTCATCAGCGTGATGGCGAACCTCGTTCCGGGAGCCTTGAGCTCGATGGTGCGCGGGCAAGATGCCAACGACATCGAAGAGACCGATCGGCTTGCCGCCGCGCTCTCACCGGTTCTCGGTCTCGTCACCTGCCAGGTGGCGAGCGTCCGCACCCTGCCCAACGGCCAAAGCGTCGAAGTGAACGACAAGTTCCGCAACCCGGTTCCTCTCAAGACCATGATGGCGGGGCTCGGTATGATGAGCTCGACCAGTCGCCCGCCGCTTGGCCGTATGAGTGCCGAGGCGGTAGCACGATGCCGCGGCGCGCTGCGAACGATGCACGAAACGGACCCGGGGATCCTCGGACCGATCGAGAAGGCCTTCGACGTCCGAATCGACCAACGCCTCGGAGACGACACGGTATGGTCAGCGCTCGGCCGTTGAGGGAACCGTGTACCGAGCCCTGATCCGCCCACTCCTCTACTTGCTGCCAGCAGAGGCAGCGCATCATCTCACGTTCACTTTCCTGCGATGGTTTGCCGCGATTCCCGGAGTCGGAGCTTGGTTGCGGCGAATGTTGTTGGTGGACACGGAGCGTTCGCGAGTTCGCGCACTGGGCCTCGAGTTTCCGAATCCCATCGGGCTCGCAGCAGGGTTCGACAAAGACGCGATTGGGTACGAGGCACTTGGGGCGCTCGGGTTCGGTTTCGTCGAGGTGGGAACGCTGACGGGCCAACCCCAGTCGGGCAATCCCAAGCCGAGGTTGTTCCGGCTTCCACGAGACCGCGCCCTCGTCAACCGCATGGGGTTCAACAACCACGGCTCGGCCGACGCCGTCAGGCGTCTTCGCCGACCACACCGAACCATCGTCGGTGTGAATATCGGCAAGACCAAAGTCGTTCCCGAATCGGACGCGATCGCGGACTACGTGTCAAGCGCAAAACGGGTCGGCCCCTTCGCCGACTACGTCGTAGTCAACGTCAGCTCGCCGAACACCCCGGGGCTCCGCGACCTCCAGGCTACCGAAAAGCTGCGACCCTTGCTCGCGGCGGTTCATGAAGCACTTAATGAAGTGTCCCCGACGCGCCGTGTGCCTTTGCTCGTCAAGATTGCCCCCGATTTGGCGAATGAAGACGTCGATGCGGTCGCTGATCTTGCGCTCGAGCTCGGGCTGGACGGAGTGATCGCCACCAACACTACCGTTCGGCGAGACGGCCTCCGCAGCAACGCTTCTGAGGTCGAACATTGCGGTGCCGGGGGCCTGAGCGGTCCCCCGGTCGAGCACCGTGCACTAGAAGTATTGAAGCGATTGCACGACAGGGCAGGTGATCGACTGGTGCTGATCTCCGTTGGCGGAATCGAAACCGCGGACCAGGCGCGGGCAAGGATCCAAGCCGGCGCCACCCTGGTGCAGGTCTACACGGCATTCGTCTACGAAGGGCCCTTTCTCCCGAAACGATTAGCCACGGGAGTCGCCGAGCTTGCCAGCGCAGCAGGATTTCAAGGTTAGTGCTTCGCCGCGCCCCTTCCTTTACCTTCCGAGACCATTGGTCGACACTACATCGCTAGGAGGAGTTGCATGGGGATTGTGTCTTGGGTGATTTTCGGGTTGGTTGCGGGGGCGCTCGCCAAAGTCTTGATGCCGGGTGATGAGGCCGGCGGCATTTTGAAAACCACGGGCCTGGGGATCATCGGAGCAGTTGCAGGTGGCTTCGTCGGAACGTTTCTCGGTTTCGGCGAAGTGACGGGTTTCAACATCCGCAGCTTCGTCATCGCCATCGCAGGTGCCCTCGTCCTCCTCTGGATCTACCGCCTCCTCAAGAAGAGCTGACACATGAAGTGTCGCTGACGCTGGCGCTGTCGCTGGCGCTGACACTGACGCTGGCGCTGGCGTTGGCGCTGCTACGCTCGGAGCATGAGGTAGATCACCACCCCCGTGACCGACACGTAGAGCCAGATCGGCAACGTCCATCGCGCGAGTCGCTTGTGGGCCGCGAATCGCTCCTGTGACGCAAGATAGAACGTCGTCAGGATCATCGGAAGCATGACGATCGTGAGAAGTACGTGGGAAATCAGGACGGTGAAGTAGACCGTTCGAATCGGCCCCACACCTTGGTACGGCGTGTCTCCGTGCGCGTAGTGGTAGATCACGTAGCCGACCAGAAAGACGGCAGACGCAACGAACGCCGAGACCATCAATCGCTTGTGAATGTCACGGCGGCCGCTTCGGATCGCTGCAAAGCCCAAGACCAGGAGGGTGGCCGATGTGGCGTTCAACACCGCGTTGACCCCGGGCATGAAGCTCAGGTCGGCGTCAACCCCCTGCCCCTCGCGTAGCACCAAGATCCACCCCAGAAAGCCCACGACCACCGTCGAGATCACCGCATTGAAAACCCAAAAACTCCGATCACTCCTCGTGGTCATCGCGCGAGCCTAGGCTCAACCTCGTATCTCTGCCAGCGCTTGGTCGACAGCTTCGAGGACCCCCGGCACCTCGTCGCAGTGATTGGGCCAGTGAGGAGAGAAGCGCACGAGGCCGTCGGGGGTGTTGCATACGACACCTCGCTTGCCGAGCTCCGCGGAGAGTCGGGTCGGTGGCACGCCGTCAGGGGTACCCACGCTGAGCAACGTCGAGCGAGCGACAGCCGCTGGGGCGCGGTAACTCGTGAACCCGCGAACGCGCAGACCCTCCTCGAGTAGGTCGAGATACGCATTGACGTGGTCGCAAATCGCACTCGCTCCGAGCTGGCTAAGCAGCTCGACCGAAGCGCCCAGGGCCGCAATTCCGATGACGTTGGTGGTGCCGATCTCGAATGCCCGAGCGCCGGTCTTGAGAGGTTTGTCGTGCCGAAGCTTCGGTTCATCGCGCATCAAGAACTCGGCGGCGTCCTCGTGGCTCAACCAACCAGCGAGCCGTGGATGGCAGTCGCTCGCGCAGCGTTCGGCGACGTAGAGAAATCCGGCACCCTCTGGCCCCATGAGGTGCTTGTGGCTTCCACTGCTGAGGTAGTCGATGCCGCAGGACACGTCGATCGGCGTCGCGCCCACGGCTTGGATGGCATCCACGAAAAGCTCGGCTTCGTATCGGTGGCAGAGCGCCGCCATCTCCTCGAACGGCATTCGGAGGCCGGTCTTGTACTGAACAGCACTGACCGCAACCAGCCGCAAACCGCGATCGAGGGCGCGCTCGAGCTCCGCAAGCCCTTCGTCCGGCGAACGAAGAAATGGGTCGAGCGAATGCCAGCAGAGCTCGAGTTGGAACTCCTCCGCGGCCTGCTGCCAGGGTGTCACGTTCGCCGGGAACTCGGCCTCGAATAGCAGAACTCGATCGCCTTTCCTCCAGCGAAGGCCAAACGCGATGTCGATCACCCCGTGCGTCGTGTTCGAAACGAACGCGATCTCGCGCGAGGACGCGCCGATCTGGGCTGCGAGATCCTTGCGGACCTGTCCGAGCCGCGGCGCCCACTCCCTGAAGCCGGCCGTCCCACCCCGTGCGTACGCGGCGCTCACCTCCCGAATTCGCTCGAGCACAGGCGCCGACAGGGGCGCGATTGCCGCATGTGCGAGATACGCGGCACTATTCAGATCGGGAAACAGGGAACGGTCGCCGAGCGTCGCATGGGCCATGGCGCACTGTAGTGGGAACGTCACACGAAGGGCAATACGACTAGGAGGTGCTCAGTGCCAAGATCACCTCGCCTCGCACGACGTCATCCCCATCGGCGGGCACGATCGCGTCTACGACGGCAGTCTCTGGTAGACCGTTGCCCTGATACACGAGTCGGTTGAAGGTCTTCATGACTTCGAGCAGGCCGATGGTCTGTCCTCGTCGCACGGTGTCTCCCGGGTTGACGAACGGAGCCTCGGTTGGCGACGGCCGACTGTAAAAGCGCCCGCTCATCGGCGCCACGAACGCAAGCTCGGCCTCGACGGCCGCAGCCTCCTCTGGTGTCGAAGTGGTCGCGTCGATCTCGGAACCCATCGAGATCGTGAAGAGCGCATCGCCGTATTGCACCGGCACCCTCGTACGACCTCCTCCGATGTTCGACATGACGCGACCGGCCACGCCGTCAGGCGCTCGTAGTGGGTGCTTCACGCCGAGAACCTCGATCGCGCCAATGACCTGCCCCGGCGATACCAACTCCCCGACTGCCACGGTCGACGTGAAGATCCCCACCGTAGGCGAGGCCAGCTCGTTTTCGGTTCCGTCCCGGTGCACCGTGCGAAGCACGTATCCGGAGCTCACGCACGGCCCCCGTTCATCAACACATCCAGGTCGTGCATCGTCCAAATGCGTGGATTCTTCACCCGTCGATAACCAATACCTTGGTAGCTCATCTCGACCAGCACACGCAGCCAGTCGCGGAGCTCGTCGAGTTGAACGATCTCGTCGGTATCCATTTGCCGCGCAGCCACGTAGGGATCCATATCGGCGTCGATCCGCGCTTCGACCTCTGACATCTTCTTTTGGACCTCGGCGCGCGCCTTGGGGTCGCTCGTGATGATCTCGAAGTTGTCGTCGAGCTTGCTGTTGTACGATGCGATCGCCAGGGTACGCCCCTCCATGACGCTCAATCGCGAAATCGGCGTCGAGAGCTGCACGACTGGATCGTACGGAAGCCCAGCCATCGCGTAGTAGCCGGCTCCGGAGGCTTTGCGGAGCAGCACTGTGAACATCGGGGTCCGGTTCGTGCTGTTTGTGTAGATGAGGTTCGAGCCGTACGCGAGGAGCCCATGCCGCTCGGCCTCGGCGCCGATGTCGAATCCGCTGACGTCTTGTAGCCAGATCAGCGGAATGCCATCGCTGTCGCACGCTCGGCTGAAGGCGCTGATCTTGGCGATGCCTTGGCGGTAGAGGATCCCGGCGGGCCGCTGTTCCGTCGGAGCTTCTGGATCATCGATCAGGCCCTGTCGATTGAGGACGAAACCGGCGTAGAGCCCACCGACGCGGGCGACACCGCAGATCATCTCGCGACCGACCGAAGGGAGCACCTCCCAAAACAAGCTCTGATCGCACAGGCGCGCGAGCACTTCCTCCGCTTCGTAGGCCTGCCGATGGTCGACTGGGATCAAACCGGGGAGCTCCGACGTTGGGTAAGTGGGTTCCATCGACTCGACACCGCCCCGATAGAACGCCGCGCCGGATGTTGGCAGGCGGGAAACCTCGCGCCGCAGGCATGCGATCAGCGTTTCGTCGTCGGGGACGCGCTCGTCGGCGCATCCCGACTGGTGCACATGAACCTCCGGGCCGCCGATATCGAGCGAGGTGATGTGCTGGCTCTTGGCACCCTTGATGAGCGCCGCGCCCGCAATGACCATGTACGCCTGCTCCGTCATGTAGACGCGGTCGCTGATGATCGGCATGTAGCCGCCGCCCGCAATGCAGTCTCCGAACACACCAGCAATCTGCGGCACCCCCTCCGCGGATAGCAGGCTGTTCATTTTGAAGATGTGCCCCGCCCCCTTGACCCCTGCGAAGCTCTTGCTTTGTTCGGGCAGGTAGAGCCCACTGCAATCGACGAGGTAGAGCGCTGGGAGTCGCAGCCGCCGCGCCATCTCTTGGGCACGCTGGATCTTCTCCGGTGTTTTCGGCCACCACGCCCCCGACGCCACCGTGTTGTCGTTCGCAATGACGACGCACCATCGACCTTCGATCTGCGCAAACGCAGTCACGACGCCCGCCGCCGGGGATTCAAGGCCGTTGAAGTCGATCCCGTAGTTGACGAAAGTGCCGACTTCGTACAATCGCGTACCCGGATCTTTCAGTCGATCGAGGCGCTCTCGAGTCGTGAGCTTGTCCTTCTCGTGCACGCGGTCGACATACTTCGGGCCCCACCCCGCTTGGACCTCCGCTCTTTTGCTGTTGAGCTTTTCTACGAGCGGTTCGTGGCCGGAAATTTCGCGATCGAACGTTGTTTGATCGACGATCGCCTCGCGGTCCTTACCGATTGGAACCACCGGAACGTGCGCCATTAGTCCCCCCACCCTGGTACGGCACGCGTGTCGTACCGATTGTTTCGAAACTCCTCCGACGCCAGCACCGACAGATGCATCGGAATCGTGGTCGAGATGCCGTCGCAGCGGATGTTCTGAAGCGCCTCCGCCAAGCGATTGCAAGCAGCGTTGCGGTCTTGACCCCAGGCGATCACCTTGCACACGAGGCTGTCGTAGTACGGTGGCACCTCGTATCCGCCTTCGACGTGCGTGTCGATTCGGATGCCCTCCACTTCGGTCGCTTCCCAATGCTCGATGACACCGGGGCTCGGCGCAAAGGCATTCGATGGGTCTTCCGCGTTGATGCGACACTCGATCGCGTGGCCGCGGAGCTCGATGTCGTCCTGCAAGAACCACAGAGGCTCGCCCGCCGCGATGCGAATCTGGGCTTCGACGAGGTCGATCCCGGTTCGCATCTCGGTCACGGGATGCTCTACCTGCAGCCGAGCGTTCATTTCCATGAAGCGGAGCTCGCCGCCTCCGTCGAGCAAGAACTCCATCGTGCCGGCGCCAACGTATCCGATCGCACGGGTGGCTCGAACAGCGGCGTCAAGGGTGCGAGCGCGCTCAGCATCGTCAAGCACGAGGGCCGGTGACTCCTCGATCAGCTTCTGATGCTTGCGCTGCACCGAACAGTCGCGCTCGCCGAGATGGACGACTTGGCCATACTTGTCTGCCAGGAGCTGGATTTCGATGTGGCGCCCGCCCTCGATGAGTTTCTCCAGGTAGAGCCGATCGTCCGCGAAGGCGGCCCGTGCCTCGGCTTGGGCAGAATCGAAGGCCTCCTTGAGCTCGGCGACGTCTCGGACGACCCGCATGCCGCGCCCGCCACCGCCGCTTTCAGCCTTGAGAAGAACCGGTAGACCGATCGACTCGATGAGCTCAGCCGCGTGATCGACGTCCCGCAGGATCCCGTTGCTCCCAGGGATCACTTTCAACCCCGTCCGGGCCATCGCGGCCTTGGCCGGCGTTTTTCGGCCGAGCTCTTGCATCACCGCAGCTGGAGGCCCGACGAATGTGACTCCATGGGCCTCACACAACGAGGCGAACAGCGGATCTTCCGCGACGAAGCCCCAACCCGGGTGAAGGGCGCTGCAGTTGCTTTGAATGGCAGCCTGGACGATGCGCTCCCTTGCAAGATAGCTCTCGCTCGAGCGCGCCGGCCCAAGCACGACTGACTCGCGATCGAAGAGATACGGTGCATCCCGGTCGGCCTCGGACACACCGAAGACGGGGGTGATACCGAGGGCATCGCACGTCCTGGCAATGCGGGCCGCAACCTCGCCGCGGTTCGCGATGAAAAGACGCCTAAAACGCTCCACGGGCGCGCATCTTAACACTGTGGGTGCGTCCTGAACAGCGGAGGCGGCATCGATGCGCTGTTCGTGTCAGAATGGTGGCGTCATGTGTCGCCTGTTCGGCTTCCGGAGCGTCATTCAGAGCCAGGTGCATCGGTCCCTCCTGGACGCCGACAACGCACTTGGCGCCCAAAGCACCGATCACCGGGACGGCTGGGGGGTCGCGTTCTACGTTGACGGCGCGCCGCACATCACCCGAAGCCCGACCACAGCCATCGATTGCGCCCTCTTTCGGCGGGTTAGCGGCATCGTCGCTTCCGAAACGGTCCTGGCCCACGTGCGCCGGGCTACCAACGGGGAGCTGTCGGTGCTCAACTGCCACCCGTTCCAGTACGGCAAATGGGTGATGGCGCACAACGGCGATATTCGGGGCTTTGCAGAACACCGGGAGGAGCTGGTGCAGCGGGTGGCCCCACGCCTTCGCCGGTATATTCTTGGGGACACCGACAGCGAGGTGTTGTTCTTCTTGTTCCTCACGCACCTCGCGCAGCACGGTCCGCTATCGGGGCGTATCGGGGTCGAGGAGACATCGATGGCTCTGCAGTCCACGCTCGACCAGGCACGTGGCATTTGCGACACCGTTCCAGACGAGGAACCGTCACTGCTCACGACGATTGTGACAGACGGCACCACGATGGTGGCGGTAGAGGGAGGCAAAGAGCTTTTCTGGTCGACGTACAAGACGCGATGCGGTGACAGAGAGACCTGCCCCAGTCTTGCGCCCGAATGCGAGGCGCCTTCGGAGAGCGGCTACGTCAATCACCTGATTTTCTCGAGCGAAGTCATCGAAGGCGAAAACATCTGGCTGCCTATGGAGCCCGGTGAGTTCATCGGCGTCGACTGGCGCATGAAGCTGATGCGCACCAGCGGCCAACGCCATCTGGCGGTCGTCAACTGAAGACACGCTATCGCCTACGTCGATGGATGAGATCTATAAGAGTTTGGTGAATCGGGAGGTGCCGCTCGCGGGAGTCGGGGAGTTTGCGCCCATCGAGATCGGACGTCTGTCCGTGTGGCCGCCGGTGGTGCTCGCGCCGATGGCGGGGGTCACGAACTGGCCGTTTCGCGCGATCTGCCGTCGGTTTGGCGCCGGGCTTTACGTAAGCGAGATGGTGACGGCTCGGCCGCTGGTCGAGGGGCGCACCAAGACCCTCATGCTGGCCGAATTTGGCGCCGATGAATCCCCTCGGAGCCTTCAGCTTTACGGCGTCGACCCTCACTACGTTGGCGAAGCCGTGAAGTGGCTCGTCGACGAGGGGGGTGTCGACCACATCGACATGAACTTCGGCTGCCCGGTGCCCAAGGTCACGCGCAAAGGCGGTGGCTCTGCAATACCCGTCAAGCCTCGGCTGCTCGCCAACATCGTTCGCGCGGCAGTCCAAAGCGCAGGTCGGGTCCCGGTGACGATCAAGTTTCGCATGGGCATCGACGATAGCCTCCTCACCTACGAAGATGCGGGACAAATCGCTGAAGAAGAAGGCTGTGCGGCGGTGGCTCTGCATGCCCGTACCGCAGCCCAGCTCTACGATGGCGAAGCACGCTGGGAAGCGATCGCGCGCCTCAAGCAGAGTGTGAAAACGATCCCCGTGCTCGGCAACGGTGACATCTGGGAAGCACATGATGCGCTTCGCATGATGCGAGACACGGGCTGCGACGGGGTCGTCATCGGCCGCGGATGCCTTGGACGCCCGTGGCTCTTTCGCGACCTGGCGGATGTGTTCGAAGGCCGCGAACCGAGCGATCCTCCTTCGCTTGGAGAAGTCGTCGACGTTGCGATCGCACACGCCACATTCCTGTGCGAGTGGGCGGGCGAGGATCAAGCCATGCGAATGTTCCGTCGGCACAGCAGCTGGTACACCAAAGGCTTCCGCGGCAGCGCAAAGCTCCGCGCGCGCCTGATGCAGGTCACCGCTTTGGCAGAGCTCGAAGACGTCCTCCGCACCGCCGACGCGTCAGAATCCTTCCCGCCCGAAGCCATGCGCGTCCCCCGCGGCAAGACCGCCGGCCGCCAAAAAGTCTCCCTCCCCGAAGGTTTCCTCGAGAACCGCCTGATCGACGACACCCCCCCGGTCCACATCGACATCCCCGCCCTCGCTGGCGGCTAGGGGATGTCCCATATAGCACAATTATTTCGGTGTGTTACGTGGAGGAGCGTTTTTGGATATAACGTTTGTCCTGTTTTCTAGTACGGTTGTTCTAGAGGTTGGAGATGGAAACCAGGATGCAGATTCTCGAGGCGGCTACGGGGCTTTTTGCGGAGCGAGGGTTTCATGGGGCCTCGGTGCGAGACATCACGGGTCGGGTCGGGGCCAGCCCGAACGCGATCAGTTACCACTTCGGGTCGAAAGAGGAGCTCTACCGAGAGATCATCGAGCGGTTCGCGTCAGATCAGTTGGAGCTTGCCGAGCGCGTGCTGTCGACGTCGCCCCGCTCCTCCGAAGAGTTTGCGGTTCGGCTCGAGGTATTCTTCACGGGGCTGCTCGAATGCTACCTCGACAATCGCGACACGATTCGAATCATCTTCCGCGAGTTCGAGCTACTGCTCCCGCACGGCACGGAGGACGTCGTCGGGCGACTCGTGCGAACCAACAACGCGATCGCCACCTTCGTCCGTCAAGGCATCGAAGCAGGGCTGGTGCACTGCGACGTTGACCCCGACATCGTCGCCGGGATGTTGCTCGATCGCGTTCTGAACCAAGCCCGGTTCACCGAGGCTCATAAGATTTACTTCAACGTATCTACGCTCGAGGAGACGTATCGGAAGCATTGGATCCAACAGACGTTGGCGATCGTGCTTCACGGAATCTGCGGCTCGGGACAACCGACCGCCTAACCTACTAAGGAGACCCACATGCAGATCAGCAGAAGCATCGACATCAACGCACCCGTGAACGACGTCTGGCAAAAGCTTGCGAAGCTCGACGATGTGCAGAACTTCGTCGATAGCGTGACGAAGTCGTACTACAACTCGGAGCAAAAGGAAGGCGTGGGCGCAGCACGCACCTGCGAAGTCAAAGGATTCGGCACCCTCGTCGAGGAGATCGTCGAGTGGAAAGACGGCGAATCGCTGACCTACACGGTCGCGGGCATGCCTCCCATGGTGAAGCACGCGCAGAGCAACTGGCGCCTCGAACGCAAGAGCCACTTCCAGACGACCGTCACCGTCACGAGCTCGATGGAAACCCGTTATGGCGTGTTTGGTGCATTCATGGAGAGGTTCGTGATGAAGCCACGCATCACGCGACTCCTCGAGGACGCGCTATCGCAATTCAAGAGCTACGTCGAGCATGCGGAAGCCCAAACCGACGCAGAGGCGCAACCGCTGCAGACCCACGTGGCGTAGCCAACGGCCACGCAAGAAATGCGGACCAAAATCCGCATGCTCCTTCGAGTGAAAGCATGGACGACGCACCAAACCGCACTAGACTTTTCGCTCGAAGGAGCCTCGATGTCGGAACACCGCGCCACGATAGTTTGGAACCGCCAGGGCACTGAATTCGCGTACAAGGAATACACGCGTGACCACGTTTGGAAGTTCGAAGGCGGAAGCGAGGTGCGTGCTTCTGCCGCACCAAAGTTCTTTGGGAACGACGCCCTGGTCGATCCGGAACAAGCTTTCGTTGCAGCTCTCTCGAGTTGCCACATGTTGACCTTCCTCGC
>CAXMND010000137.1:0-10552 GCA_964194675.1 uncultured Coxiellaceae bacterium | reverse complement strand
CTTGGCCGCCGCGGTGCTCGCCAAACGGCACGGCGCCACGGTCGCCGCCACGACGCGTAACCCGAATCGCCAGGCCATGCTGCGCGAAAACGGAGCCGATCAGGTCTTCCTCGACACCGGCACGATTGCAGAACAGGTGCGCGAGGTGTTTCCTGGCGGCATGGACAAAGTACTCGAGCTGGTCGGCACCACAACGCTGATCGACTCGCTCCAGACCGCCAAGAAAGGTGGCGCGGTGTGCATGACAGGGATGGTCGGCAACAGCTGGTCGTTCGAGGAGTTCAGTCCGATGGGGGCGATCCCGACGGCCGTGAACCTCACGACGTACGCCGGCGGCTCGGAGGACTTCATGCGGACGCCGTTGCAAGAGTTCATCGATGCGATCGAGGAAGGGGCCACGTCGATCAAACTCGGCCCCGTGCTATCGTTAGACGAAATCGTCGAAGCCCATCGCTTGATGGAAGAGAACCGCGCCGGCGGGAAGATCGTCATCCGGGTCGATTGACCCCTGACCTCGTCAGACACCGAGCTCCGAAAGCCCTGGGTGCCCGTCCGGCCGCGGTCCTGGCGCGTCCCAATGAAACAGCCGGTCCGCTTCCGCGATGGACACGTCATTGATGCTTGCCTGTCGCCACCGCATCAACCCCTGCACATCGAACTCCCAATTCTCGTTTCCGTACGCTCGATACCAGGAACCCGAATGGTCCTGCCACTCGTATTGAAAGCGCACGGCGATCCGGTCCTCTGCAAGCGCCCAAAGCTCTTTGATCAGACGATAGTCGAGCTCCGTTTCCCACTTCCTACGAAGGAAGGCCCGGATCGCGTCGCGCCCTTCGAGAAACTCCGCGCGGTTTCGCCAGCGGCTGTCGACCGAATACGCCATCGACACGCGCTCTGGGTCTCGCGAATTCCACGCGTCCTCTGCGAGACGCACTTTGCGAACGGCCGTTTCATGAGTGAACGGCGGAACCAACGGGCTGGTCGAGAAATCGATCTGCATGGGCTGTCCTCCTCGCTGTAGAACCACTTCGCAAGGGGTGTGCCAAAGAGCAAGACCTCCTTTTTTCTGATCTGCCTAGCGCGGGGTGATCTACGTCATCCACGACATCTCGTGGAACCGCGAAATCGCTGTCACGAGGACGTTGGCGCTTCCGGCAGAAGCTCCCGTCGGGTTGCGACCTAGAGATCACCGGCGTATTTCACACCGGGCGTGAAAAGGGCATATTCGATCTTTCTAGCGATTTTGTTGATTAGCGCTTGCTCGGGGGCTCCGCCCCAAACAGCAACGGCGCAGGGCGGCGCGGCGCTCGGGCAGCTCGATCGGTCCCTTCGGACACTCTCAGAGAACGTCAATGAAGCGGTGGTGCAGGTCGTGGCACGCGGCTTGTCGCCGGGTGCCTTGGGCCCCACGACGGCGGGACGACAAATCGGCTCTGGTGTGTTTGTCAGCAAAGAAGGGTTGCTGATCACCAATGCGCATGTCGTGGTGGGGGCCTCGAGCATCGAGGCGGTCGCCTCCGCAGGTCGCAGCCAGCAGGAGGCGCGCCGTTCCATACTCGGTTCTCCCCCTAAGAGTTATCCCGCTCGCATCGTCGGAATCGACCTCGAGACGGATCTAGCGCTGCTCAAAATCGACGCGGTTACCACTTCCTTTCTGCGTTTCGGTGACTCCGATCGCTTAGCGCTAGGGCAGGTAGTACTTGCCTTTGGGAGTCCGCTGGGGCTAGGGGGCTCGGTCTCTATGGGCGTGGTCAGCTCGAGAGCGCGACAGTTGGAACCGGAATCTCCGATGGTCTTCATCCAGACCGACGCCGCGATCAACCCCGGCAGCAGCGGTGGTCCGCTCGTGGATCTCCAGGGGAGAATCGTCGGGATCAACACGCTCATCGTGACGCGATCGGGCGGAAACGACGGTCTCGGCTTTGCGATTCCCTCCAATATTGTGCGGACCGTATTCGACCAGCTACGAGACGACGGAGTCGTGACACGTGGGATCATCGGAGCGGTCGTCCAGACGATTACCCCAGAGCTCGCGCGGGCCCTCAACCTCCCGCAGTCGTGGGGAGTGGTGCTCAGCGACGTCCTTCCAGGAAGCCCTGCCGAAGCCGCGGGGCTCGAACCCGGCGACATCGTCGTGAGCCTGAAGGACAAACTGATGGAGAACGCTAGGCAGTTCAACGTCAACGTGTATCGCTATCGCGTCGGCGACCGCATTCAGCTTCGCGTTCGAAGAGGAGCCGACGAGCGAACCGTGCGGGTGCCGGTTGTCGAACGTCCCGATGTACTCGCACGCTTGATCCTGTCCGCCAAGCCAGACGAGAACCGCGTTGCTCGGCTAAATATCGTAGCGTTTGATCTGACGCCGGACATCGCACAGCTCGTTCCAGGGCTCCGCAACCCAAGAGGTGTACTTGTCGGGAGAGTAGCCGAAGGTAGCCCTCTTGCTGCTGGGGACATCATCCTCCGAATCAATGACACTCCGACCGGCGACCTCAGTCACCTGAAGGACGTCTTGGCGCGCATCCCAGAACGAGATCCGGTGGTCGCGACCGTAGAGCGTGCCAGCCTCGTCC
This sequence comes from uncultured Coxiellaceae bacterium, assembly GCA_964194675.1. Taxonomy (GTDB): domain Bacteria; phylum Myxococcota_A; class Polyangia; order Polyangiales; family Houyiibacteriaceae; genus SG8-38. The sequence continues at coordinate 7,979 of CAXMND010000137.1, read as the reverse complement.
GGTATGTAGTTCTCGAGAACTAGGCCAGCCCGTGGCGTCTTTTGATGACTTCCGAAAAAAATAGCGGGCCGGGGCCCTCACGGACTCCCCTCGATTACGCGCTCCGACTCTTTGGCGACGTGCGCCGGGGCGAGGGCGCGACCGTCGTTCTGATGACGCTCAATGTCTTTGTCGTTCTGGTCGCGTACTACGTGATCAAGACGGTTCGCGAGCCGTTGATCCTGACGACCGGAGGCGCGGAGCTCAAAGCGTACGCGGCTGCGTGTCAGGCCCTCGTGCTGATGGCGGCGGTTCCGTTGTACAGCTACTTTGCGTCGCGCACGGAAACGCCAAAGCTCATCTTTGGCATGACGTTCTTCTTCGTGCTCTGCATCGAGGCCTTCTTCGTCGGGTACCGGGCGGAAGTCCCCATGCTCGGCTTCGCGTTCTTCGTGTGGGTCGGGATCTTCAACGTCGCCATCATTGCGCAGTTCTGGTCGTTCGCGAACGACATCTACTCGATTCCCACCGGCGAACGCTTGTTGCCGTTGATTGCCGTCGGTGCGACCGTGGGCGCACCCCTGGGGGCGTGGATCGCGGGAAAGCTTTTCGAAGAGGGCCTATCGCCCGCCGGGCTCATGCAGGTGTCCGCCGGGCTCCTGTTGGTGCACATTCTCCTGTATCGAATGATCCTGTCGCGCCCAGATGGCGTTCCGCACGAGCGCGAAGCCGACGCACAACGGCAGAGATCGATCTTGGGTGGCTTTGCACTCGTCTTTCGCAACCGATACCTCACCCTGATCGCAGCGCTTCTCGTGCTGCTCAACCTCGTCAATAGCACCGGCGAGTATCTACTCAGCGCCTTCGCAGAGGATCGCGCAGACGCCGCTCTTGCCCAGGCGCTCGAGGTAGACCCCGACCTTAACGTCGGCGAGTTCATGGGGCGTTTCTTCGGTGTCTTCTACGGAGACTTCTTCTTTTGGGTGAACATCGTCAGTGTGATTCTGCAGGCGCTCATCGTGTCGCGCATCGTCAAGTACCTCGGCATCGCTGGAGTGCTGTTTGCCCTGCCGATCGTCGCCCTTGGCAACTACGGCTGGATCGCGATGGGACTGGGCTTCGCAGCGTTTCGTGGTTTCAAGACCGCCGAGAACGCAACCGACTACTCGTTCATGAACACCGCCAAGGCGATGCTCTGGCTTCCAACGAGTCATGATGAGAAATTCCAAGCGAAGCAGGCCGTGGATACCTTCTTCGTTCGCATGGGCGATGTGCTCGCTGCAGGCCTCGTCTACCTCGGGACGCACCAACTTGCCTTTGGTTCCACTGAATTCGCGCGCGTCAATGTCGTGATCATCCTTGCGTGGATGGTCGTTGCTGTTTTCGTCTATCGCCGCTATCGGCAGCAGGCGGGCTACCAGTGACCCAAGTCTCACACCAGCCAGGCCGCCACAGGTTCCTCTGGCCCGCCGTGGCCGTCGTCGGCGCCGCGTTGATTTTCGGGGCGATGGCGATGTGGGTTCGATTCGGCCCGGTTGGACTCGACGCGGGAATACTGCAAGCCCTCGAGGCAGCGCGCAGCACTCGTGCTACGGAAACGGTGGTCGCAATCACGACCTTTGGAAGGGGACCCGTCACCGCAGCGATCATCGCACTGGTGGCGGCCTGGCTTTTGGTTCGCGGGTACGGGAAGGAAGCTGCCTTTCTCGTAATTGCCAACCTGGGGAGCGGAATCCTCACTCTAGGCCTAAAAAAAGTGTTCGCGCGACCGCGCCCACCGCTCGATGTGGTCACACGGATCACCGACCCGGAAGGCTTCTCGTTTCCGAGTGGCCACGCGCTAAGCGCGATGGTGCTGTACACGTCGCTTGCAACGATGGCTGCGGGGCTTGGCCTTCCTCGCTTGAAGCGTGCGTTGATCGCGCTTGCCCTGATCATCGTTCCAACCATGGGCTTCACGCGCGTGTATCTCGGCGTGCACTACCCGAGCGATGTCATCGGAGGCTGGGCTTTGGGGGCCTGTTGGGTATGGCTTGTGTACCTTGGCTACCTGATGCGAACTCAGAACGTGCCGGCGGCGCGCAACCCAAACTCGTTGCTTCTACCGTAGGGCGAAAGGTATCGCACAACACGCATGACACCATCGTCCCGTTCGGATGTGTCGTGTCGAAAGTGCATCAGCCACGGTACGAACCACCCAGTAAAAAGGCCGACTCCAGCGCCGGTGAGAACGTCGGTCGTCCAGTGCGTGTCCGCCATGACCCGGAAGATCGCTGTCACGGAAGCCAAAGTGAGCGCGCTTGCGCAGGCAAGCGGATCGCCGAGGCGCCCGAACAACTCCAGGTGCCTGTGCGCGACGCAAGTCAGCCCCGCGCCCGCGAATGCAAACGCGGCGTGGCCGCTGAAATAGGAGGCGTTGACGCCGCTGCCGCAGTCCGCGCCGAGCTCATCGCAACCCTGTTCCTGGGCGTTTGGACGCTCTCTGCCAGAGGTCACCTTGGTGACGCCCGTGAGGAAGCCCGTCATCGCGAACGCTTGCGCTTGAATCGCAAGGAGTTGTCCGGCGACTTTCTTGTTCTTGTCGCCGACGAGCGCCATGCCGACTGCGTCGACCAAAACGGGAAAAGCGATCAACGTCAGCGCGAGCGCGTCACTAGCCCGACCGATCCTGTGCTGCGTCGCGCGGTCGATTTTGAGCCGATCACGGAACCAATTGTCGAACGCATTAGTGCGCGTCCAACGTGCCCCGGGCTCCTCGACTAAGCGGATCGTGATCGCCGCAGCGGTGAGCGCACCGGTTCCAACGATCTCTCCCCAGTGGACTCGTTTCCAGTGCCACTCCAGTCGATGCGTCGTATCTACGTTTGAAACGTCGGGGGTTTGGACGACCTCGAACGAGCTCCCTGTCTCCGGAAACGTCTGCGCGAACGCGGTTTCCCCTTGCAACGCGAGAACCGTACACCATAGGCACAGCACCAGAGGTTTGATCGCCACAGCGCATGAAGGTAGCCTCCCCGGAGATTGTTGTCCCCCTGCCTTCTTGGGGTCGTGCGTAAACGGATGAAAGCTCGCGCGTGTCATTTTGTCGGTACGATGGTCATTGCGTGCGCGGCGGCCGCATGCATGTGGCCTAGCCCCACCAAAGCGCAGGACGCCGACGAGGAGTGGGCCAGAGAGCGGGCCGACTGGGAAACCCGCAACGGGTATATGTTTTACACGCTCCCGGAGCCGGATCCACCCAAGCGCGATCTACCCAACTACCGCGGCCAGGTTCGCGAGCCTGTCACATCCGGGGAAGGAGCTCTGTGGATTCCGAGGTTTATTTTTTTTCCCGTGTACTTGGTGTTGGAAGGAATTCTCCGTCAGGGCCTCGGCACCGGCATCACGAAGGCCGAGGAGAAGGAGATACCCGCCAGGGTCATCGACGCGTTCCGGTTCGGTGAGAAGCAGCAGTACACCGTATTTCCCATTTTCTCTTTCGACCTTGGTCTTCGGGCGAACATCGGCGTCGTCAGCAGCTTCGGCGACATTCCAGTCGAGCATACGACGCTCACGGCGAGCGCTCTCTTTGGCGGAATCGATTTCGTTTCGGGCGCTATCGGGATCACGTGGAGCCCGCCAGGCAAGAAGTGGAGCGGCGGCGTAAGCGTGGGCGCGAGTCGTCGCGCCGACGGTTTGTTCTTTGGCTTGGGCAGCGAGGCCAGCAAGGACAACGAGGCACTCTACAACTGGGTTGGCTACGACGTCGGAGTGAACTACACGGTGCAGCCTTTTCGGCGCGGCAGCATCTCACTCGACACCGGGTATCGGTATCGAGTCTTCGGTGATGACGTCGACGGGACGACGATTCCAGACCTCGTCCTAGAAGGCAACATCAGCGAACCTCCGCCTGCGTATCCCGAGGGCTACTCCGCTTGGTATCTCGACCCACGGATCACCTACGACTCGCGGCAACCGCGTCCGGCACCGGGGTCCGGAGTTCGGCTCGCGACCGGTTTCAATTTTGGGCTCGACCCGGTTCGGGGCGACACGAGCAACAGCTGGATCGTCTACGGAGCCGGGGTTCGCGGGTTCCTCGATGTCAGTGGGCACAACCACACCTTCAGCCTCGGGGCGGTAGTCATCTTCTCTGATGGGCTCCGCGGAGAGGTTCCTTTTACGGAGGTTCCAGCAGTCAGTGGCAATGGACCGATGCCCGGTTTCGTAGGGCGCGTCCTCGCCGGAGACAGCGCTTCTGTACTGAACCTCCAGTTCACCTGGCCGATCTGGCTTCGCCTGGATGGCAAAATCCATTTCGCCGTCGGCAACGTGTTTGACGGACACTTGGCCAATTTCGCGTTTGAAGACCTTCGAATGTCTTTCGGTGGGGGCATTCAGGCGCACGGAGCGGAGAAAACGTACTTCGAGTTCATGGCGGGCGGCGGCACCGAGACTTTCGCGCAGGGGCCAAAAGTGACTTCCGTTCGCATTCTCCTTGGAGTGAGTCGTGACTACTAATTCGCAAGCGATCATCGGTGCGGCCCTGGCGCTCGCATTCCTCACGGCGAGCAGCATCGGCTGTGCCCGACAGGTGCGCCGTTACTCCGCCGAAGGACCGATGTGGCGGGACGACGGCGATTTCAAGCCGTTCGGTCCGGTTCCCGAGGCGTACTTCTCGCCGTTTGCCTGGGATGCAGCGGACAACATGATCTTTCGGCCGCTCGCTCGGATCTTCGCGGTCGACCCTGGAGGGGAAGCCGTCAACGTCAACTCGATGGACGAAGTGCCCGATTCGAGTTGGTTTACGAATCGACTCAGCCGACAGCGTCTCTCGCCTGAACGCATCGCTCAAGCGGCATGCGACGACGCGCCCCTCGATCCGTCGGGACCGTGGACGATCACGAGCGCCAAGCCCGATGGTGCAAGCCCTGGGTTCATCATCAAGGACCAGCAAGGGCGATCGTTCCTGCTCAAATTCGGCGATGAAAACCAGCGCGAGCGAGCGACGACGGCCGACGTCGTCGGCTCCATCTTTTACTGGGCGGCGGGTTACGAGCCGCCGTGCAACCAGATCACCTTCTTCCGTAAGGACATCCTGCAGATCGGCGAGAATGCGACCGCCACGGTTTACGGGAAGAAAGTGCCGCTCACTTGGGAGCGTCTCGACCCTGTATTCGATCTGGTGAGCCCGCAGCCGGACGGCACCTGGCGAGCCGCCGCAAGCCGCTTCCTTCCGGGCAAACCGCTTGGCCCATGGCGCTACGAATTGGTTCGCGACGACGACCCGAACGACGTCATTCCTCACGACGACAGACGCGAGCTTCGCGGCGCCTACGTGCTCGCCTCTTGGATGAATCACTTCGATTCACGTGAACAAAACACCCTCTCGATGTGGATCACCACTGACGACCACGGCCGCGGCTACGTGCGTCACCACTACATCGATTTCGGGGATTCGTTTGGGAGCATGTGGGCCCTCAGGGGAATGTCCGAACGGCTCGGCCACACGTACTACCTCGACATGCCGTATGTTTTCCAGGACTTGGTGACCTTCGGGGGCATCCCGAGGGCGTGGCGGGGCAACGAGCTAGGGCCGACCGGCAACACGTTCGGCTACTACAACGTAGAGACGTTCCAGCCTGACAAGTACCGAACCGGCTATCAGAACCCTGCTTTCATTCGGGCGACCGAGCGGGACAAGGCGTGGATGGCGAGGATCATCGCGAACATCACTCCGGAAGCCATCGAAGCGGCAGTCGCCCGGGCGAAGCTGAGCGACCCCTTCGTCGAGTCCGAGCTGCTCCGGATCGTACTTGCGCGTCGCGAGAAGATCCTTCAACGCTGGTTTCGCAACCTGTCGCCCCTGGCCGAACCTCGGCTGCATGAGACCGAGAGCGGAGCCGAGCTGTGCTTGCGAGACCTCGCGGTGGCCACCGGTATCGTCGAGCCCGATGCCCGCTTGTATTCCAAGCGCGGCTGGCGACATGTTCGGCGTCGGAAACTTCGGGAAGTCGAGGTCGGGGCGCCCCGACGAGGTCCGAACGACACGATCTGCGTGGGCCTGCCAAACATCGATCGGGCGTCGCTCGATCACCCGGCCTACCTGATCATCGACGTGAATGGCCTTTACGGTCGCGACGACGACAAGTCCCGCCCCGCGCGGGTACACCTCTACCAGTTCGGCAAGGGCGATTATCTCGTCGTCGGACTGCAACGCCCGTACAAACTGCGCACCCCGAGCGGGCTCGACCAGTACTATCCGCGCTCGCTCGAAATGTTCGCGTTGGACTTGTACTAGGCGATAGTGTGGGGGCGGCCGGGGCTACTCGGGCTCGATCCCGGCCTGAAGGTCGTAGAGCCGCAACATGCCGACAGCCATTCCGCGTAGCAACGACATCGCCATTCCAAAGTGGTCCTCGAGCACGTCGTACAACGCGTCCACGTCGATCTCGAGCGCAATGAGCCCTCCGCCCACCCGCGCCTGAAACCAGCGCGGCTCGTCGGCCACCGCGTCGAGCGAGCCGACAGCGTCTCCGGGTCCCAGGGTGAAATGCTGTTCGGGGTCCTCGGCGTGGCACTCGACCGTTCCGCACAACGGCATCAAGAAGTATGTGCTCTTGTCGCCGATCTCCCATAGATGCTCGCCTCGTCGGAGGCGCACTTCGCTGACCTCTTGAGCCAGCTCTGCGATCGCATCGATCTGGCTTTCGCCAAAGGACATGGTCTTTCGTAGAAAGGCCATCTTCTCCACCAGATCGAAGGGGCGGTCCGGACACTTCATCGGCGGGGCGCTAGGGCCGAAGCCGGCGCCTGGGCCAAGCTGCCTCCGCGCGGCGATCACTTCGCGGCTGGTGCCTTGGACGACGCCCTTCAGGAGGACGAAGTGGTCCTCGAAGATCTCTTGCGCGTCGTCGGTCACGATCTGCAAGGTCACCGTGTCTTGCAGTGCGACGCCGTCGTAGCTCTGCTCGTCGCCTGCCAGGGCGCTCACACCGCCTACGACCGTTCTGGGGCCCATCGTGCGAACCGGCTTTCCGTGGCGTCGAATCTGCACCGAGCCTCGAACGATGTACTGCATGTGCATCGCGGGCTCGCCTTCACGGTAGACGTAGGCGCCCGCGGGAAAGTACCGCTCATCGGTGTTCGCTGCGAGCACGCGCGCAACCTCCGGGGGTAGCTCCGCGAGCCTCGGCAGGGTGCGGAGGAAGAGAAAACGCTGAAACGCGTCCATTCCGAGTTGGTGCATGGCGGGCTCAGGCAACGCTACCGACCTCCGGCTGGGATGCGCCTTCGCGCAAAATCTGAAGCGCTCGCTGGATCGCCTCTCGGACCAGGCCCTTCTCCGCTGGCCGCGCGCGCTCGAGCTCGGCCGTCAAGGAGTGCATCGCGAGCTCGGCGATCTGATGCGCCGTGACGCACCGGACGGCCTCGCTCTCGTCCTGAAGCATCGCGCTGAGCGCCTCTTCGTACGTTGCGGGTGGGGTGGCGATCCCGAGGGCCGAGGCCGCCAAGCCGGAGCGGGTGGCGGGGACTGCGTCATCGACGAGCGCCAAGACGGCCTCCCGGATTCCGCTCGGAAGCGCCGCTTCGAGCACCTCGCGACTGGCGGCGCGGACCCGGGCATTGTCACTCGAGAGACCTCGCCACACGAGCGCGAAGTTTTCCTCGGGATGGATGATCCCCATCAGCCGGAAGGCGCGTTCGAGGGTCGAGTTCTCCTTCTCGTGAAGGGTGAGTCCAAGGAGCTCTCCGCTTGGCGTCTCCGGCTCTGAGCGCGTTTCGAGTGCGACCCGCCACCGAAGGAGTTGAATGGCCCGCGCCAGGACTTTGCGAAGCTGCCGCTCGAGCAGCTTGCGATCCAGCCGCATCGACGGATTACTCGCGCGCAGTCGGCCGAGACCGCGAAGGATCTTGAACCGCACAGCACCGTCCCGTTCCTTCTCGAGATGTTTGAGCAAAATCTTCGCCGCTTCCGCTGGCCCGAAGCGGCTGATCGTCCGCGGAAGATGGCGTCGCACCTT
>CAXMND010000136.1:0-14243 GCA_964194675.1 uncultured Coxiellaceae bacterium | reverse complement strand
GCGATCTTGTAGGCGATGCACCCCTGCTTCACGTCGTCCTTCTTGGGCAAGCCGAGATGCTCTTTCGGGGTGACATAGCAGAGCATTGCAGCGCCGTGATACCCGGCTGACGTGGCTCCGATCGCGCTGGTGATGTGGTCGTAACCAGGGAAGACGTCTGTGACCAGGGGCCCGAGCACATAGAACGGTGCGCCGTGGCAAACTTGTCGCTGGACCTTCATGTTGTATTCGATCTGATCCAACGGCACGTGGCCAGGCCCTTCGACCATCACCTGGCAGCCCTTTCGCCAAGCACGCTCGGTCAATTCGCCAAGTCGGTCGAGCTCTCCGAGTTGTGCAGCGTCGGTCGCATCGGCTAGTCCCCCAGGCCGCAGCCCGTCACCGAGCGAAAACGACACGTCGTATTCGCGCATCACGTCGCAAATCGCCTCGAAATGTGTGTACGTCGGGTTTTCCTGGCCGTGGTGCAGCATCCATTTGGCGAGCAAGGAGCCGCCCCGGGATACGATGCCGATGAGGCGCTTCCTGATGAGTGGCAGGTGAGCGCGGGCAACTCCCGCGTGAATCGTGAAGTAATCGACCCCTTGCTCTGCTTGGTGCCGAAGCGAGTCCAGGATGACCTCGACGGTGAGCTCCTCGATGCTCCGATCGATGATCATGCTGTAGATGGGCACCGTTCCGATCGGCACTTGCGCGTTGCGAATGATCGCCTTGCGCGTGACGTCGAGGTCGCCGCCGGTCGAGAGGTCCATGACGGTGTCGGCGCCCCAACGTTCCGCCCACTGGAGCTTCTCGACCTCTTCATGCGTTCCCGAGGACACGGGAGATGCCCCCATATTGGCGTTGATCTTCGTGAGGCCGGCACGTCCGATACACATCGGGTCGAGATCGTGATCGAGGTGCACGCGGTTGGCTGGAATGATCATCCGCCCGGCTGCTACTTCGTCGCGGACCTGCTCCTCGGTGAGATGCTTCTCGCGTTCGGCCACGCGCTTCATTGCGGGCGTCACGATGCCCAGTCGCGCATGCTCGAGCTGTGTGACCGGCACGAATCCCGTGGGGGGGCGCCACTGGCCGTTGTCGTGGGTCCAGTCCTCGGGCATGAAGTCCCAGGCGGTCTTGTCGCTCGGCTGCGGCATGCCCGGCGTGTCGGGCGACGAAAAGGCTCTTGGGCCACCAATGTCGGCCGCGTTGGCGAGCGAGCCAGGCGTGGTTCCTGCGTTGGTGCTCGACGGGTTCTGCGCGCCTCGGACTGGAATCTGGAAATCGGTCATTGGACTCCTCACCGTAAGGAGGGAGCCAAAGCTCGCTTCCCTACGCCGGTGCAAACCGGATCAGGTTCGACGGGTACCTCTCAGCCTCGTGGGCGCCCCGAGCGAGGGACAAGGCTAGCGCCGACGTGTTTCGTGTGCCAGGGATTTCGCCCGAGGACACCATGACCGCGACCCCCCTTTACCGTTCCCGCCCGAACGGCTTCGACATACAGCCGGCCTCGCAGCCGGAGGCCACCAAGATCAATGACTTCATCTATCTCTCTCAAGGGCTTTCCAACTCCTATCTGATCACGACCCCGGAAGGTCGGATCGTGATCAATACCGGGATGGGTTTCGAAACTCCGGTCCACAAAAGGAACTTCGACGCGGTGGACCAGAGCCCGCTCCGCTACATCCTCCTCACGCAGGGACACGTCGATCACGTCGGCGGCGTCGATCTCTTTCGAGAGGAAGTCACGAAGGTCATCGCGCATGCGAACAACCCGGCACATCAAGAGGACGATGGTCGAATCGCCGCCTTCCGCGCGTCACGCAGCGCGTTCGCGTTCGCCGATGCCATCGCTCGAGCCTGGAAGTACATTCAAGAGAACGTCGGCGGCGGCATTCCACCGCAGTCACGCCCGACACCGGACATCACCTTCGATGACCGATACGAGCTCGAGCTCGGCGGGCTTCGCATGGAGCTTTTGTCGGCGCCTGGTGGCGAGACGACCGACTCGATGATCATTTGGCTCCCCGAGCATCGGATCTGTTTCTGCGGCAACCTCTTCAGCGCCCTCGTGGGACATTTTCCAAACCTCGTCACCGTGCGCGGGGATCGTTATCGCGAGGCCCTCAAGTTCATCTCGTCACTAGACCGCGTCCTCGGCCTCGAGCCGGAGCTGCTGCTGACCGGTCACCACGGACCTGTCGTGGGGAAGGACCTGATTCGAGAGGAGCTCACGCGCATTCGCGACGCCGTGCAGTACGTCCATGACGCGACGGTGCGCGGAATGAACCACGGTAAAGACATTCACACGTTGATGAAGGAAATCGAGCTCCCGCCCGAGCTCGAGATCGGGCAGGGCTATGGAAAGGTGTCCTGGAGCGTGCGCGCCATCTGGGAGAACTACGCGGGATGGTTCCACCACAGCTCGACCACCGAGCTCTACGCGGTTCCGCCGTCGAGTGTGCACGCCGACCTCGTGCAGCTTGCGGGTGGGCCGAGTGCAGTCGCCGCAAGGGCCAGTGAGAAGCTCGCCGGGGGAGCGCCGGTCGAAGCGATTTACCTGGCCGAGACGGCACTCACCGCGGATTCAAAGAATGTGGCTGCGCTCGAGGTCATCATCGCAGCTCATGAGCGACTCGAGTCCGAAAGTGAAAATTTCTGGCTCACGCAGTGGTTACGAAAACAGCTCGGGTCCTTCCGCTCGACGCTCGAGAGTGTGAGGGCCAAACGGGGGGAGTCGTGAGCGACCCTCCGAACGACATACGGATCGACGATCTCAAGGCGCCGGTCCTGACGGCCATGCAGAAAATGGTCATCGATGGGTTCGCGACGGCAAAGGCGACGTTCACCGAGAGCAAGGTTCTCGGTGAGGCGAAAGAGCGCACAGGGCTCTCGGACTTCGGGCCGGACGACTTTCGCGAGCGCCTCGGCGTATGGCTGCAGGCGGCGGACGAAGACGGCGAACTCGGTCCAATGGGACGCGTGCGCCTGTTTGGCGACATGGTTCGTTACGCGACCAACCGGTTGAAGTTCCACGACTTGATCAAGCGCCACCCTGAGATCCTCGACGTCGAGATCAAGAAGCCGATCATCATTGCGGGCCTCCCGCGGTCGGGCACAACCCATTTGGTGAACCTGATCGCTGCGGACACGCGACTTCGCTCGCTCCCCTACTGGGAAAGCCTCGATCCGATCCCCGACGTCAACCAGAAGCCGTGCCCGAAGGAAGAAGACCCACGCTACGTGAAGGCGGCCGGCGAGTACCAGATGTTCAGCCAGATCGCGCCGCTCCTGAAGAACATGCACGACATGACACCCGACCACGTGCATGAGGAGATCGAGCTCCAGGCGCTCGACTTCACGACGTTTCTTCCCGAGTGGCTCGCGGTCGTTCCGAGGTGGCGTGAGTACTACTACGCGCACGACCAGCGGCCGCACTACGCGTATATGAAGAACGTGCTCAAGGCGCTTCAGTGGTTGCGCGGGCCGGACCGGTGGATCTTGAAATCCCCTCAGCACATGGAGCAGCTGGGCCCGCTCATCGAGACGTTCCCCGATGCCACGGTCGCGCTAACCCATCGTGATCCGGTCTCTGTGATTGCGTCGGCTATCACGATGCTGACTTACGGTGACCGCATGCGACGAACGAAGGTCGATCCGCCTTTCGTAGCGTCTTATTGGAGTGAGCGGGTCGAGCGACTGCTACGCGCGTGTGTGCGAGATCGCGACCTGCTGCCGAAGTCCCAAAGTATCGATGTCCTGTTCCACGAGTTCATGGCCGACGATATCGCGATGGTGAATCGCATCTACCAAGTGGCGGATCTCGAAATGATACCCGACGCCCGCGCGTCTCTCGACCGGTATATGCAAGAGAATCCACGGGGCAAGCACGGCCGCATTTTGTACGACCTCAAAGGGGATTTCGGAGTCGACCCTGATGAGTTGCGAGAGCGGTTCGCGTTCTACTACGAGCGATTCCCGATCCGAGTGGAGGAGCGATGAAGCAGGTCAACATTCATGGGCCAGGCAAGGTCGAGCTCGACGACATCGATGTGCCCGAGGCGGGGCCCCGCGATGCGGTGGTGCGCGTCGCGTCGTGCGGAATATGCGGCACCGACGTTCGCTATGTGCGCATGGGCGGGATGCGCCGACCCATGGCGCTTGGGCACGAGCTTTCAGGCGTCGTCGAGAGCATCGGGGACGAGGTCACCGGCCTCGAGCCAGGCATGCGAGTCGTGCTGAATCCGACGGCCGGCGGCAACATGATCGGCAACGGAGGCGACGAGGGTGGTTTTGCTTCCCGTCTACTCGTGAAAAACGCGGCGGACGGTGGCTGTCTGTTCTCCATCCCCAAGGACCTCCCCATGCACTTGGCCGCCTTGGCGGAGCCGCTTGGCGTCGGGATGAACGCGGTGAATCGGGCCGACGTCGCGCCGGACGACAAGGTCGTGGTCTTCGGCGCGGGTCCCATCGGTCTCGCCGCCGTCGCGACACTGCGCGACCAAGGAATTTCCGACGTGGTGGCGATCGATCTATCAGCACGACGACTCGAACTAGCGAAGGAGCTCGGAGCAAGAGAGACGATCGACGCGTCCGAGGGCGATCCCTGGACGAAGCTACGAGAGCTTCACGGGGAAGCGCCGTTGATGGGAATGCCGATGGTAGGATCCGACGTCTACATCGAAGCCACGGGCGCGCCCAAGGTGATCACCGACGTGATCCAAAACGCGAAACCCGAAGGTCGGCTAACTGTCGTCGCGCTCCACGAGCAGTCGGTGAACGTCAGCTTTCTCTTGGTGATGATGAAACAGCTCACCATCCGCGGGGCCATGGAGTATCCGGAGGACTATGCGGACACCCTGGCGCTATTGGGTCGATGGGACCTTTCGCCGATGATCACCCATCGGTTTCCGCTCGACCGCTTCAGTGAAGCGCTCGAGATCGCCAGTGACCCGAACGTGGGTGGCAAAGTGATGATCGACATCGAGGAGGGGGCATAGTGAGCAACGAAACAAGCTTCGACTTCTCGGGGACCCGAGTTCTGGTGACCGGCGGCTCGAGCGGGATCGGCGCCGCAATCGCGAGAGGCTTTACAGCCGCGGGTGCGGACGTCGTGATCACCGGTACGCGCGCCTCGGCAAGCGAGTACGACGGGGATCTATCTGCCTACGAGTATCGGCAACTCGAGCTTACCGACAAGAAGACGATCAACGCGTTGGCTGCTTCGTTCGACCGCCTGGACGTGTTGGTCAACAACGCCGGAGCGAACTTCCCTGGCGGCAAGCACGAGGCCGCACCCGACGTGTTCGAAGAATCGGTCGCGATCAACTTGTTTGGAGGCTATCGCCTTGCCGTAGGGTGCAAGGACAAGCTCGCCGCTAGCCGTCTCGAAGGCGGTGGCAGTGTGATCAACATGGCCTCGATGGGGGCTTTTTTCGCCGTACCGATCGTGCCCGGCTATGCGGCAGCCAAAGCGGCCACCGTCCAGATGACCAAGAACCTAGCCGCGACGTGGGCGGGGGAGGGTGTTCGCGTCAATGCGGTGGCACCCGGTTTGATCGAGAGCAACATGACCGCACTGATGAAGGGCGTGGACATGCTTGAAAAGCCGTTCATCGATCGTACGCCGATGGCGCGCTGGGGCACCCCCGAGGACATCGCGCCGGTCATTCTCTTCCTGGCCAGCTCAGCCGCGCAGTTCATCACGGGGCAGACGGTCCTGGTCGACGGAGGCTTTTCGATCACGTAAGCGATCGACTCGCCGATTGGATTCAACAGCTCGACACCTGTCCGTAGATCGCAAGCGCTTCGCGAGCATGCTATGGCAGGCGCGATGACCCGCTACGACCCCGCGGCGATCGAGCCCAAATGGCAGGCTTATTGGGACGAACACGATACGTTTCGGACCCGAGACGGGACTGACGCGCCCAAGACTTACATCCTCGACATGTTTCCGTATCCATCGGCGTCCGGGCTTCATGTGGGCCATCCGGAGGGCTATACGGCGACCGACATCGTTGCGCGTTACCGTCGGGCCCAAGGCGACGCGGTTCTGCATCCGATGGGCTGGGACGCGTTCGGGTTGCCAGCGGAACAGCACGCTATCGTGACGGGCACGCATCCCCGGGAGACTACGACTCAGAACATCGCGACCTTCAAACGCCAGTTGAAGATGCTGGGCTTCAGCTACGACTGGGGGCGCGAGATCGATACGACGTCCCCCGACTACGTCAGATGGACGCAATCGATCTTCCTCAAGCTTTTCGAGCGTGGCCTCGCCTATCAGAGTGAGGTCCCGGTGAATTGGTGTCCGGCACTCGGGACGGTGCTGGCCAACGAAGAGGTCATCAACGGCCTGAGTGAGCGCGGCGGGCACTCGGTGGAGCGCGTCCCACTTCGGCAGTGGGTGCTGAAGATCACCGCGTACGCGGACCGGCTTCTCGAAGACCTGGATCTCGTCGATTGGCCGAACAGCACTCGCATCATGCAGCAGGAGTGGATCGGACGCTCCGAAGGTGCGGAAGTTCAATTCGACGTTGCCGGTCACGACGCCGTCATCGACATCTTCACCACGCGGCCCGACACGCTTTTCGGGGCTACATTCATGGTCCTCGCGCCCGAGCATCCACTCGTCGAGGTGATCACGACCCAAGAGCGGAAGGCCGAGGTCCAGGCGTATGTCACACAGGCTCGAAACAAGAGCGAGCGGGACCGCCAAGCCGGCAAGGAAAAGACAGGGGTCTTCACCGGTGGGTTGGCGATCAATCCCGTCAACGGCGAAGAAATGCCGATTTACATCGCCGACTATGTTTTGTGGGGGTACGGCACCGGCGCGATCATGGCCGTGCCGGCGCACGACGAGCGCGATTTCGAGTTCGCAAAGGCGCACGGGATTCCGATCCTCGAAGTCGTGAGCGAGAGCGGCCGGCCCAGCGAGGAGCCGCTCACCGAGGCGATGGTGGTGCCCGGCCTTGCCGTCAACTCGGGCAAGTACGATGGCCTCGGAACCGCTGACTTCAAGAAGCGCGTGACCGAGGATCTCGAGACGGCGGGCAAAGGAACCGCACGCGTCGAATACAAGCTTCGCGACTGGGTTTTTTCTCGACAGCGCTACTGGGGCGAGCCGATTCCGATCTACTTTCCCGTCGAGACCGACGGAGACCCTCGAGCCGGCGCGGAGTTCACGATTCGTTACGACCAGCCGATTGCCGTCAAAGAAAGCGAGCTCCCGTTGCAACTCCCGGAGCTCGAAGACTACAAGCCCGGAGAAGACCCCGCCGGCGTACTGGCGCGTGCGGCCGACTGGAGGTTCTTCGAGCGCGACGGTCAATGGTACGCGCGCGAAACCAACACCATGCCGCAGTGGGCTGGGTCTTGTTGGTACTACCTGCGCTTCCTCGACCCGAACAACGCCGATGCACTGTGCTCCCAAGAAGCCGCAAAGCGCTGGCTACCCGTGGATCTGTACGTAGGCGGCGCCGAGCATGCGGTGTTGCATCTCCTGTACGCGCGTTTTTGGCACAAGGTGCTCTACGATGCGGGCGTCGTGCCCGTGAAGGAGCCGTTTGCGAAGCTCGTTCATCAAGGGATGATCCTCGGTGAGGGCGGCCAGAAAATGAGCAAGTCGCGCGGCAATGTCGTCAACCCCGATGACATCGTCGATCAATTCGGAGCCGACGCGATGCGCGTGTACGAGATGTTCATGGGGCCGCTCGAGGCAACCAAGCCCTGGAACACGAGCTCGATCGCGGGGGTGCGCAGATTTCTCGATCGTGTGCACGTGATCGCGCAGCGCGCGGACGCGAAGGTGAAGCCCGACGATGCCACCACTCGATCGCTGCATAGAACGATCCGCAAGGTGACCGAAGACATCGAGGCCATGCGCTTCAACACGGCGATCAGCGCGATGATGGTGCTCTCGAACGAGCTCACGAAGCTAGACACGGTCCCGGCTAAAGCCGTCGAGATCCTCACCAAGCTCCTGCACCCCTTCGCTCCCCATCTCGGCGAAGAGCTCTGGGAAACCCTTGGTCACAACCCAAGCATTCAAGCCGAGCCCTGGCCTACCTTCGACTCAGCCCTCTGCGAAGAAGACGAAGTCGAAGTTCCCGTGCAGATCAATGGCAAGGTGCGTGGACGCATCTTGCTCCCGAAGGACGCGACCGAAGACCAGGCCCTCGCGGCCGCCCGTGAAGTCCCGAATGTTGCCAGCCAACTCCAGGGCAAGACCTTGCGCAAAACCATCTGGGTCCCGAACAAGATCCTCAACCTCATCGCATGACCTGCTCAACCCCGGTTGCCCGGGGGGGGTTGTCGTGTATCCTCCGTCCTGGCCAGAGGGTTCGTACCCCGCGAAGCTTGGATCGGAGGTGTCAGTGCTGAAGCTGAAAGCCGTCTTTATCTCTTCGTACGTCCCCTTCCTCATGGCGGCCTCGGTCTACGGGCTTTGGCACATGGTTGTCGGTCCGCGGCTCCCTTGGCTCGGCGCCGTGTTGACTACGCTCCCACCTGCGCTCTTCTTCGTTCGGGCCTACGTGATCGGAGATGTCGCGAGGACGACTGCAAGAATGCCTGGGCTCATGGTCGTTGCTGCCATCGGGTTCGCGACCAGCGCAGGCGGCTACGTAGCAGGGCCGGGCGCGGAACCCGCGGCCTTGGTCACCGCGGTCATCGGTCTCACGACCTTGATCGTCTATAGCTACTGGTATTCTGCTCTTCCACGAGGCGAAAACGCGATCCTTCGAACGGGCCAGTCGCTGCCCGCGTTCGAGCTCGAGACCGAAACCGGAGAAAAGATCCAATCGACAGCGTTCCTAGGCAAGCCACTTCTGTTGCTCTTCTACCGAGGCAACTGGTGCCCCTTGTGCATGGCGCAGATCCGAGAAGTCGCCGCACAGTATCGGGAGCTTCACGAGCGCGGCGTCGAGGTCGTCTTGGCAAGCCCACAGCCACACCGGTACACCCGCAAGCTCGCCGCCAAGTTCGACGTCCCGTTTCGATTCTTGGTGGACCCGGGTAACCGCGCGGCCCAACGCCTCGGGATTTTCGCGAAGGACGGCCTGCCTGCCGGTCTCCAAGTGCTTGGCTATGACACCGATACGGTTTGGCCGACCGTCATCATCGCCAACGCAGGCGGTGAGATCCTTTTCGCGGACCTCACCGACAACTATCGGGTCCGTCCCGAGCCGAGCACCTTCTTGGAAGTCCTCATCGACCATGGGCTTCCGAATCGAACCCAGGCCCGTGAGTAGGAAAATGATCGAACGAATCGTGTTGTTCAAGCTCAAGGACGAGTACTGTAACGACGGGGCCCGCGCCGAGATCGCGGAGCGCACGCGCAAGGACATCACGGCGCTTCCCATGGTCAGCAGGGTGGGCGTCGGTGTTCCAGCGGACGAGGTTTCCGAAAAGAGCTGGGATATCAGTTTGATCGTGCGCTTCGATTCGCTCGAAGATGTCGAAGCGTACACGGTCGATCCCGACCACCGCGCGTACGTCGCGTTCATGGATGAACGTATCGAATGCAAAAAGGCCTGGAATTTCCGGACCGAGTGGTGACGCTGCGAGGTGCGGTCCTGCTAGGCGGCGCCGCGCTTGAGCTCTGTGAGGACGAGCTTAGCGACAGACTTCAGTGTGTCGAAGACGCCTTCACCGGTCGTAGCGACTGCGGAATACTCGGGGACCCGGTGCGGGTTGAGGAGGCCGCTGAGCTCTTCGACCGGTGAGACGTTCGGCATGTCCCGTTTGTTGTACTGAACGACGTAAGGAAGGGTGTCGAGGTTGTAACCCTGCTGGGCGAGGTTCGTCCGAAGGTTGTCCATCGATTCGGTGTTGGCTTCGTTCCGAAGCATCTGGGAATCGGCGACGAAGACCACGCCGTCCACGCCCTTCAAGATCAGTTTTCGACTGGCGTCGTAGAACACCTGACCGGGAACGGTGTAGAGATGAAACCGCGTCTTGAAGCCGCGGATCTCGCCAATCTCGAGTGGCAGAAAGTCGAAGAACAAAGTTCGCTCGGTTTCGGTAGCGAGCGAGATCATCTTGCCCTTCGCACTCGGATTGGTGCGATTGTAGATGTACTGCAGGTTGGTTGTTTTCCCGCACAGGCCAGGACCATAGTACACGATCTTGCAGTTGATCTCGCGCGACAAGTAGTTGATGAAAGACATCCCCCAGGCCTCTCTCAGTCAATCATTGAACAAGTTATCGATGTCGTCATCAGTAATTTCCGCGAACGGAGAGTTTTGAAATGGATCGTTCGTCTTTGCCATCACCACTGCGAAGATTCGAGTCAAATGCTCGGTGGCTCTCTTCACCCGCAGCCGCACCAGCCCTAAGCTTGTCCGATTATCAAAGATCACCACAAGAATCACGCGACTACTGACCACTTGGATATGCACGTTCTGGCGCACTCCCTCGTGGTACTGGGTGGCGAACTCTTGTTCCCGGAGCAGCTGCGCAATGCCCCCTGTGGCGGCAATGTTGCCCGCGGCGAGAGATGCGAGGGAGGTCGTATCGATGTCCCCTACGTCGCCCGAGGCGCTGATCAGCTGGCCGTTCTTGTCGACCACGAAGACCACGCGAGCGTTTGCGTCCTGGACGAGCCTGTCGGTCACGGCCTGGACCTGGGCAAACTCCTCCTCATACATCACCATCTGGGGGCTGGCCATGGTTCCCTGAATGTTCCTAGCAGAGGGGCCACCCTCGGTAAAGATTTGCGGCCCGATCACTTCCAGCATAACAAGCCGTACCTATAGGTAAAATGGTGCTTCGATTCATCGTTCGTTTGATCCGAAACGTCCTCTACGTGTCCATCGCTCCTTTTTGGGCGATCGCTCGTTGGTTTGGCCGCCCCAAAGGGCCCTGGGTCGTGGTTCGCCTGAAACCTCGGCTCGTCGAGACCCACCAGCCGGTTCCCTGGCTTCGCCGCGTCCTCGACTCGGGGTCCATTCGCCGCACCAGCTCGCTAGCCGCCCTGCGGCGCCTGGCTGACTATGTGATCAGGGACCGGAGCGTCGAAGGCGTAGCGTTCGTTCTCCCGCCCATGACCGCAGGCTGGTCCGTCTGCGTCGGCCTCCGGGACCAGATTCAGCGCCTCGCGCAACACGGCACAGCGACGGTCGTCATGCTGCCACGGGGCGGCGGGCACAAGGAACTCTACGTGGCGTCGGCCGCCGAGCGAGTCTACTTGGCGCCCCGCGCAACGATCACCTTGCTCGGCCTTTCCGCGTCATTGCACTACGTAAAGCCACTCCTCGACCGAGTCGGCGTCCAGGTCGAGCCGTTCGCGCGCAAGGAATTTAAGACAGCGGCCGAGCGCGTGACGCGCGAATCGATGAGCGAACCTCAACGCGAACAGCTGCAAGCCGTCATCGACGGGTATACCGAAAATTTGCTTGCCGCGCTCTCCCAACGCACCGGCACGACGCCGGAACAGGCGCGCGAGCTTTTCGAGACGGGCGTGTTTCGAGGGGACGACGCCATCGCAAGCGGACTGGTCGACAAATTGGCATACGAAGACGAGCTTCGAGAGCTCCTCGGTTGCGACAAGAAGCGTCCGTTGATCGAAGCGAACCGGTACTTCGCCTTCAAAGAGCGACGTCTGTTTCGCCCACTTCGTCGCCGTCCTTACATCGCGATTGTCGCGATCAAAGGCTCCATCTCAGAGTCCGGAGCGCCGACAGGCCGAAGAGCGTCGATCGTCGGTGCGCTTCGCCGCGCGCGCCGTGATCGTCGGGCGTTCGGTGTTTTGCTGTGGGTTGATTCACCCGGCGGCTCAGCCGAGGCTTCGGACCTCATCCATCGCGAAGTCGTTCGGGTCAAAGAGAAGAAGCCGGTGGTCGCGTACTTCGGGGAGGTGGCGGCCAGCGGCGGCTACTACGTGGCGGCCCACGTCGACTCGATCGTCGCTCAACCCTTGACCATTACCGGCTCGATCGGGGTCGTATCCGCACGCCTGCTGGCCAAGGAGCTCCTCGAACGGGTGGGCATTCGAACCGAGGTGCTACGGACAGGCCCGCACGCCGATGTGTTTTCGCCGCACCGAACCCTCACCGATGACGAGCGCGCGCTCATGAATCGAGAGCTGGACGCCTTCTACGAATCTTTCGTCGATCTGGTAGCGGATGGGCGAGGGCGGCCAGTGGAAGAAATCGAGCCCCTCGCGCGAGGACGCGTCTGGCTGGCCGCCGATGCCCACCGGCTCGGTTTGGTCGATGAGCTCGGCGGCATGGACCTCGCGCTCGATCTCCTGAAGGCGCGCATCGACGTCGCGCCCCGCCTTCGCGAGCGCCTCGAACCGTTGGTCGTCACCAGCTACAGACTCGAGCCGCCGCCCCCGGCCGCTTACGCATGGATCGACGAGTCGATCCTCGGGACGCTGAAGGACCTCGGTCTGCTCCTCTCAGAGGGAAACGGAGTCCTCTACCACGTGATTTCCGTGCCTCGCATCCGCTGAGCAGCCGAAATTACGCTTTCCCGCGCGGGTCGTTTATCGTGGGGCAGGGGAGGGACTCGATGTCTGCGAAGCACATAGGGGTGGCTCTGGTCTTGGGGATCATGCTCGGCTGTGGGGGCGCGCAGAAACCGAAACCCGGCCCCATGCCCCAGGGGGTGGCCTTTTACGGGGTGTGGCAATCGCCGCAGTACGGCAATATGCACCTTTGCCAGAGCGGCAGTCAGGTGATCGGCGACTACGCCAAGCACGAACGGTCGGGGCGGATTCAAGGCGACGTTGACGGAGACCTGCTGACCTTTCAATGGGAGGACCGTCGCGAGCTCATCGCGGGGCACCCGAAAGTCCGCCTAGGTCACGGCTACTTTCGCATCGAGATCGGCGAGGATGGCGACCAGTACCTCAAGGGGGAGTGGGGTCTCGAGGACCAGTACTCAGGGGGCGGCCCCTGGAATGCCGTCAAGATGCGGCGTGGAGAGCCGGACCGTTGCATCGGCGAGGATGAGGACCTGACGCTCGAGGAAGCCCCGCATCCCTGGGATGAGGAAGAGCCCAGCTCTGGCTCGGGTAGAGCGTACTAGCTCTACGCGGCTGATTCGGCTGGGGGGCAGAAGACGATCGAGCAGCGCTTGCGGCGGTCCGCGCTTAGGCGGGCGCAGAGCTCTGCGAGGTTGTCGTCATAGTCGACCACGAGGCCTGTAGTCGCTTCGCCGGCTTCGTTGTACGCGCAGTCGTCGAGTGCGACCCAGCGGCCCTGCCAGGTCGAGTCGCCGCGGATATCCTCCCAGGCCATCGGATGTGGCGCAGGCGCGTCTGGCGCCGGCCCGTTCGAGAGGTTGATGAATGTGTTTCTACGTGGTTCGCGCATGGTTCAGCCTCCGCAGATTCGGTCCGTGCCCGGCGCAAGTCTCACGAAGCGCGCCGAGTGTCCTTCGCGTTTTGGCTCCGTGCAACCTGATTTAAGGGTTGTGTACGGCTGCCCGCAGAGTCAAGGCTGAACGGGAAAAGCTAAGCGCTTGCATGCAGTTAGGGGCCAAGATGGTGCTCGAGCACACCTGTATTCTTAAAGCCAGTCGGATCTTTGCACCCTATCAAAGTACCCCGCCGCACGATTGAGCCCCGTAAAGTCGACGCTTCGCGTCGCCCACGGGGCTTCGCCCCCGACCTGAAAGCGGACCCCGTGGCGACGAAGTCGCTTTTCGGGGTGGCACTGTCGCTGACACTGGCGCTGTTACCCCGCTAGGGCGTCTAGGAGTCGATCGAGATCTTCTCGGCTGTGTAGCTCCGTCACCGCGATGAGGAGGTCGTGCTTCCACTCGTCGCGGAAGCGACCGAGGTCGACCCCGGCAAGGATATCCCGTTCGGCCAGACGACCCGCTACCTCGCTTGCCGGCGTGTTCGTGAAGCGAACGACTTGCTCATTGAAGGTCGGGGCCGAGTAAGGGAGCTCGATCCCGTCGAGCTTTCCGAGCCCTTTTCGCAGGTAATGGGTGGCGCTCAGGCATCGTCGGCCGGCCTGGATGAAACCCTGCTTTCCAAGCATTGCCGTCCGGATCCCCATGGCAAGCGCGATGAGGCCGTGGTTGGTGCAGATGTTCGACGTCGCTTTTTCGCGTCGGATGTGCTGCTCCCGAGTCGAAAGGGTGAGGACGTACCCAAGGCGTCCGTCCGCATCCACGGTGCGCCCGACCAGGCGGCCCGGCATTTGGCGGACGTAAGCCTGCGATGCTCCAAATAATCCGACACCGGGGCCTCCGTACTGCGGCGGCACCGCGAGCGCTTGCCCCTCGCCGACGCAGATGTCGGC
>CAXMND010000135.1:0-3484 GCA_964194675.1 uncultured Coxiellaceae bacterium | reverse complement strand
GCAAAGTCATTCCCGGCGGTGTGAACTCGCCGGTTCGTGCGTTTTCTGCGGTCGGCGGAGAGCCGATCTTCATCAAGGAGGCGCAGGGCCCGATTCTCGTCGGCGCCGACGGCACCGAGTACGTCGACTACGTCGGTTCTTGGGGGCCGATGATCCTCGGGCACGCGCAGCCCGAGGTCGTGGCGGCGATTCAGCGCGCAGCCGAAAAGGGCTCGAGCTACGGTGCACCCACCGAGGCCGAAATCGCGATGGCGGAGCGCATTCGGGACGCCGTTCCGTCTATGGAGATGTCGCGCCTCGTGTCGAGCGGAACCGAAGCGACGATGGGCGCCCTTCGCGTGGCCCGCGGGTTCACGGGACGCGACCTCATCGTGAAGTGCATCGGCGGTTATCACGGCGGCGCCGACTACTTGCTGGTCAAGGGCGGAAGCGGCCTAGCGACGCTCGGCGAGCCCGATAGCGCAGGGGTTCCCGCAGCGATCGCCGGGACGACCGCGGTAGTGCCCTATAACGATGCCTACGCGCTCGAGCAGCTCTTCGCCGAGCGGGGTCACGAGATAGCCGCGGTGATCTTCGAGCCCGTGGCGGGCAATATGGGCTGCATCCCTCCCGACCCCGCCTGGCTCGACGCGCTCCGCAACCAGACCCAGAAACACGGGGCCCTCCTGATCTGCGATGAGGTGATGACCGGTTTCCGCGTGGCGTGGGGAGGAGCGCAGGACCTGTACGACATTCCTACCGATCTCACGTGCTTAGGCAAGATCATCGGCGGTGGCCTGCCGGTCGGCGCATACGGTGGTCGTGCCGACATCATGGAGAAAGTCGCTCCCGTCGGACCGGTGTATCAGGCGGGCACCCTCAGCGGAAACCCGATTGCAGTCGCGGCCGGCCTAGAAACCTTGGAGCTCCTGCTCCGGCCAGGGATCTACGACGATCTCGAATACAAGGGCGACCAAGTCCAGGCTCTCATCGAGCAGCATGCCGGAGCGGTCGGGGTGCCGATCACTGTGCAGCGGGTGGGCTCGATGTTGACCGCATTCTTCCGGGGCAAGCCCGTTCGCAACTGGGACGAGGCGGCCGACGCCGACCGCGACGCCTTTGGCCGTTGGCACGCTGCGCTTCTCGAAAACGGCGTCTATTGGCCTCCCAGCCAGTTCGAAGTGGCGTTTGTTTCACTCGCCCACGACGCCGAAGCGCTGGAGGTGACCGAGCGTGCGTTCGAAGCGGCGTTTGCCGCTCTGTAGGTCGCATAAAAACAAGCAGTTGCGCGCCTTCGATTGGTCACAGACCAACCTTGACCCTATATTACCTCGTGCTATAGGCCGCGCGCTCTTCGGGCGTGGATCCTTGGAAACATAAGGGAAAGATGTGCTGGCAATGCTCCTCGACCGCGAACAACGGGAGCAGCTCAAGCAGCTGGGCAGCCTGTCGACGATTGGCCTCGAGTTGGGGCTTTCGATCGTAATCGGCTACCTCGGGGGCCGCTGGTTGGACGGCGAGCTCGGCACGGAGCCCTGGCTCAAATGGATCGGGCTCGCACTTGGGCTTGCCGCCGGCGCTCGAAGCCTCTACAGGGTCGTCCGCCGTGCTCAGCGGATGATGGAAGAAGAAGACAAATCCCAGTGATCGACCAACTGAAAACTGATGTCCCTCGCTACGTTGCCATCGCAGCGGCGGCGTTGGTCGCGTTGGGCTTCTTGCTCGGCGGGACGACCGTAGGGATCGGCGCGGTGGTCGGCGGCGTCGTCGCCGTGTTGGATGCGTGGGCGCTCACCTGGCTCGCGGTTCGCATCGTGTCCGCCGCCGGTTACATGCACCGTGGTTTCGCCGCAGTGCTCCTCGGCGTGAAGCTCGTCCTCTTGTTGGGTATTTGTGGGGCGTTGCTTGCGAGCTTTGACATCGACCCCGTGGGTTTCTCCCTGGGAATCGGCGCGCTGGTCCTCGGCATGCTGTATGGCGGCGCCGAGCTGTCGTTGAAGGAAGCCCAGGCTGCCCGTGAAGCGCAAGCGGCAGGGGAGGGGTGAGAGATGCCGCACGGGGAATCATGGTTTAGCTTCCTGCCGTTCTACGACTCCTTCGAGGAGTGGATCTCGCACCGGTTCGGTCCGAGTTACATGGAGCACAACCCAGAGCTCGGGGTGCAACACGTCCTCGCTTACACCGTGGTTGTTTTCGGCCTGATTGCGGTCGGATTTTGGATTCGCCGACGCCTGCAAAACCCCGAAGAACACATCCTGCCCGAAGGCAAGGTCACGTTCTTCGGCTTCATCGAGATGATAGTGAGCGCGACCTACAGCATGTCGGTCGACATGATGGGCCCCAAGCCCGCGAAATACTTTCTTCCGCTCATTGGTACCTGCGCGCTCGTCATTTTCTTTTCGAATGCCATCGGTCTCGTGCCGGGATTTCTGCCACCGACCGACAATTTGAACACGACATTCACCATGGCGATGGTTATCTTCATTGCGACACACTTCTACGGAATCAAAGAGCACGGTTTCGGCAAGTACTTCGGCCACTTTTTCGGGCCTCCGCTCCCGTGGTGGATCGCTTGGGTCATCAGCCCGCTCGTGTTCGTCATCGAGCTCATCAGCCACATCGTTCGTCCGCTCACGCTCGCCGTTCGTCTCATGGCGAACATGACCGCTGACCACCTCGTGCTCGCGATCTTCGTCGCACTGTTTGCGGAGTTGGGCTTGGTTCTGCTGCCGGTTCCGGTGGTGTTCTATCTTCTGGGTTGTCTGGTCATAACCGTCCAGACGTTGGTCTTTTGTCTGCTCTCCGTGATCTACATCGCGCTTGCGATTCAACAGGAAGAGGAACACTAAGTTTCCCTCTCGGAAGAGGGGTTTTGAGGAGGTTCTCGAAAATGAAGAAAATGGCTCTACGACTGGTCGGCCTACTTGCGCCGCTTACCCTCGCCGTACCGGCTTTTGCGCAGAGCGCGGAAGGCGCGGAGGACCCAATAGCGATCGCCGGTCGGGCGCTTGCGGCCGGGCTGGGCATCGGCATTGCAGCTGCCGGTTGCGGTATGGGTCAGGGTCGCGCCGCGGCTGCTGCCCTCGAGGGCATTGCCCGGAACCCGAACGCGTCCGGTAAGATCATGGTCCCGCTGATTCTCGGTCTCGCGCTCATCGAGTCGCTCGCGATTTATGCGCTCGTCATTTCGTTCCAGGTGGCACCATAAGCGGCTGTCCGCCTCAGGACGCGCTGCTTTTGGCGCGTCCTGGCGGGCGACGACTCTACGCACCATAATTGGATCATGACCAGCGAGCAGGGCCCCAATTTGACACCTGATTCCCCGAAACGCGGTGGGATCCCCGGTGCCGTGAAAGTCGGCGCTGTGTTCGTGGTACTGGTGGGCGCCGCTGCGTGGCTTCTGTCAGGCAGCAACAACCCGTTCGTGTACTCGAAGTTGGTAGACGAGGTGATGAGTGAGCCCGACTCCTTCGAAGGCCGGCGTTTGCGGGTCGAAGGGGAGCTG
>CAXMND010000134.1:0-4732 GCA_964194675.1 uncultured Coxiellaceae bacterium | reverse complement strand
TCGGCGATCTTGCCGTAGATGCGGAGGTACTGAAACAGGTCGAAGAGCCCGCGCATCGCGTCCGGCCCGTGATCCTCGGCAATCTTGTTCGCCATGGTAATCGGGTCGTTGTATGCGACGAAAGGCTGGTCTTCGGGCTCGCCGTAGACGACGTACGAGGTGTCCGGGACGATAGTCTTGAAGCCGTGCTTTTCAACATCGAGAAGGTCGATCATCTCCTGATGGAGCACGATCATCGCCCACGCGCCGACGCTGTGTTTGTAGCCCTTGAAGAGCTCCTTGGTGGAGGCCATGCCGCCGGCCCAGTTGGTCTTCTCGAGGCAGAGTACCTTGAGGCCGTCCCGCGCGAGCATCGTGGCCGCGGTGAGGCCGTTGTGTCCGGCTCCGATTACGATTGCGTCTACGTCTGACATGGTGAGGTTCCTTTGGGGGCTTCGCCGGGGGTTCAGGTGGCGCTGTCTTTGAGGACGGCGGGAATGAGCATCATGCGGAAAAGCTTGCGCATGCTTTCTTCGTCAGGGGCGACTTGGCTGGGGGCGTTGAGGTAGGTCCACAGCACGCGGAGCAACCACTCGATGAGCATGTCGATGTCGATATCGTCGCGTAGGAGGCCTTGCTCCTTCGCGTTAGCGAACATCGGTCGCAGAACGTTCGCGCCAATCTCGATGAGCCCAGTCGAGCCGAGGAACAGACTGCCCGAGGCGCGGGAATCGAGAGAGGTCACCAACGAGGCAAAGACGGATCGCTTCGGGAGCTCGCGCAGCGTGAACAGGAGCCCCTCGACCAACCAGTCGGAGATGGTGTTGAACTGGGAGAGGTAGCTTATCGCTTCGGTCGCGAGGCTGGACGCCTGGCGCGAAGCAACACCGAGCAACAACGCGTCCCGGTTCTCGAAGTAGCGATAGACGGTGGCGCGGGACATGCCGGCTGCGCGCGCAACGTCTTCCATCGACGTCTTTTGCGGGCCAAACTGCGCGAGGCATCCCTCGGCAGCGTCTAGAAGGCGTTCACGAACAGGCTTGGATTTGGTATCGTTGGGAACCGCCGTGGCGGCAGCGCTAGCTGGCATTTGAGACAAATAACAGAATATGTTTCATGTGTCAAATTAAAAATCGGCTGCTGGCACTCTGACGCGACCAAAGGCCCTTGTCGTTAAACCCTTGCAAAAAGGGGACTGTCCCCATTTCTCTGAATAACACAGTTGACATAATTTGTCTCATGTGCCAAATGGAGCAAACGTCTCGCCTCGGGGCGTCAACGTGTTTAAGGAGTCGGCCATGAACTGTTTTTCTTTCTCCTCTCGCGGAGCACTCTCGCTTTTCTTAGTTCCAGCGCTGATAGCGCTGTTGGTCGTGGGCTGCGGCGACAGCAGCACGAGCTCTGCCCGCTTTGAGTCGATTCGCGACGCGTCGCCGATTCCTCGGCGGACACCCGAGGAGCTCGGCATCGAACCGTTCGTGGGTGAGGCGGTCGTGGCCAACGCGGCCGCTCCGAAGGACATCCCGGCTCACCCCATCCTTAATAACGATGGGGACTCCCGTATCCACAACGACCACTACAACTCCGGGGTCTACGATCGCTCCGGCCCGACCGGTCCAGCTCTCGAGATCAGGACCAACCTTCTCAGCGACCTCGTAGGCATCTGCGCGACGATGACGATCTTGCGCAATGGTTACGTCCTCGGCTCGTGTTTCATCGGGAACGCCGAGTCGTCGATCAGCGTCACGCTCGTGATGTTCGACAACGAGACCTTGGACATCGTGGCCGAACGCGTGATCGGCCCGCGCCCATTCATCCCGAATGCCGCGGGAGGCGCTTACTTCAGCATGGACCAGGATGAAAACATCATCATCGGTCCGCCGAATAACTTGCAGCAATATCACATCGAGGTGACCGATGGTGCGCCCGAGTTCGTGCTCGACTATTCGATCGACATGTCGTCGCATATTCGTGAAGACGCGCTGCTTCAAGACAGCATCCTCGACTACGAGGGTCGTCTCTGGTTCATGGCCACCACGGGCGAGGTCGGTTACGTGAACCTCGAGACCGAAGCCGTGAAGACAGTCGACTTGGCAAGCGACCTCGAGGACTGCCCACTGGCCGACGACACCGAGGTCTTGCAGAATTCGATCGCAATCGACCAGGACGCCATCTACATGGTGACCTGCGCGGCCCTCTATCGAATCTCGGCGGACGCCAACGGCGAGGTCCATGTCGACTGGCGCACGCTCTACGACAGCGGCACGACCATCGGCGGAATTCTGCCTGGTTCCGGGACCAGCCCGACCTTGCTGGGCACTGAGGATGACTTGGTTACCATCTGTGACAACGCGGACGGCCAGATCAACCTCCTCGTCATCGATCGCGCTTCGGGCACGGAGGTTTGCAAACAGCCGCTCTTCCGGCCCGGCGAAAGCGCTACCGAGAACTCGTCGATCGGCCACGGCGACGACCTGGTGGTCGCCAACAACGGCGGGTTCGGAGGTCCATTTGCACTCGCCAACACGATGTTCCCCGGCCTCGAGCGATACCGAGTCGTGCGGGACGGCGACGGCAACCCGACCGGCTGTGAGGAGGTCTGGAAGAACGACACTGCGATCATCAACAGCAACCAGCTCGCCACCGAGAGCGGGGTCATCTGGGGCTACGGCGCCGATCCCGACGTCGAAGACGAAGATCTGTTCTACCTGGGCGCTCACGACTGGGAGACCGGCGAGGAAATCTTCCGCACCTACATCGGGGACGGAAGGCCGTTCAACCCGATCGCAGGCCAGGTGCACATGCACCCCGATGGCGCCCTCTACCTTGGCTCCCTGGGCGGCGTCACCCTCATGCGCGACGTCACCGAGTAGTACTAAAGCTCGCCAAGCCAATCAGCGAACCCGACGCGCCGGATCGCTGCGACGGAGCGTTTCAGAATCACCTGAAGCACTTCGACTAGAGTTCCAAGAACCGGGATCGTCAGAAGAGAAACCCAGATCCACATGCCCGATGACGCCCTTCCCTGCTGACTTGCGAAATTTCTGTATCGCGGTCAAATATCGGTGCGATGACAGAGCATCGAATCTCATTTGGCCCCGCGCTCATGTTCTTGATAGGTGTGGTTCTCTTGGCCGCGCCGCTACGTGCCGAAACCCCGAAGCAACGCTTCGCTTTCACCGTGGACGGGGACTGGCCGGTACAAGAGGCCCAGGGCAACAGCGCATGGATCTACGACATGTCCGGCTTCTTCCACATCGAGCTCGACACCACGTTCGAAAAGGATGCGAAGCAGCGCGTGATTCTGGACATCGTCAAAATGGGCGATGCGCGACCGAAAGTTGGCAAGTACAAGATCAGCAGATCCAACCTCACGCACTACAGCGCAACCCTAGAGCTCCAAGGCGACTACGCAGGCACCGTGCGGTCGGGCTCCGGAGAGCTCCACATCAAGAAAACCACGCCCTTCTTCACGACCGGAAGCTTCACCTTCAAGAGCAACCCCGCATCGGGCGGACCTGACATCAAGGTGAGCGGAGACTTCGTCGCTAAAGAGCGGCCGAAGCGCAAGAAGAAGGAGTAGCGACCCCGTGGAGCAAGGGCGCGACGGCCTTCACGGCGATAACTCGGACACCTTGAACTAGGGCACGGCGGGCTCGCACCCGAGGGAGCTGGCCAGGTCCCTCTTGAGGCGGTCCAGATAGCTCGTCACTCCCGGGACGTCACCCAATAGAAGCCGCTCGAGCGCGAGACCGTTCATCACGGTGAAGGCGTGCCGCTGTGCCACGATGTGCGCTCCGCGTGGCACCTTTGCGTCCCAGAACAAGCCCATCCAAATGCGATCGATCTGTTGACGGGTGCGGTTCGCGTAGTCGACCACGGCGGTCGCGAGCGATTCGTCGCCACGGAACAGGGTCAAGACCTCGAGTGCGGCGCGGTAGAAGTCGCCCCCGTAGCCGCGCCACGCGGCATCGACGAACGCATCGACCCTGCCTTCGATCGGTGCGTCGCCAGGCACTGACACGGTGAGCTCCTCGATGAGATGGTCGAGGCCGTGGTCGATCACTGCCAGCAGCAACCCCGACTTGTCGACAAACTGATGCTGAATCGCACCAGGACTCACCCCTGCTTCCTCGGCCACCGACGCCATAGTCGCTTGCTGCACACCGCTGCTCGCGATCAATCGAATCGCGGCGCGGAGCACACGTGTGCGCGTTTCTTGGCTGCGTTCCTCTTGGCTACGTCGAGCGGGGGCAGGCATCAGGTAGGCGATAGTGTGGGGGTGGTGGGGCGGGACAAACCGACGCCGAAGACGTCCGGTCTAGTAAGATTTGGGTAATCCAAGATCCCACTCGCTGACGAAATTGAGAATCATCTCGCGTGAAACCGGTGCCGTCTTCAGGAGCCGGGCGCCGTTCCATTGGTCGAGGAAGCCGTACTCTTCGGTAAAGCCGTTACCGCCGAAGACCTCGATGCAAACGTCCGCAGCACGAATCGCCACATCGGCATTGATCAGCTTGCTCATGTTCGCCAGGCTGCCGACACGCTGAGCCGGCTGACCCGAGTCGTGCGCCCAGGCCGCTTGCAGCATCAGCAGGCGTGCGGCCGCGTGTTGGATTTGGCACTCGGCGAGCGGGTGTGAGATGCCCTGATAGCTGCCGATCGGCTTCCCTTTGAAGACCTTGCGATCCTTGGCCTGCTGGACGGCCCGATCGATGCAGTATCGCGACATGCCCGAACCCATCGCTGCGGC
>CAXMND010000133.1:0-37876 GCA_964194675.1 uncultured Coxiellaceae bacterium | reverse complement strand
CGGTGAGAGTCCGGTTCTACAACTGATGTCCATATGCACATGCCTCCCCCGGCGATGCCGGCGCTCTCGGGTCTCTGGGCACCACGCCCAGACCGCGCAGAGCCTTCTTTGGTGGTTAGACCCACGGATATCGAGGGCCAGTACGATGGCGAGTCTCCTGATCGAGTTCGCACCATTGCGGGGCGCTCCGCCCAACCGCCATCGCCTTCGAGCGGTTCCGAAGCAAGTCGCATTGCGAAAAGGGAGTCCCTTTCTCGAGCAACGCCACTCACACCCTCAAGGTACCCGTAACGCGCGATCGAGCCAAGTCTAGAAAGCGCCTAGACGGCCTGCGGCCTCAGTTTGTCCCGCCCCACCGCCCCCACACTAGCGCCTAGAACAGGAATTCATCGCCAATTTCGAGAATCTGAAGGTTCCGGCCTCGAACCTGAGCAAGCTCGCGCAACACCTCGGCTTCGAACACCGGCTTGATGTGATAGAGCATGATCGGAAGTTCGTCGCGGTGCGTCAACTTCTCGAGCTCGTCCTCGAGTGTTTTTGGAGTGTGATGCCGCGACCGATACGCGAGCTCGGCTTCGGTGTTCGGGAACGAAACTTCCATCATGAGCGCCTGTAGATCCTCGATCGCATTGACGTGGTCCCAGAGCTCGTCGGTGGGACCTGAGTCTCCTCCGTACACGATGCTGGCTACGTTCTGGCGAATGATGAAAGCGGACGTGTCGACGGTGTGATTGACCATCACGGGGGTGACTTCGAAGCCGTTGATCTCGGTCGCTCGCCCGGGTTCGATCTCGACAAAACGAACCGCCGGCCCGTCCTTCGATTGAATGCGCGTGAAGTCCGGCCAAATGATATCGTTGAAAAAGTGCTGCTCGAGGGCTCGCACGGTCGCGGGAACGCCAACGATCTCGAGCGTAGCGCTGCCCTTTTGGCAACGGTTGTCGGCGAGTGTGGCGAGATCACGAATGTGGTCCATGTGCGGATGACTGATCAGAATCGATTCGATGTGCTCTTGCTCGTCGAGCGACAGCGATCCGGTCACGGCGCCTGCATCGATTGCCAACGTGTCGTCGATGAGGAAGCTCGACGTGCGGTGTTTCGGAGTTTCTCCCCCGTGACAACCAAGGACGCGGAGTTGCATCATTCACCCCCGGAATTTCGAATGAAACTCAGAAACTTGGCTAGCCGGTCTTGGTCCTTCACGAGCACAAAGCCGCTCGAAACTTCGACGACGCCGACGCGGATCAATCGGCTCAAAGCTCCGCGGATCTCGTCTTTGTGGACGCCCAGCTTGAGCGCGAGATCTTCGTCGGTGATGTCGGGCGCGGATGAGCCGCCGGCGCTGTCGAGCAAGTCTTGAATCTCTAGAATCACGCGGGCGCTGACGTCGTCTTCGAGTAGGACATCGATGAACCGGTTTGCGTTCTCGAGTCGTTCGATGAGATGCCTGATCAGTCGAATCGCCACTTCACCGGCGTCGAAGACGATCTCTTGGAGCTTCTCGGCTGGTACCTTGAGCAGGTCTGTCTCCTCGACCACCTCTACTGTAGCTGACCGTGGCCTCCCAGTGACGACCGCCATCTCACCGAAAAAATCCCCGGGGCCGAGCGTGGTCACGACGCGTTTCCGGCCATGGGACTCCTTGACGACCCGAACTTTGCCCGCACGGATCACATACAGCGATCCACCGGCGTCCCCCTGGCGAAAAACCGTCGTGCCCTCCGAAAGGCGAACACCAAATCTGTCTGCCAAAGACGGATCCGCCATGCCTCGCTGATCAATGTACCGCGCTCGGAAGTCGACCGCCAGATCGTTAGGTCGTAATCTCGCGAACGAGCTTCGATGTTGGTCGACTGGGAGCAAGTCCTGGCTTTTGGGCCTGAAGTGAGCGTCGTGCTCGGCGTTCTCGTCGCCTTCCTCGCCTCTGGCCACGTGATCCTCAACAAAACCGACACACGCGCTGCGACTGCATGGGTGGGCTTGATCTGGCTCGTACCAGTCGTGGGATCGGTGCTCTATCTGTTCCTCGGGATCAATCGCATCGAACGGCGGGCCAAGGAGCTGAAGTCGGGCGCGACACGCTACGGGGTGGTGCTGGACGATGCGCCGAGCTCACCGGCAGATCTCGATCGAGAGCTCGGGAACGAGCGAGCCAGTTTGATCGAGCTCGCGCGCGTCGTGACCACTGTGACGGCACGGCCGCTGGTCGTGGGCAACTCGGTAAAACGGCTCGTCGATGGAGACGAAGCCTATCCCGAGATGCTCTCGGCGATCCAGAGTGCGCGGCGCTCGATCGCGTTCGCGAGTTACATTTTCGAGGCAACCGGAGTAGGTGCAGAGCTCATCGACGCCCTGGCGGACGCCCGCAAGCGAGGGCTCGAGGTTCGTGTCTTGGTCGACGACGTAGGCGCGCGATACGCACGACCACGCATTGATCGCGTGCTGCGAAGGCGCGGCGTTCCGGTCGCGAGGTTTTTACCCGCGCTCCTCCCGCGCAGCGTCACGCACTTCAATCTGCGGAACCACCGAAAGATCTTGGTGGTCGACGGCGAGATCGGGTTCACGGGAGGGATGAACATCAGACAGGGTTGCGTCCTTGCCTCGGGTGCTCCGAACGCCACGAAGGACCTCCACTTTCGAGTCGAGGGTCCTGTCGTGAGTCAGCTCCAAGAGACATTCGCGGAGGATTGGGCGTTCGCGGCTGGCGAGAAGCTCGAGGGCTCCCTTTGGTTTCCGGACCTCGAACCGCGGGGAGAAACCTTGGCCCGTGGGATCACCGACGGCCCGGACGCCAACATCGACGCCCTCACCTGGGTCTTCTTGGCGGCCGTTGGAGCAGCGCGCAGGTCGATTCGGGTGATGACTCCGTACTTTCTTCCAGACCAAGTCTTGTTGAAAGCCCTCCACCTTGCGGCGAAGCGCGGGGTCGAGGTCGACGTGATCGTTCCGGAGATGGGGAATCTGCCTATGGTTCGGTGGGCGATGTGGGGGCACTACCGTCAGGTGCTGAGGGAGGGGCTCCGGCTTTGGCTCACACCGCCCCCGTTCGACCACTCGAAGCTCTTTGTGGTCGATGGGTACTGGTCTTCGATCGGTTCAACCAACTGGGACCCACGGAGCCTCCGACTCAACTTTGAGTTCAACATCGAATGCTACGACGAATCGTTCGGAGCGAGTCTCGAAGACCATGTGCGGCAACGACTCGAAAACGCACGCCTGCTCACCGTCGAGGAGCTCGAAGCGAGGAGCCCTCTCCTCAAGCTTCGGGATGGCACCGCAAGGCTGTTCACGCCCTATTTGTGAGCGTGCCTGAGCTCGGAGAGTCGCATCGCGGTGGCAGGGGCAGCCGATGGGTCGACGGACAGATGTGCGCGCAAGAGACGGAGGTCGCTCGGCTCGTCGATGTCGTACCAGGGAGACGTGACGGCGACCCGAAGCCCGGTGTTCGCCTTTTTTGTATCGTCGAATGCGGCCGAGGTCGACCAGCGAACGCCCTCGAAGCTCGGTCGCACCCGCTGGGACGCACCAATTGCGTAATACCCGCCGTCGCTGGAGGGGCCGAGCATCATGGGAGCGCGCGCAAGCGAATCGAAAGCGGCGACGATGAGATCTAGCGGAAGCGTGGGCGCATCGCTCCCGATGACGACCATCCTTTCGTGACGAGCCATTCCCTCTTCGAACGCGGCACCGAGTCGAACGCCGAGATCTCCCTCGGGCTGCGTGCGAACCGTTGTTTCTACGTTGGTCGCCCACTCTGCAACACGGTCGTCTGGAACGCCTGCGCACCAAAGGACCACGTCGACGCGGTCCCTCGATTGGATCCGCGCGCACAGACGCAGGGTGTCGTCGACGAAGGCTTCGTAGAGCTCGGCGGCGCCCTGATCGCCGAGCGATTCGGCCAAGCGCGTCTTCGTGCCGCCTGCCGCTGGAGGCCGCACGAACACGGCCAGCTGCGCTAGCTCCATGCGTAGCGCCCTAGCAGCCAGAGAATCTTGGCGCCCGCGCTCAGCGAGCCCTTCACCGTGCCACTAACCTTCGACACACCTATGCGCGAGCGATACGAGACAGGGACCTCGAGATGAGGAATGCCGCGCTTGGCTGCCTTGATCTGCATCTCGACCGTCCAACCGAAGTTACGGTCCTGCATCTCCAAGGACTCGAGAGCGCGCCAGCGGATCGCACGGAAAGGCCCCAAGTCGGTGTACTGCACGCCGTACAAGAGCCGAAGCGCTCGACACGCAATGGCGTTGCCGACTTGCTGCTGAGCGCTGAGAGCCCCGGCCTCCCGTCGCCCGGTCGCGCGCGACCCGATCACGAGCTCCGCTTCGCCCCTGAGGATGGGATCGACCAGGGATGGAAGCTCGGCAGGATGGTCGCTGTAGTCGCCATCCAAGAACACGACGACATCCGGGGGGTCCTCGGCGAGGCGTTCGAGCGCGCAAAGACAGGCGGCTCCATAGCCACGGTCCGGCTCGTGCACCACCTCGGCTCCAGCATCGCGCGCCACTTCGGCGGTGCGATCAGTCGATCCGTTGTCCGCCACGACAACGCGCCGGACAAACGGCCGCGGAATCTCTCCAAGCACTTTCGGGAGCGCCCGCTCCTCATTCAGTGCAGGAATAACAACATCAACGATAGCCATGACGTCACTATAGTGCGAGAGATTTTCGTTTGTGGTCGAGCGCCCCCGCAGAGAGCGACTGAGGCGTACCTAAGTACGCCGCAGGGAGCGAGCGAGGAGGAAAGCCGACCACAAGCGAAAAGATTCGCACTAAAGGCGTTTCGAGTAGTACTCGATGACTAGGTCGATCTCGAGAGGGAAGGGCACCGAGTCGGGCTTCGGAAGCGCCTTTGCGGACGCCACCTTCTTGCCCTCGTCGAATTCGATCCAATCGGGCCGAACGATACGCACGTCACTGAGCGACGCATCGACGGTGGCCAGGCTCTGACTGCGCTCCCGGAGACTGACGACATCTCCCTCACGAACGCGGTACGAAGGAATGTCGAGACGCTTGCCGTTCACGAGGAAGTGGCCGTGACAAACAAGTTGGCGCGCGGCTGGAATGGTTGGCGCAAACCCGGCGCGGAAAACGAAGTTGTCGAGGCGACGTTCGAGGAACTCGAGGAGCTTGTCACCGGACGGCTCCCTGCTGTGGACCGCCTCGTGGTAAAGACGCCTAAACTGGCCTTCGTTGAGGCCGTAGTTGAAGCGCAGCTTCTGCTTTTCGAGAAGCTGCTTTTTGAAGTCGCTCATCTTACGGCGCCGCACCGACTTCGGCCCGTGGACACCGGGCGGATACGGGCGGTTCCACATGCTTTTACGGGACAGACCCGGCAGATCGATGCCGAGCGCGCGCATGCGTTTTACCCGAGGTCCTGTGTATCGAGACATCTGCTAGGCTCCTGGCGCGAAATCCCAAGTCTTTTCCTGGCTCGCGGGAAGGCGGCCCTTGTAGCGGCATTCCGGCAGGGAGGCAAATCAAGAGGAAAACCGTTGGGCTGCCCCCGGGGCCGCGGGTAGCGGAACGCGGAATTTCCCAGTAATCAAGCGGCATGGCGGGGCCCCGCACCATCCACTTCGTCTCGCTTGGGTGCGCCAAGAATCGGGTCGATACCGAGGTCATGCTCGGGGTGAGCGGCGAGGCCGGCTTCCGCCACGTCGATGACCCGGCTGAGGCGGAGGTGATCGTCGTCAATACCTGTGGCTTCATCGGTCCGGCCAAAGAGGAGTCGGTGGATACGATCCTCGAGATGGGCGCCCATAAGAAAAGGGGCACATGTCAGAAGCTCGTCGTCGCCGGGTGCCTCTCGCAGCGGTACCCGGCGGAGTTGGAGCTCGAGCTGCCCGAGGTCGATCACTTCCTCGGTTCGAGCGACATGCTGAAACTGCCCGCCGTTCTCAAAGGTGGAGAGGAACGGATGCTCGTTGGCAACCCCGCGGAGTACACGATGCGTGCCGACGACCCGCGAATCCTCACCGAGGCCACTCACCGCGCCTACGTGAAGATCGCCGAAGGCTGCAATCGATCATGTAGCTTCTGCGCCATTCCTTCTTTCCGGGGGAAGCAGCGCTCTCGGACCGTCGACGATTTGGTCCGTGAGGCCGAACGACTTGCCGCCGCCGGAGTCGTCGAGCTGAACTTGATCAGCCAGGACACCATCGCCTACGGACGCGACCTATCGGAGCGCGCAACTCTGGCACAGCTGCTCGAGGCGCTCGGCGAGGTCGAGGGAATCCGCTGGATCCGCACGCACTATCTCTATCCAGAAAAGCTGACGGAGTCGCTGATCGAGGTGATCTCGCAACACGACAAGGTGCTTCCGTACATCGATATGCCGCTTCAGCACGCCTCCGACAACATGCTCCAAAGAATGCGCCGTGGTCACGGCGGGGATCGCATGACCGAGGTCGTCGAACGTCTTCGCGCAGCGATTCCAGATCTCGTCTTCCGGACGACCTTCATCGTCGGGCACCCAGGTGAGACCGACACGGACTTCGAAGAGCTTTGCAAGTTCGCCGAGTGGGCCGAGTTCGATCACGTGGGCGTTTTCCTCTACTCCCAAGAAGACGGCACCCTGAGCGGAGAGATGCCGGACGCGCCGAAAACGGCAGTCGCCGAAGCGCGCCGAGCCGAGTTGATGCGAATCCAACGGCCGATAAGTCGGCGTCGGCTCGAGCTACGGGTCGGGACGCAGCTAGACGTGTTGGTCGAAGGGGTCAGCGACGAAAGCGACCTGCTGCTGCAGGGGCGCTGGTGGGGCCAAGCTCCTGAGGTCGATGGCAGTGTGTATCTCGCGAATGGCACCGCCCGACCTGGGGAGATCTGCCGCGTTCTCGTCACAGATGCTGCCGATTACGACCTGATGGCCGACTTCATCGACTTTTCGGGACAGCGAGACGCGCCCCCCGACGCAAAAGATCCCCGACCCGCGAAAGTTAAGCTACGAACGCTATTGTGAGGTGGAGGGAGCTCGCCATCGTGCTCGTATCGTTGGCACTTATGAGCGGCTGTGCAACGGCGGTGCCGGCGATGGTCGGTGGTTCGACAACGCCGAAGCACCGAACCGACATCGGCCTCGGGGGCACAGCCCGCATCCCACTCGGAGACCTGAAGGATCCGGCGGTGGCGGACCCGGGCGAGGCTGGCTACCGCGAAGCCGCCGACGCGGGGGGGGTCGTGCCGATGGCATATGGTCGTTACGGCTTGAGCAAGGCTTGGGACCTCGGCTTGATGGTCGCAGGCACGATGCTGCGTGTAGACGCACGCCATGAAACCCTGCTGCAAGACGGCTCCACCCGAACGAGCTTGGTCGTCGGGATCGCGCCCTACGGCGGCTGGATCACCGATCGCGACGGCTCCGGAAGCGGCGGGCGCGTCGGCCTCGAGGTGCCGTTCACCTTTGGCGTGGACATCGGCAGCATCTACGAGTTTTGGATCGGCGCTCGCGGAAGTGGTGAATACGTCTTTGGAGACTTTCAAGTCTCGGGAAGCGGCGCACGAGCGAGCGGAGCCGGATTGCGCATCGGACCGGTCATCGGGATGGCCCTCGGCATTCGTCGGTTCCATGTCTTGATCGAGCTAACGACGGCCTACGAATACTGGTTCATCGACCAGGCAGGGATCTCGCTCAACCGCGGCGGGTTTGCCTTGATTCCGGGCTTCGGGTTCAGGCTGCGATTGTAGCAACCGCACCCGCCAGCGTGCTTAGGCAGCTTTGGGGTGTCGCGAGCTCTTCTTCTTGAGTTTCGGCTCCGGGGCGGCACCGATCTTCACGAGATTGCCAACGAACGCACCCATCAAGGCCATCATCGTCGCCATCAGCACGCCGAGGATGTAGGCGCCAGTCGAGAGCTGATAGACATCGGCGATGCTGGACAGATACGCCATCGTCGGGATCGCTGCGAGGAAGCCGCCGACGGGAGGCTCAAGGAAGTTCTTGCCCGGCGAGACGTAGTTGATCGCACCCGCGCCGGTGAACCAAAGGATGATCGTGATGACAATGCCCGCGAACCCCTGCGGATCGTAGGGCGGGATCACCAGCGGGAGGAGGCCGAGGGCCAGCGCCGCCAGCACGAGGAAGAGGCCGAATGAGATCGCCGCCCATCGGAGCTCGAACCCGTCCGGCTGGTTTCGGCGCGCGTGAGCCTCCTCTTCGGTGAGCTCAGCCAGGAGCTCGGTAAGCCGCGCTCCACACGCGCGGCATCGCTCGGTCCCCTTTGGGTTGAGTGCACCGCATACGTGGCACTCGATCTCTTCGGCAGCCATATCTCCTCGCTCCCCTGGTTGCGGTCCCTGAGACGCATTGTCTACGGCGACGTGCCCGAGCGCAACTGCCTGTACATTTGAAGGAAACCGCCCTGGCTTGACGTCGCGACCGGGACCGCTACCTTCCGGCACCGCCCGAAAATGCGGGTTTTAAGGAGGCCGGAAGTGGCCCGTTTTATCGACGAGTTGAAGCGAACACATTCTTGCGGCGAGCTGCGCGAAGACCACATCGGCCAGGAGACCATTCTCTTCGGATGGGTTCAAAATCGGCGTGACCATGGTGGTTGCATCTTCATCGACCTGCGCGACCGCGGGGGGCTGACCCAAGTCGTGTTCGACCCCGAGACAAGCGCCAAGGAAGCATTTGAGACGGCCGATCGTGCGCGCTCGGAGTGGGTTCTCGGCATCCGCGGTAATGTCCGTGATCGAGGCACCAAAGCAGACGGGACGAGCCTTCGAAACCCTCGCTTGACGACCGGCGCCATCGAAGTGATCGCAATGGAGGCGACGGTCTTCAACAAGGCGGATACGCCGCCGTTCGAGATCGC
Source organism: uncultured Coxiellaceae bacterium (assembly GCA_964194675.1). Taxonomy (GTDB): domain Bacteria; phylum Myxococcota_A; class Polyangia; order Polyangiales; family Houyiibacteriaceae; genus SG8-38. The sequence continues at coordinate 29,061 of CAXMND010000133.1, read as the reverse complement.
AGAGGACATCCCGACGCACGAGGACAAACGATTGGAGTTTCGTTATCTCGATCTCCGTCGCCCACCTCTCCAAAAGAACCTGATGATGCGGAGTCGTCTCAACCACGAGACGCGCAACTATTTCGAGAGCGAAGGGTTTCTCGAAGTCGAAACCCCCTTCATGGTCCGGTACACCCCGGGCGGAGCGCGAAATTTCTTGGTCCCGTCACGACTCTATGGCGGCCACTTCTATGCGCTCGCCGAAAGCCCGCAGCTCTACAAGCAGCTCCTGATGGTGGCGGGTTATGACAAGTACTACCAGCTCGTGCGCTGCTTTCGGGACGAGGACCTTCGCATCGATCGGCAGCCCGAGTTCACCCAGATCGACGTCGAGATGTCGTTCATCAACCAGGACGACCTGTTCAAAGTCATCGAGGGCTTGATCTTCCGGCTGTGGAAGGAAGTACTGGGCGTCGACCTCGAGCAGCCATATCCAGATCGAAGCTTCCCGCGACTGCCATTTGCCCGATCGATGGAGCGCTTCGGCAACGACAAACCCGATATGCGGTTTGCGATGGAGCACGTGGACCTCACCGACCTCACGATCGAGCACGGGGGCGGCGGTATCGGGATGCTCGAACCGATCGCCAAGAAGTTCACGGACGGGGTGTATCGACGAGACCTGCCGACCGAGATCGTGAAGGCAATGGTCGTCCCCTCAGGGCATGGTTTCTCACGCAAGGACCTCGACGCTCTCGAGAAGTTCGTCGGGCAAATGGGCGCCAAGGGCCTGGCACGGGCCAAGGTCGATGCGGAAGGCAACTGGCTACAAAGTCCGCTTGCGAAGATGGTCACGCCAGAGTTCCGCAAGGCCGTCAACGAGGCGGTCGGTGCCAAGGACGGAGACTTGATCCTCTTCCAGTTCGGACCGACCCAGAAGGTGCACACGGTGATGGCCAATCTCCGTCTTCACATCGCGCGCAAGCTCGGCCTGATCCCCGAGACGGGAAGCGGTGGCGAGTGGAACTTCCTGTGGGTGGTCGACCCACCTCTTTTCGAGCGCAACGAAGAAAAGAAGCGATGGGACGCGGCGCACCACGTCTTCACTCGGCCGCACGACGAGTGCGTCGAGCTCCTCGATAGCGACCCGGGCAACGTGCTCTGCTATCGCTACGACCTCGTGCTCAACGGCGTCGAAATCGCCGGTGGCTCGATTCGTTTGCACGACCCTGACGTTCAAAAGAAGGTCTTCCAGGTGATCGGCCTTGGCGACGAGGAGGCGCGCGAGCAGTTCGGGTTCCTCCTCGATGCCCTCAACTACGGAGCCCCGCCCCACGGCGGAATCGCCTTCGGAATGGATCGAATCGCCATGCTCGCCGCCGAGACCGAGTCGATTCGCGACGTCATCGCGTTCCCGAAGACCCAGCGCGCCAACGACTTGATGACCCGTGCCCCATCACGGGTAGAGCCCGACCAGCTCCTAGAGCTAAAAATAAAAACCCTCGAATAGAGGCCCAATCTCTCCAGTGTGCGAGAGATTTTCGTCTGTGGCCGAGCGCCCCCACAGAGAGCGACTGAGAGGTACCTCTGTACCTCGCAGGGCTGCGTAGCAGCGGCGCGTAGCGCCAACGAGGAGGTAAGCCGGCCACAGACGAAAAGATCCGCACACTAGTGAGCTAATTCGTCGCAGGCTTCTAGGTCGCCCTCAAAGCAGCGACTCTCGAGGGAGCCCTCCTCTTCGGCGTCTTTTTCCTGCTTCTCGACCCGGTCGGGTGCTCTCACGGCCTCCTCAGGGTGCGATTTCTTCTTACCGCATCCCAAAGCAAGGACGATCACGATGAATAGCGAGAGCTTGCCGAGCGTCTTCATCTTCTGACAATGTTAGTCATCATGAAAGCCATCGTCAGATCTTTGTTCATCGCTCTGTTCGTACTTGCCATGTCGGCGCCCGAGGCTCCGTTGAGCGCAGACGACGGCGCCGAATCCATGAAGAACTGCTACCACGTTCGCGGAGAGGCCCGGTACGGCGCGCTCGGTTACAACCACGTGGTGATCGTAACCAACAGGTGCGACGTGACACTCCAGTGCGAGGTATGGACCGACGTTGATCCCTCGCCGCGACTGCCCTTGACGCTTGGCCCCAAAGCCACCGAAGAGGCCACCTGTCGACTCAACTCGCCGGCTCGAGGATTCAAGGCCTTCGGCGAGTGCACGAAGAAGTAAGAAAGCGCTCGAAGATCGTGTAGCCCTCGGCAAGCTTGTCGAGCTCGGTGTACTCGTTTGGCTGATGCGCTTGGGCCGCAACGCCGGGGCCGAGGTTGACGCCCGGAACGCCGATGCCATCGAAACGAGCCACGTCGGTCCAGGCTTGCTTGCTCTTCACTTCGCGCACGCCACAGGTCATGAGGTGCTGAACCAACGGGTTTACGGCGTGAGGACGTCCGGCGGGCGATAGGTCGGTGGGATTGACCTCGCAGTCATTTCCCGCGAGCGCACGAAGATCGGCGACCACCTCTTCGGGCGTGCGCCCCGGGGCAAAACGGTAGTTCACGTTGAGATCGACTCGGCCAGGAACCACGTTTCGCGCGCGTCCACCCGAAATCACGGTGGGCGTCATGACTTCGCGAAAGGTGTAGCCGTCGACGTCGACGTCGCGCGGCTCACGCTTCTCGAGCTCCCTCAAGAAACTCGCGACCTTGTAAAGGGCGTTGTCTCCTTGCCAGGGCCGCGCGCTGTGGGCGGTACGTCCGTAAAACGTGAGGGTGGCGTGAATCGAGCCCGTCGCGCCTAGCTGCAACTGATTGTCGCTCGGTTCTAGGCAGATCGCGAAGTTCAGTTCATGTAGTTCCGGATATGACTCGAGAATCGGCCCCAGACGATTCTCCTCAAAAGGCCCTTCCTCGCGCTCGTAGAAGATCAACGTGAGGTCATAGGGCAGAGCGTCGCGATCGATGCGTTCGACGACCTCGATCATGATCGCAAGCCCCGACTTCATGTCGGCCGCGCCCGCCCCATAGAGCTTGTTTCCTTCGATCCGTGCAGGCCCGTCGTGCTCGGTGCGGACCGTGTCGAGATGCCCGACGAGTGCGATACGGGGCACGCCCTCTCGGCGCACCGCGCGCACGATAAGGCTGTCATGGAAGCGCGTAATCGCGTCAGCCCCCAAACTACGCGCTAGGCGCTCCTCGACGTGGTCGCAAAGCGCAGCTTCCTCGCCAATGGGGCTCGGAATTCGCGCCAAAGCGAGCAGAGTGTCGGAAAGCGCCTGGGAGACGTCGGTCATCGCGCCGAGCTTAGCAGGGTGATCCTACCGGACCACGTCGGTGGGTGTGTCCCAATCGTCGAGCGCTCGCTCGACGGCCGGCGTGAGCTCGAGCGGCCAGACTTCGATCTCGGAAAAGAGTTGCTGAAACGATCGGCGTCCCTGCGCCATTGCGCCGTCTAGAACGGGGATCAAGCGCTCCACGTCGTATCTGGCGAGCATGGGTTCCCACGGGGCGTCGGGGGTGCGACGTGGAGCCAATACCGGCGCCTCGCTCGGGTGATCGCGTAGAAGAAGGAGCGCTTCGGTGGCCACATGCGGCATGTCGCAGGCGACTGCGATGACATGTCGCCGTCCGGCTTCATGGGCGTGTGCGAGGGCCGCCCGCAACCCACCGAGTGGGCCGGAACCGGGGGGATCGTCATCGACGCGGGCGAGCTCCTTGCATAGACCGGAGTACGGATGTGCATCGCCCACCAGAAACGGCAGGAGATCGGCCTCGCGACCGCGTTCGACGAGTCGCTCGAGGATCGTTTGCGAGCCGTCCGGTACCATGAGGAGCCCCTTCGGCTCTCCCATACGGCGGGACTCCCCTCCAACCAGGATGGCGAGCTGTGTCTGAAGTGCCATTGTCGTCAGGCGAGAAGGCGAGCGTCGTTCGGCGCGCGAGAGGCGAGCTTCTCGACGACGCGATTCAACTGGTCTTGCTGAATCGCACTGGTGACGAAGTTGGTGAAAAAAACTGTGAAGTAGGCGGCCACGTCGAGAATGACCGAGATCATCGAGGTGTCCTGAACCGGACCCAGCCCATTGCGCTCCTCGAACTCGGAAATCTGAAGCGAGATCTGGTAGTCGACCCAAATACCGTAGATCGCGAAAGTAACGATGACGAAAAGGAAGTCCAGCCAGTAGCCCCGCCCGGTGGGTGTCTTCCCGTCGAGAGCTTCGAGGTCTTCGTAGATACCGTGGTACCAGAAGGGCAGATAGAGGCCGAGCGTCACGATACTCAGAACCAACACGAAGGCCGGCTCGCGGCGTTGGATGGTCGGCGTGGTCATTGAACGGTCCCTTCTCCTTCGCGGGTTGCTCTGTATCGGCTAAGTTTCGTCCCATGAACGAACCGGCCGCGCAAGCGGCGACGATCGGCGTGATCGGTGATGTGCATCTGTTCTGGGACGCCGAGGACGTCGCTTTCTTCAACCGCAGCGACTACGACATGCTCCTGTTCGTAGGCGACCTGGCCGCATACACGCAGGTGCGCGGGCTCAGGGTCGCACGGTCTCTCCGAAAGCTACGCATCCCGGCGATGTGCATCCCGGGCAACCACGACGGGCTACACGCCCTGCAACTCGGCTCTGAGATCGCCCCGCGCGCCCATCGACTTCGACACGCGTTTTGCCAAGGCCAAGACCGGCGATGCCGGGCCCTCGACCGCGCGCTCGGCGATGTGAGGCTCGTGGCGTACAGCGGACACAAGGTCGAGCTTTGTGGCGTCGCCTTCAACCTCGTCGTCTGTCGCCCTCATTCGATCGGAGGCCGGCGCGTGGCGTGCGTCCGCTACCTCGCCGACAAGTACAACGTCGACTCAATGGACGCCTCGAGCGCGCGTCTAAAGGCGCTCGTCGATCAATGCGATGACGCGCCGATCGTCTTCTTGGCCCACAACGGCCCGACCGGGCTAGGCGACCGCGCAGACTCGATTTGGGGTTGTGATTTTCGCAAACGGGAAGAGGATTGGGGCGATCGAGACCTTGAAGAGGCGGTGCAGCACGCCAAAGAGAACGGCCGCGTGGTTCTCGCTACAATCGCCGGTCACATGCACCGAAGGACGAAATCGGGAAAACATCGCCCGGCGCAGATCAAAAAGGACGACACCCTCTACGTCAACGCCGCAGAGGTCCCCCGTCACCGAATCAAGAGCGGCACGATGAAACGCCACCACGTGAGGCTGACGCTGACGGAGACGAGAGCGACGGCGGAAGACGTGTGGGTCTGAACCCCTCACCGCACCTTGGTCTCCGCCCTCGCCATCTTCAGCACCCGCTTAAAATGCGCCTTGTCGACGGGCTGGACCGAGAGCCTCGACCCCTTTTGCGTGACCCGCATCCCCTCGAGCCCTGGGTCGTCTTTAAGCGCCTGAAGCGACACGAGCTCCTTGAATTGCTCGACGAACGAGACGTCGACCATCGACCATCGCGGGTCTTCCTTCTTCGACTTCGGGTCGTAGTACTTGCTCTTCGTGTTGAACTGGGTGTCGTCGGGGTAGGCCTCCCGAGAGATCCGGCAGATGCCCGCCGCGCCCGGGGGGTTGGCGCTCGAATGGTAGAAGATCGCCAGATCGCCGACAGCCATCTCGCGCATGAAGTTCCGTGCCTGGTAGTTGCGCACTCCCTCCCAACTTTCGGTGCCGTCACGCCCGAGGTGATCGATCGAATAGACGTCCGGCTCGCTTTTCATGAGCCAGTACTTCGTCGGACGTTTGGGCATGTGCGAACTATGGCACAGTTGGCTCCCGGCTCGACGTAGATTTGACCCGGCAACCGATGTTGTTCGATCATTGCGAAGTCTTGAACCGCAACGTGATCAAGAGACTGCTCGCGGGGGGGGTGCCGCTCATCGTGTACCTGTGCAGTGCGTCGGGGTACGCGCATTGGCTCGACAGCGGTGAGTTCGTAGCTGCTGCTGCGGACTTCGGGATCTCGCATCCCCCGGGGCATCCACTGGCATCGCTCGTCCTAGGGTCGGCGAACCTGCTGCCTTTCGGCGCGCTCTCGTTCCGTGTGGCGTTGGTGTGTGCCGTCCTAAGCGCGGTCGCGGCCCTGGCTCTTTTCTCTGCATTCGAACGGACACTCCTCGTGAGCGGCGTCGTTCGCGAGTCGCTGGTTACTCCACTCTCTTTGGCAGGCACTTGGTGGGTTGCCGGAAGCCAAGCGTGGTGGTTCCAGGCCGTGCGCCCCGAGGTGTACGCGCTCGAAGCGGCGCTCCTATGTATTGCGATCGAGCGTCTGCTATGTGTCGCGACGTCGGGCCGAGACGGTGATGTCCGACCGCTCTATCACGCGGCGCTCGCCGCCGGATTGGCCCTTGCGAACCACCACTACCTCGCGCTTCTGGCCCTCGTCCCTTCCGTGTGGCTGCTGATCGGGGTTTGGGCAGCATGGGGATGGCGCCCCTTCGCATGGTCGACCGGATTCCTCGGAGCCGGCTTGCTGACGTATCTCTTCCTACCACTGCGTGCGATCTCGGAGCCGTTTCTCAACTTGGGTGACCCGACCACCCCCTCTCGCTTCGTATGGGTCGTTAGCGCGCAAGCGTTCCAGAAGAGTCTCGGACCCGAGCGCGTAGCACCTTTTCGTGAGCACCTCGTAGACGTGATCGTCGCGATGGGTCAGGACCTGCACCTCGGAGCGTTACTGCTCGGACTGCTCGGTGCCTACTTCATGCTCCGGGTCCGCGCGGGTCGGAAGTTCGGCCTCTTTTGGCTCACGCTCTGGCTCGTTTACACGATCGGTCGAGCCCTCCTCGGCTTCGTGCACGGCAATCCCGATGCGCTGGCGTATTTCATGCTCGCCTACGCGTCGATAGGCGTGTTTGGCGCGTTCGCACTGGGCGTCTTGCTCTCGGCCGTCGCGGAAGCGCTTCCCAATCGCCGAAAGTTGATTCCGGTGCTCGGCACGATCGTCGCCGCGGCAGCGTTGTTTCAGTTCGTTCGTTCATACGAGGATGCTTCGCTTGCGGGATTCGTCGACACCGATGTCTTCGACGACGGCCTCCGTCGCTCACTCCCGGCCCGCGCGGTAGTGTTGGCCCACAATCCAAATACAATCTTTCGCTTCTGGGGCGGCGAGGCCGAAGAGTTGAGCCGGCCCGACGTTACGATGGTGCCGCTTCCCCTTTTGAGCTACCCGAAACTCGTCGATCGGCTCGTGTCCAAAGAGCCCGAGCTCAAGTTATTACTACGCAGCTACGTTCTCGACGGCGAGCTCAACGCGGCCGACCTCCAGAGCCTCGCGGCGTTGCGTCCCGTTTTCGTGGAGCTGGACATTCGAGTCGCGCCGGAGATGTTCGACATGTTGGTTCCCGAGCAACTCTATCACCGCGTGCTCACCGCCGACATCACCGACATGGACGAAGGGCGAGCCATGCGAGAGCACGGGAAGCTCTGGGATGATATTTACGCGCGCATCGGTCTACCGCTCGATGCGCAAACCGAGGTTCAACTCCTGTGGCGCCACTACACCGATGCACTGTATTTTGCGGGCGTCGGAGACGTCAATGCGGCGCGGCGAAGCGTTGGGGCGGGGCTCTCATTGAACCCCCACGCGCAGGAGCTCTTGCTGATGCAAGACGCCCTCAAGCGCGCTCCGCCGAGGGAGCGCATCGACATCACGCCTTTCCGAATCCAATGAAAGGGACTGTTGTCTTGTTGATCCCCGTCGGGCCTTTGGCCCGTCAATTTGTCCCACCCCACCACCCCCACACTAGCGCCTACCTACGTTCCGCGCGGCGGGTGCGGCGGTAGACTTCGTATAGGCGCTGGCGGATGTCTGGGGGGACGCTTTGGCGGAGGTCGATCTTCCACCCAGCGTCTTGCTTGATCAGTACGACGGGTGAGACCTCGGGTGCCGAAGACGATGCGCGTACGCGGGCGGTCTTTCCTTTGACGTCGATCAAGAGCTCGTCCTTGGCGGCGACCAGTTGCCCGAACACGAAGCCACCGAGCCCCTGATCGTGCTCTCCCTGCCAGTCGGAAAAGCAGCTTCGGAATAGATTCTCGTCTAGCAGCTTGAAGCGTTCGCGAGCCTGTAGCCGACGGCGGATTTCGACCTGTGGAACGTCCCGGACATCGTACGCACGAAACAACGTGTCGATGGTCGCGTTCGGGGATTCGAAGGCCGGGGATACCGAATCGGTCTTGCACGAAGCCAACCCGAGCAGGACCGTGGCGGTGATGATGGCGGCTCGCACGCGGTTGTTATTGCCTTGTTTTTGCGGGCTGTCTACCCGTTGACGCGGTGCGTGACATGCTTAACTTGCCGAGAACATAGGAAAACAATGCGATTGGATCGACTCACTACCAAGACACGCGAGGCCCTGGTCGCGGCTCAAGAAAACGCGACCGACCGCGGGAACCCCGAGGTGTACCCCGAACACCTGATGCTCGACTTGCTCGCGCAGGCCGACGGTCTCGCGCCAGCGATTCTCGAGAAGGCGGATGCGGATCTACAAGGTTTGATTCGCGCCGAGGGCGCCGTGCTCGACAGGATGCCAAAAGTGGCCGGAGGCGCGGAGCCTGGGATCTCACGTCGGTTGCGCGATCTCTTGACGGCAGCGTGGAAAGAAACCGAAGCACTCAAAGACGAATACACGTCTGCGGAGCACGTGCTCCTCGCCGCCTACGGCGATTCGCAACTCAAGCAGGCGCTCGAAGCCCAAGGCGTCGATCGCAAAAAGCTCCTTGAGGCCCTTCAAGAGGTTCGCGGAAACCAGCGAGTAACCGACCCGGACCCCGAAGGGAAGTTCCAAGCGCTCGAGAAGTACACGCGCGACCTCACCGAAGCCGCGCGCCAAGGCAAGACCGACCCCGTGATCGGGCGGGACGAAGAGATCCGCCGCGTGATGCAGGTGCTTTCGCGCCGCACCAAGAACAACCCCGTGCTGATCGGCGAGCCTGGGGTCGGCAAGACCGCGATCGCCGAGGGGATCGCGCACCGAATCGCACAAGGCGACGTCCCAGAGGGCCTGAAAAACAAGCGTCTATTGGCGCTCGACCTCGCTGCGATCGTCGCGGGCTCGAAGTATCGCGGCGAGTTCGAGGAGCGTCTCAAAGCGGTGCTCAATGAGATGGAAGCCGCCAAGGGCGAAGTCATCCTCTTCATCGACGAGCTCCACACGCTGGTCGGCGCTGGTGCGGCCGAGGGCTCGATGGATGCGAGCAATATGCTTAAACCCGCCCTCGCGCGGGGTGAGCTTCGTTGCATCGGAGCGACCACACTTGACGAGTATCGAAAGCACATCGAAAAGGATGCGGCGCTTGCACGGCGCTTCCAGCCCGTGCTTGCCGGCGAGCCGTCGGTCCCCGACACGATCGGGATCTTGCGCGGCCTAAAAGAGCGCTACGAGATTCACCACGGGATTCGAATTCAAGACTCGGCGATCGTCGCCGCCGCAACCCTAAGTCATCGGTACATCACCGACCGGTTTTTGCCGGACAAGGCGATCGACCTGGTCGATGAAGCCGCGTCGCGACTGAAGATGGAGATCGACTCACTCCCTGCGCCGATTGACACCGTCGAGCGGAAAGTAATGCAGCTCGAGATCGAGCGACAAGCACTCAAGAAAGAGAAAGACGACGCGAGCAAGAAGCGCCTCCACGAGCTCGAAAAGGAGCTCTCGGAACTCCAAGAGCAACGCGATACGATGCGCGCGCAGTGGCTCCGCGAGAAGGAGATGATCACCGAGATTCGAGAGAAAAAGGAGCTCGTCGAAACTCTCCGGCTCGACCTCGAAAGGGCCGAGCGCACGGCGGATTTCGAAACCGCAGCGCGCCTCCAATACGGAGAGATTCCAGCCGCAGAATCGGCTGTGACCCAAGCTCAGCAAAAGCTCGCGGAGGTGCAGACCCATGCCTCGTTCCTGAAGGAAGAGGTCACCGACGAAGACATCGCCGAAGTGGTGTCGAAGTGGACCGGGATTCCGGTCAGCAAGATGCTCGAAGGCGAAAAGGACAAGCTCCTCCAAATGGAGGACCGCCTTCGGGATCGCGTCATCGGTCAAGACGAGGCGGTCGTAGCCGTGTCGAACGCGGTCCGCCGCTCGCGCGCAGGATTGAGTGAGCCCAACCGGCCGATCGGGTCGTTCCTGTTCTTGGGCCCAACCGGCGTCGGCAAGACCGAGCTCGCGCGCGCCCTGGCGGAGTTCTTGTTCGATGACGACAAGGCGATGATTCGACTCGATATGAGCGAGTACATGGAAAAGCACTCGGTGGCTCGCTTGATCGGCGCTCCGCCGGGGTACGTTGGCTACGAGGAAGGTGGGCAGCTCACCGAACCCGTGCGGCGGCGTCCGTATTCGGTCGTTCTCTTCGACGAGGTCGAAAAGGCCCACCCAGACGTGTGGAACGTACTGCTACAAGTGCTCGATGACGGGCGTCTCACAGACGGTCAGGGCCGCACGGTGGACTTCAAGAATGTGGTCATCATCCTGACCTCGAACGTCGGCTCCCATCACATCATGGCGCTGGACGACGAAGAGGCGATGCGCAGCGCCGTCATGGAAGACCTTCGCGACGCGTTCCGCCCGGAGTTCCTCAACCGACTCGACGAGACGATCATCTTCCACCGACTCGATCGGACGCAGCTTCGAAGCATTGTCGACGTACAGCTCCGGAGCTTCGAGAAGCGTCTCGCAGAACGGGACCTCAGCCTGGAGATCACCGACGAGGCCAAGGACTTCCTCGCCAACGTGGGGTACGACCCGGCCTATGGTGCGCGGCCGCTTAAGCGCGCGATCCAGCGCTACCTCGAGAACGGCCTGGCTGAGGACATCCTCGCTGGCCGCTTCACAGGAGGCGACGTGGTTCGCGTCCGTGCGAATGACGGAAAGCTTGTCTTCGACAAGGCGGGGGAAGCGAGCCCAGAAGAACCGCGCGCGACGACGGAATAGAGCAGCGATCACAGGATGTTAGGGGGGTTACCCCCAGGGAATCTCGGCCTCCTTGCACCCGCGTGTACACTGTGTAAGCCTCCCGCGCTCTTAGAGGGAGCAAAAGCGTTCATGGTCGAGACCGTACAAGTCAAACCAATCGAAGTTCATGTCGGTGAACGTGGACTCGAGCGTGCGGTCAAGCATCTCAAGCGCAAGATGGCAACCGAGGGCATCCTCCGCGAGCTCAAGCGGCGCCGTCATTACATGAAGCCTTCGATCAAGAAGCGGAAGAAGGCCGCCGAAGCTGCGCGGCGCCGTCGCAAGCGCATTCGTCAGATGAACGAGCGCCCGGCGTTCTGAGCTTCAGACCGCGAACCTCACACCGACGGAGGCTTTTCGGTTTCGGGTTCGAGCCGCCTCCCAGGGCTCCACTCGGTGCGCGATTCCGTCCGCGTTTCGAGGAAGCGGGCGAGGCGATGAAAGTCGCTGCCCGATTCGATGAAGCGCACTTCGGTTTGAAGCGTCTGTGGATCGATCAGCTTGAAGAACTCGACGTACTGGAGGTCGAGCTGACCACTCACGCTGACCATGTAGCCGTCGAGCTCCTCTTCGACCAACGCGCGAAAAGCCCCGATCCCGAGTTGGCTTGCGAGCATGACGTCGAATGCGTGGGGGGGTGAGCACCGCGACTCGTACCCGAGTTGGATGTGTCGCACCTTCTTGCGTCGCCCGGTGCGCTCTTCGTATCGAGTCTGCACGCGGTCCGACACCATCTTGGCCAGGTCGAAGGCGGCCAGCCGGATGTGACCATGCTCGTCACGCGGAAGACCCATCAGCGAGTTTTCGGGCAGGAGCTCCGCAAGCCCCTCGGCCAGCACGACAGTCCCGTAGTGCTGGTCCCGCTTTTCCCGCCCCAGTATCAAGTCTACGATGCGATCGACGAGAGCGGTGATCGAGAGCCGCCGGCAGACGACTTCTGCACCGGTGTGGGGATCGGTGACCTTCTCTTCGATGACCAGATCGCCTTCCAGATCCTCCGTCGACAGCACCATGCTCGCCTCGCCCGCGATCGCAACTCCATATGAAAGCCAACCCGCTTTGCGGCCCATCGTCTCCACGATGAAGTAGCTACTCGTGGCGATGCAGTCGGCGCGAAGGTTCAGGAGCTCTTTGGCCATCACGTCGACAGCCGTAAAGAAGCCGAACGTGAAGTCGATGCCTCGGTAGTCATTGTCGATGGTCTTCGGCAGATGCACGACGCGAATACGGCGATCCTCTGCAACGTGGTGACGCTGATATTCGTAGAGGAAGTTCGCCGTTTTGAGCGTATCATCCCCGCCGATCGAAACGAGTGCATCGACCCCTAGATCGTCCAAGGCATGATGGATGCGAGCCAATCGTTCGGTCTTCTCGGGGTCGAGAAGATCGGCGGGCGCTCCGATACTGGCGCCGGGATTCACGCGGGCGGTGCCGATGATAACTCCGCGCGTGTTGCGAAGGCCGCGGATGTCGCTCGCTGCAAGGAGGCGGTAGTGCTCGCGCTCGATCATGGGTTGTTTTGCCGCGTCGTACTCTTGGAGGTTGGTGTAGCCGTGAAAGATGCCGAGCACCTCGACGCCAGCCTCGAGAAACGACGTCGCAGCCGCCGCGATGACCGCGTTGGCTGCGGGTGCGGGCCCGCCGGAAAAGACGATGGCAACTCGCTTCACATCGCTCATTGCGCTGCACTCTACCGATGTGGACAACGCGTAACAAGGAGACATACTCGGGCCCATCCAGATGGCCATCGACCCTCAGACCGTGGGCTACCAAACCGACCCCATCGAGTTTCGCTACACGTGGCGCGACGCCGTGGTGTATGCCCTCGGAGTCGGAGCTACGGCGGACGCGAACCTGGATTTCTTGTACGAGGACCGCGGGCCGAAGGTGTTACCGACCTTCGCCACAGTCCCGACATTTGCGGCGTTCGACACGTTGGTAGACGAGATCGGCTGCGATCGCCTCGGCATGGTGCATCACAGCCAGCGTCTCGAGGTCTTGAAACCGATGCGCCCCAACGCGTCCTTGAAAGTGACTGGTCAGGTGTCGGCCCTCTACGACTTGAAGCGCTTTGCAATGTCGGTCTTCGACATTGAGGCACGCGACGAGAAAGGCGATCTCGTCACGCGCGGGATCGTCACACTGCTCCTCCGTAATGACGGGAAGTTTGGTGGAGAACGCCCGCCACGGACCGAACGGGTAGTCCCACCCGAACGCGAGCCGGACTTCGAGGTTCGTGAAACCGTTCCGCGAACTCAAGCGCTGCTCTACCGTCTGAGCGGCGACTACAATCCGCTGCACGCCGATCCGGCCTTCGCAGCCGAGGCGGGGTTTGATCGGCCGATCTTGCACGGCCTTTGCACGTTTGGCTACGCGGGCCGCGCAGTATTGGACGAAGCATGCGGTGGCGACCGAGAGCGTTTCGCCGCACTTCAAGGACAGTTCAGCGCACCGGTGTTCCCGGGCGACACCCTGATCACCCGGGGTTGGGAAGCCGACGACCGCGTGGTTTTGCGCGTGACCGCGGAAGCACGACCCGATGACCTTTGTCTGAGTAACGCGTACGCGGAGCTTCGCTAACGCGGCCTGCTATTTTTCGTCTTGCCGACACATGGATCCCCACACAGGGTTCTTAGGTGTCGCGAATGACGCCCATAATGTGGCTTTTGGCTCTCACGCTCGGGACGGGCGCCGGCTGCGCGACCGAGGCACCCGCAGCCTCCGAGCCGCCGCCGCCGCCGGTTCACGCCAAGACTCTTGAGCCTGAGGCGATGACCCCTACCTCGACCTCGACCGCAGAAATCCTGGCCGTCCGTGAATCCGACATGCGATCCGAAACGTCGGGCCGTGTTGTGGTGGTCTACATCGAAGCCGGCGATCGCGTCGAAGCGGGAGATGTGTTGCTCCGCCTCGACGTCGGCCGTACCACCTCCGCAGTCAAGGCCGCCCAAGCTGCAGTCGCACAAAGCGATGCACGACTCCATCAAGCCGAGCGCGAACGCGACCGAACCACACGCCTCGTCGAAACGGGAGGGCTTCCCGAGCAGCGGCTCGATGACGCGCGGGACGCGGTGCGCATGGCGTCAGCCGCCCGGGACGCGGCTCGGGCCGAAGCCAAGCTCGCGAGACGAGGCTTGACCGAAGCCGTGGTGCGCGCTCCGTTCAGCGGAACCGTCGTCGAACGCGCGATCGAGATCGGCGAATGGGTGGCTCCCGGAAGCCCGCTTTTGACCCTCGCGGACACGAGTCTTCTCAAGGCACGGGTGCTTCTCGATCCACGCGAGGCGTTGGACGTGGCCGTCGGCTCCAAAGTCGAAGCGTCGGTGTTCGCGCGACCGGGAGAAACATTCACTGGGCGGGTGGTGCGCGTGGGCGACGTGATCAACCCGCGGACGAGACGGCTCCCCGTCGAGGTCGAAATCGACGATCCTGAGAACCGGCTCCGTCCGGGGCTCGTCGCGCGGTTTACGGTCGAAACCGGCGACCCGAAGCGGGTCCTTCGAATGCCGCTCGAGGGCGTTTTCGAGCGCTTTGGTCGCCAACACGTGTACGTCATCGAGGCTGGGATAGCGCATCGCCGGGTGGTCTCCATCGGTTCGGTGAGGGATGGCTTTGCGGAGATCACGGAAGGTCTGAACGCCGGGGACAGGGTCGTGATCAAAGGTGTGACGCGCGTCATCGATGCCGCGAAAGTGCTGGTCGTGCCCGCTGAATCGGCGACGGCGTCGACCGCCAAACAAACCGAAAAGCCATGAGCATCCCGAGCTTCGCAGTCCGGCAGCCCGTACTCGTCAACCTGGTGGCGATCTCGATGGTGGTCGTGGGCGCCCTGGTGATGGGCGACATGCACCGGGAGTCCCTACCGACGATGCCGACAGGCTGGGGGAATGTGACCACACCTTACGTCGGGGCGTCGCCTGAAGAGATCGAGCAACTGGTCACGATTCCGGTCGAGAACGCGGTCGCCGACGTCGATGATGTAGACGAGATCTGGAGCAGCTCGAAAGAAGGCGTCTCCTATGTGAGCTTCAAGTTCAAGGCTGACGTCGAGGACATCTCGAACGCGATCATGGAGATCTCGAACGAGGTCAACCGGATCGACGACCTTCCGGTCGACGCCGAGCGGCCCGTCGTTCGCGAGGTCAAGGTCGACTTCCCGACGATCGCCGTCGCGGTTCGAGGCGAGGTTCCAGAGGTGGTGCTACGTCAGCTTGGAAAAGACTTGGCGGAGCAAATCGAGCGCTTGGACGGGGTTTCCGGAATTTGGCGCAACGGTATTCGCGATCGCGAATTCCGAGTCGATGTCGACCCAGACAGGCTCGCCGCCCACCGGCTCTCGCTCACTTCCGTGACGCAAGCGCTGCGGCTGAGAGCCGCCAACGTTCCTGCGGGAACGACCAAGGGCGATGGGGATACGCGACTCGTCCGTGGCATGACACGCGTCGCCAATACCAGCGAACTCGCAGAGGTCGTCATCCGCCCTGATGCAATGGGCGGCTCGGTACGTGTGCGCGATATCGCGGAGGTTCGCGATACGTTTGCGTCTGCCAAGTACAGCGGACGCGTCAACGGCGAACCAGCGATCGTGCTTACGGTCCGAAAGGAAGAGCAAGCAGACAGCATTCGGATCAGCGAGCGTGTACACACCCTCGTCGACGAGTTCCGCGAGACGGTTCCGCCAGGCGTGACGATCGAAACCTTCGGCGATGCCGCACACGAGGTCGAAAGCTCCCTCGACACGCTCTATTTGAATGCGGCCGTTGGTTTGTTCTTGGTACTCTTGTTGCTTTGGGTAGCCATAGGCGCCCGCAACGCGACCATGGCCGCGGTGGGTCTTCCGGTCGCGTTTGCTGGTGCGATCGTCGCCATGCATGCGATGGGCATCACCATCAACATGATGTCGCTCCTGGCATTGATCCTGTGCCTCGGCGTGGTGGTGGATGACGCGATCATCATCATCGAGAACATATACCGGCATATGGAAGAGGGGATGCCGAGACGACGGGCTGCGATCGTCGGCACACAAGAAGTGTTCTGGCCGGTCGTCTCCTCGACCCTCACCAGCTGGGCGGCCTTTCTGCCGTTGCTCTTGATGCAGGGAATCCTCGGACAGTTCTTTGCGATCATCCCCAAGGTGGTCGTGGCCGCGCTCGCCGCTTCTCTGATCGAGGCGATGTTCATCCTCCCGAGCCACATGGCGGATTTCGGCAAGCTCAGGGCCCGCAAGGGAGTGTCAGCTCCTCCAGAAACTCGTTTCCAGCGGGCCAACCGGCGGATCATGACCGCGTACGAGCGGATCCTCCGCCGGTCCCTTCACCACCGAGCCACCGTGATCTTTGGCTGTTACGCACTGTGCGCCCTCCTCATTGGAACGGCCCTCGCGACCAAGGACATCATTCTGTTCAACGAAGGGGACGTCGACATGTTCGATGTCCGTGTCCGAATGCCGACCGATGCGTCCAAAGGAGAAACCGAAGCGCTGCTGACCGAGCTTGAGGACCGAATCCTCGCCCTCGAAGATCCCAATCTCGAAGCGACCCTTGCGGTCCGGGGTATGGTGCGCACGAACATGGGAATCGACACGGGCGACCACGTGGGCATGGTTACCATCTTCGTCGTTCCTCCGAACGAGCGGGACAGTCCCCGCGCGGGCCGCGATATGGTGAGTAAGGTGAGCTCCCTCTATGACGACGTGGTCGGCCCGGCGCGACTCGAAGTCGTCGAAGTCCATCGAGGGCCACCCCGCGGAGCGCCGGTCGCTGTGCGGGTGCAGGGAAACGATCAAGAGCGCCTCGTCGAGCTCGCGGAACAGGTCTTGGTCGAAGTCAGAACGACGCCAGGCACCCGGAACGCGAACCACGACTACGAGCTCGGTAAGCAGGAGTTGCAGATCAAAGTCGACGAAGACCGTGCCGCGCTACACGGGCTCACCCCCGAAGCCGTCTCGGCTTGGCTTCGAAGTGCGTTTGGGGCGACCCCAGCGGCGACCCTGCGCGATGGCGACGACGAGATCGACATCGTGGTGCAGCTCAGGGAAGACATGCAGCGGGATCCCGAACGGATCGCGTCCCTCCGGCTCATCACCCCTACAGGGGACGAAGTCGCGATCCGAGAGGTCGCCGATGTGACACACGGGCGGGGACCAGGCGAGATTCAGCGCTTCCAACAGAAGCGCATGGTGTCGGTGCTGTCGAGCATCGACGAAACGATCACCAACAGCAGTGAGGTCAACGCAACGCTCAGGAAGAATCTGGCATCCCTCGAAGCCGCCAATCCCGACATCGAATTCGACTATGGCGGGCAGTGGGAGGAGACCCAAGAATCGGTGGAGTCCCTGCTCCAGGCCTTCGTAATCGCGATGCTACTCATCTACACGATCCTCGCCACTCAGTTTCAGAGCTTTTCGCAGCCACTCGTCGTGATGGCTGCGATCCCGTTATCGTTCATCGGGGTCACTGCAGGTTTCTTGTTGACGCCGAAGGCGGTAGGCCTGATCGCCCTCGTGGGGATCGTCGGACTGACCGGAATCGTCGTCAACGACTCATTGGTGCTGGTCGATTTCATCAACAAGCGGCGTCAGCAAGGGATGGCGCTCGACGACGCAATCGTCGAAGCGGGGCGGTTGCGCCTGAGGCCGATCTTCTTGACCAGCGTGACGACGATCGCCGGCCTTCTCCCGCTGTCGCTGGCGGGCGACAGATTGGCGCATCTCGCGCCGATGGCACAGGTGATCGTCTGGGGCTTGACCTTTTCGACGGTGCTCACCTTGGTGGTGGTGCCGTGTTTGTATCGGCTCGATGTCGACCTCGCAGGTCGGGCCTCGGGTTGGTTTGCGCCCATCAAACGCTGGGCAACCGACCCTGGAGCCGCCAACGTCGAAGACACGGTGGACACGACTGTCGACTGACCGCGCCCCGTGGCGATTCGCGGCGGAACTGCTAGGCGCAGTACATGGCCAAGCGATTCGAAAACCAGGTCGTGTGGATCACGGGAGGAGGAAGTGGCATCGGTCGTTCCCTCGCTCTGGCATTCGCGGAAGAGGGTGCCACGATCGCGGTCTCCGGGCGTCGCCAAGAACGACTCGAGCTCGTGGCCGCCGAGATTGAAGGCACCGGCGGAAAAGCCCTCGCCGTCCCCTGCGACGTGACCGACGAAGCCTCGGTGCAGTCCGCGGTTCAACGGATCGTCGAAACGCTCGGCGGGCTCGATGTCGCGGTGGCCAACGCGGGATTCTCCGTCGCCGGAAAGATCGAAAAACTATCGGCCGAGGATTGGCGACGACAATTCGACGTCAATGTGGTCGGCCTAGCGATGACCGCCCGATATTCGATTCCGCACCTCAAGGAGAGAGGGGGCCGTTTGGTGTTGGTTGGAAGCGTATCGAGTATGATGGCGACACCAGGGGTCGGCGCCTACTCCGCTTCGAAATACGCCGTCCGCGCGATCGGACAAACCTTGGCCGTCGAGCTACACGGGACGGGAATGAGCTGCACGACCATCCACCCGGGGTACATCGAAAGCGAAATCGCGCAGGTCGACAATCAAGGCGTGTTTGATGCGAGTCGTGACGACACGCGACCACAAAAGCTCATGTGGGCAACCGATGACGCCGCCAAAGCGATGGTCGACGCCGTCGCTGCTCGAAAGCGAGAGTACACGTTTACCGGCCACGGCAAAGTAGGTGCTTTCGTCGGGCGGCACCTCCCGGGGCTGGTGCACTTCGGCCTCACGCGCGGAAGGTAGCGCTACTTCACGGCGAAGCGGGTCTGGATGATGAGGTAGGTCTCTTTCTGTGAGCCGAGTGTCTGACGGACGGAGGCTTCGATGCCGAACTTGCCCTTGTTGAAACCGGCGCCCGCCGTGATCTGATTGAAGTTGCGCCCGCTATCCCGGCGATACCCGATCCTAAGAGGGACCATCTCCCCGGCGATGAACTGGAACCCTGCTCCCGCCAAGAGCTCGTTCTTTTCGAACGTCGAGAGGTCCACCAAGATGTCGCCACCGAAGCTGAGGCTTTCGATGGGTGCGAGATTCGCACTTCCGCCAGCCATTTGCGGCGCGAGCGTCGAGTGGGTTTTGATCAGGTTGTATCCGAGCCCAGCGACTTTGAGCCAGGGGATCGGGGTGATGGTAACCGATGCGTCGAGCGTGATGCCATCAAAGGACGGTCCGACGCGCTGTCCGTCGACCCGGTTGGTACTGATCCGACCCCAGCGAACCCCGAGCCCAACGCCGAGTTGCTTAATGGCTTGAATCGCGAAGCCGCTGCGCCAATCCCAGCCACTATACCGACGGTCGGTGCCGCTGAAGATTCCTCGAAAGCTGGTCCCAAGAGCGAACTTCTGACTGGTCGTCGAGTCCGCGATCGCGCTTCCCATCGTCCAGTATGTATTGTCGCCTGGGATGATCTGCGAGAACGCTTCAACGTGGTAACCCGGAGTGGCAGCCATGTTCGACGTGTTGTAGGCGAGCGCCGACGTGCCCGTGGCTCCGGCGCGGGCACCTGCGCCCATCGCCAGGGTGTAAGCGGTCTCGTAGGTATCTTCGGGTGTGAGTAGAGGATCCGCCCCTTCCACGATGCCCGTCGGCGCTTCGCTCTGGGCACGCACAGCACTGGGCACGCACACCGCGGTCAGAAGGCTGACGATCGCGGCCATCCAAAAAGCTCGTATTTTCCCCATGATCCGTGCCTCGAGCGAAGTTAGCAGCGTTGGATCACCCATCCAAATTGTCTGCCCCAACCAGGGGCTAACGCTTGAACGCCTCGCCGCGAGCCATTCTTCCTGTGACTGTGCTCGTCGGAAATGATCGCGCGACTCGGTGGGATCTCGGTGGACAAACCGTGGAGCCCTCGCGTGCTCGCTCTTGATCACGTGTGACCGCGAGGCATGAAAAAGATCAACGGGCTGTGGAAGAACCAGGGTTGCGTTGCGCGTCGATGTTGCGCAAACGATAACAAGTCGTAATCCGGAGTGATTGCAACAGCTTGTCGCCAGCGAAGAAACAACACCTGACACGACGCGCATCGCTGTCAAAAAAACTGCATTTGAATCTTACGCGATCACAAGTGTTTAGAAGTTTGTTGTGCGATCGCCATAGACGCGTTCGAAACAGGCTGCTAGTTTCGCGGCCCTTCACTGGAAGAACGCCACCGAGGTCGCCGGTTCGGCGGATGAGAAACGATTAACTCGCCCCAAGCGAAGTGTGGATTATTTGGGGACGAAGGCGCTGATCTGCGCGGTTTTTAGGGGTAGAGAAACGATGGAACAACTGTGGGAACGGGCATTGGGCAGCCTCAAGTCGCGCCTTTCGTCGGAGAACTTTGAAACTTGGCTGCAGCCCGTCCAATTTGGAGGCATCGAGTCAGACTCAATCGTTTTGCGCATCCCGAACCAGTTCTTCGCCGACTGGATTTCCGCGCACTACCTCGATCTGATTTTCGAAACACTCGACCGCGAGGCCGGCGACTCGAACGTGCCGAAGAAAGTTCGCTGGGAGCTCGACGAAACCCTGCGCGAAAAAACGCAAGTTTCGCGCGAGTCGTCCAGGCCTCCTGCGCCGAGGGCAACTCTTCGCGATCCGTCGATCGCTGCGGACCTCAATCCCAAATATCGCTTCAAAAACTTCGTGGTGGGGCCCGCCAACCAGCTGGCGCACGCAGCAAGCGTAGCAGTCGCGTCTGATCCCGGTTCTCGCTACAACCCGCTTTTCATCTATGGCGGGGTCGGGCTCGGAAAAACCCACCTGCTCAATGCGATCGGGCACACGATCCTCCAAGGCGATCCCCGTGCCCGCATCCGCTATGTATCGGCGGAGCGATTCACCAACGAGTTCATCTGGTCACTGCAGAATCACGAGATCAACGCGTTTCGGGAGCGTTACCGCGTTCAGTGCGACGTCTTATTGATGGACGACATCCAGTTCCTCGCCGGGCGTGAGCAGACCCAAGAAGAGTTTTTTCATACTTTCAACGCCCTCTACCACTCCGACAAGCAGATCGTCGTCACCTCCGATGTCTACCCGCAGCAGATCTCGGAGATGCAGGAACGCCTGATCAGTCGCTTCCAGTCCGGCATGGTTGCCGACGTCCAGGCGCCCGAGCTCGATACGCGTATTGCGATCTTGCAACAGAAGGCGGAGAACGAAGGCATCCCGCTCGGAAGCGAGGTAGCGCTCTTCCTGGCACAGATGGTCCGCAGCAACGTGCGGGAGCTCGCAGGGACACTTCTCCGAGTCGCCGTCAAGGCAGAACTCTTGGGTCAGCCCTTGGATCTCGAGCTCGCCAAGGAGACGATGCGGGCGATGATCCCAAACCAGGACACGGCAACTACCGTCGAGGACATCCAGCGCATCGCATGCGGCTACTTCGGCATCCGTCTGGCTGACTTGAAGTCCCGTCGGCGGCATCGCGCAGTGAGCTTCCCCCGTATGGTCGCGATGTACGTTTGCCGTCAGCGTCTCGGCACCAGCTACCCGGAGCTCGGCGAACGCTTCGGGGGCAAGGACCACACCACGGTAATCAGCGCTGTACGCAAGATCGGCGGCTTGGTGGAAGCTCAGGACGAGCGTGTTCTAGGCGCCGTAGATGCCATCGAACGCAAGATCAGCATCTGAGTCGGCCGGGCATTTCACACACTTTTGGTGTATACCCGCCCTTGTGCGCGAAGTGCGAGCAACCTGGGGAACATGCCTGGGGATAGTACGGTGTTTGAGCAACCCTCACTTGGTCCACGATTGATCCACTGATCAAATCTGGCTCAAAGCTTAGTCCTTTCGATTGGTTACATAGCTTCATTCACAATTCACAGCTGTTAAGACGAAGACGAGATCTTAAAATTAAAGATCCTATGCAGTGGATAAACAGCCCACCCCTTTCATGGAAGTAATGGTGTAACCCAATATGGAGCTCACGATAGAGAAGCAACAATTCCTCCGTGGTCTCGCTCGTACGCATGGAGTTGCGGATCGTAAAAGCTCCATGCACATCTTGTCGAACGTATTGCTGTCTGCAGAGGGGACCGATAGCCTTCGGCTCTCTGCCACCGATCTCTATCTTGGAGTCTCGACGCTCGTTCCCGCAAAGATCAAGAAGGGAGGCACCATCGCCGTGTCGGCCCGCACCCTCTTCGACATCGCTAAGAACCTCCCTAATGGCGAGGTTAGCTGGAAGTTGAGCAATACCCACGCGGTCGAGCTGAGCTGCGGAAAAGTGCGCTACCGGATCCCCGCGATGCCAGGGGAAGACTTTCCGCCGTTACCTAATGCAGGTGACGCCGAGTTTGCCCAGCTCGATGCCTCCGACTTGGCTGATTTGATCTCCCTTACGCAACACTCCATGTCGCACGACGACACCCGACCTCATCTAGCGGGGACCTTGTTCGAAGGAGATGGGAAGGTCATTCGGATGGTCACCACCGATGGTCACCGACTGTCGAAGGCTGAACGGAAAGCCAGCGGCAAAGGCTCGATGATGAACTTCAGCATCCTCGTTCCGCACAAAGGGATTGCCGAGCTCAAGCGCCTTCTCGACGACGTGAAGGCCGCAAGGGGTAAAGGCGAGACGCAATCGACCATCGGCATCGCCACTGTTGGGGGCAATGCCTTCTTTCAGCGAGATGACCTCTCCTTGAGCGTGAGGCTCGCTGACGAGCACTTTCCACCATACAACAAAGTGATTCCGAGCAAGCAGAGCCGGACGGTGATCGCTGCCCGAGGGCCTTTGGTCGAAGCGCTTCGGCGTATCAGTCTGGTCGCCAACGACAAAAGCGGCGGGGTGCAGTTGATGATCGAACCCGGGACGCTGCGTTTGCAGAGCCAGAACCCGGACGTCGGGGAGGGCAGCGAAGAGGTAGATGTCGACTACGCAGGCGATGACCTACGGATCGGCTTCAATGCGAGGTATCTCCTCGATGTCCTGAGCGCGCTTCCCTACGACGAGGTGGCCCTGGAGCTCAGCGGAGAACGTGACCCAGGGGTCTTGAAGCCGGTTGGGGACAATTCAGAGTTCATCGGTGTCATCATGCCTATGCGCATTTAGGGCACGGCGTTGGCTAGCGATTCGCGCACGGCCGAGACGCCAACCCGAGTCATCGCCCTGCGCCAGCAGGGATTTCGAAACCTTGCACCGCTCGCCTTCGAACCGGGGCCTCATTTCAACGTCATTCACGGCGACAACGGTGCCGGGAAATCGAACTTGCTCGAGGCGATTTACTACCTCGGCGCGCTCAGGAGTTTTCGGGGCGCTAAGAGCGAAGACTTGATCGGGCTCGAATCCGATACCGCTTTGCTCGATGCCACCATCGAGGGGGGCACTGCACCCCACAAGCTTCGCGTCGAGCTAGGGAGGTCACAGCGTCGTCGCCTTCAGCTCGATGGAAAGCGGCCGCGCTCGAGCAGCGTCTGGCATCACACGGTCCAGATGGTGCTCTTTCATCCTGGCGATCTCGTGCTTGCCGCTGGGGCGCCTGATCGGCGTCGTGCTTTTCTCGATCGCATGCTCGAGCAAATCGACCCGATCTATCGGTCGACCTTGGGGAGCTACGAGAAGGCCCTGCGGAGCCGGAACCGACTCTTGAAGCACGAATCTATCGACCTACGTTCAGTACGCGCTTACGACGCCATTCTCAGCAAGGCAGGGGCCGTCGTGGGGCAGGCCAGAGCCCGGTTGGTCGACGACCTGGCGCCGAGGGTCATCCGCGCGTTCGAGGAGGTCTTCGCAGGTGATACTCCGCTCGGGGTCGGGTATCTGCCGCGGGTGGAGCCCACCGAGGAGGCGATTGCCGACGCACTCGAGCGCGCGTTCGACAAGGATCGGGCTCGTGGTTTCACGACGGACGGCCCTCACGGAGACGACCTCGAGCTTCGCCTTCACGAAGTCGGCGCGCGCCACCACGGCTCCCAGGGTCAACACCGCACGATCGTGCTGGCCTTAAAGACCGCCGAACTCGAGCTGCTGAGCGAACGCACCGGCAGGGTGCCGATCTTGCTACTCGACGATGTGTCGAGCGAGCTCGACCGCAGCCGCAATCGGCGGTTCTTCGAGGTGCTGAGCCATGCGGGCGGCCAGGTTCTCCTGACCACCACGCATCCCGAGTTCATCCTGCTCGAGAACGACCGCGTCGACTTCCAGGTGGAAGCCGGACGCGTTACTCGGTGATTTTTGCGTTCTTGATGTAGTCGAGCTTCGGAAAGTTGTCCTTCAGGTAGGCGTTGCCCTGAGACTGAAGAAGCGCCTGCGATGGACCGCGACCCCGTGGCGCACCCTCGCCATAGCCAGCGTACAGCGCTTCGACCGTGGTCATGTCCTCGACCTTCCCGAATGGGGAAAACCCCATCCCGTCGAGACGCGAGTTGTCCACCAAATTGATGAAAAACTGGGTAGTTCGCGAGTTGGGACCCGACGTGGCGAACGATACCGTCCCAGGGGTGTTGCTCCCCTTGACCGGATCGTCGGGGATCCGATCCTCGCGCCACTTGGTGTTCAGGGCCGGGTCACCGCTGATACCCACCTGCGCCATGAATCCATCGACGACGCGGAAGAACGCGACGTCGTTGTAGTAACCGTTCTGCACGAGCTCGTAGAAGCGGTCGGCGCCGTGTGGGGACCAGTCGCGGTGCACTTCGATCAGGATCGGGCCCTTCGTGGTGTCGAGCTCGACGGTGTATTGATCGGGTGCTGCGTTCGGCTTGTCGTCGGTCACCTCGGTGGTCTCCTCTTTGATAGGTGCCTGGCTTTCATCGCCTAGGGTCGGGGTGTTGGTCTTTTCGTTTTTGGAGCAGCCCCCTCCCAGAAGGACGAGTGGGAGGACGAGCGCCCCAGCCATGATCAAAGCTGCGGTTCGCATGGGCGTACCTTGGCAAGCTGGCCTCAGGGCGCAAGGCGCTCGGGCCTCAACTTTCGAAAAGGCCTCGGAGCTTGCCGAGAAAGCTCGCCTGTTGCGGATGGCCTTCGTCGCCAATCGCCTGGGCGAGCTCGGTGATGAGCTTGCGCTGACGGCGACTGACCTCACGCGGTACCTCGACCACGACCGTCACCAGCTCGTCACCCTTGCCATACCCACCATACACGGGGATCCCCTTGCCACGCAGGCGGAAGACCTTCCCCGACTGCGTCCCCGGCGGCACCTTCATCACCACCTTTCCCTCGAGTGTCGGGACATCGATGCTGGCGCCGAGCACCGCTTGGGGAAATGAAATCGGTACGGACACCAAGATGTCGGCTTCTTCGCGCTTGAAGAGCGCGTGGTCGTTGACTTGGATGTGGATATGGAGGTCGCCGTTGCCCCCGTCGGCGGCCTCGCCTGCGCCTCGGACGGTTCGCACGGCGCCCTCTTGAACACCCGCCGGGATCTTCACGCTCATCGTTTCTGCACGGAGCTTGGACCCGGTCCCTTTGCATTCTTTGCACGGCGTCGGAATCTTCGTACCGGTACCACGGCAACCATGGCATGGACGCGCCGCCGCGAAGAGCCCGCGTTGATACTTCACTTGGCCGCGCCCTTGGCAAACGTTGCACTTGTGTACGGGCGTCCCAGGCTTCGCGCCGTTCCCGCCGCATAGGCTGCATGGAGCTGGTCGGCTGACGTCGATCTTCTTTTCCACTCCGAGCGCGGCCTCGACGAACGAAATCTCGAGGTCGTACTTCAGATCGCGACCACCCCTGCGCTTGCGGCGACCTCCGCTGAAGACCTCACCGAAGAGCCCTTCCAGGATCTCGCTGACGGCGCCGAAATCACTCACTTCGAAGCCCGGACCATTGGTGTCAAAAGCGGCGTGACCGTGGCGGTCGTAGCGGCTGCGCTTGTCGGGATCGCTCAGAACCGCATAGGCTTCACTCGCGTCTTTGAACGCGTCCTCCGCGGCGGGGTTGTCCGGATTGCGGTCCGGATGATATCGCATCGCGAGATCGCGGTAGGCTTGTTTGATCTCGTCGCCGGCGGCGGTGCGACCAACTTCGAGAATCACGTAGTAATCGCGTTTGCTCACGGGTTTCGCAGTGTAGACGCGACGCCGAAGGGCGCAAACGGCGTGGAAAAGCCCAGCGGAATGTGGGAGGGGAAGGAGGTGCCAGCATTCGAGCTCGAGATCGAGGAGGACGATGTAGGCGAGCGGCTCGATATCGTGCTGGCTCGCGGCGCGCCGGGCCTGAGCCGGGGTCGCGTGAAGGCCCTCTTCGAGGCGGGAGAGGTTCGGGTGAATGGGAGGCGGGCAAAGAAGAGTGTTTTGGTGTCGATCGGGGATCGAGTGACCATCGAATCTCTACCGGGCCCGACCGATTTTCACGCTACCGCGGATCCGGCGCTCGATATCAATATTGTCCTCGAACGGGAGGGGTACGTCGTGGTCGACAAGCCTGCAGGCGTTCCAAGTCATCCGCTGCGAGAGGGCGAGCTCGGTACGTTGGCCGGAGCTCTGGTCGCACGGTACCCCGAGATGCGTGGTGTCGGCTACCACAACCGCGAACCGGGAATCCTTCACCGCCTGGACAACGACACGTCCGGATTGATGCTCGCCGCTCGCGACCAAGGGACGTTCGAGGCACTTCGTCACCAATTGCAGGTGGGCGAAATCGAAAAACGGTACATCGCCCGATGCACAGGAATCGTCACCGTGCCCCAGTTCATCGACGCTGCGATCGCGAACGACCCACGTGACCGCAGGAAGGTCCGCGTTTGCTACGACCCACGCGAGATCAAACGACTGCGTGCGCAACAAGCACATACGGAGGTCCTACGAAGTGAGCCAGCTGACGACGGTTCACGAGTCGAAGTGCGCGCCAACAACGCACGCCGCCATCAAGTGCGTGTTCACCTCGCCTCGATCGGCCACCCCCTGCTGGGCGATACTCTCTACGGGGGCCCAAGCCTCCCCGGCTACCACCGCCACCTCCTCCAAGCGAGCTCCTTGACCTTCACCGATCCCAAAACGGGCACACGCTCGACCGCTCGAATTGACTGAAGTTATTGGTGTTAAAATGGGATTCGCACGCCTGCCTGGGCGACGATCTGGTTGCCGAAGGCGTTGGTGTTCCAGCGGTAGTTGAAGCTGATGTCGAACTGGGCGCCCGCGATGGAACGATGGGCACGGCCCTCGAGGAAAGAGCCGAGGACCAAAAATTGAACGCCGATCTCGTTGACGTGGAACGCGCTCAGCTTCGGATCGTTCGTGACGTAACGATCCTGGAACGTGTACGAGTTGGGGTCGTTCTTGTAGAAGAACGAAGACGTCTGTTGGTAGTACCGGTAGCGGAGACGGGTTTGGAAGAACGGAGACATCTCTTGATAGACGCGCACTTCTGGATTGATCGCAGAGACTGCCCAGTCGTCGAAGTACGATCGATAGATCGCCTGAAGCGATGTGCGCGAACGCGGGATGTACCAAGCGAAGCGCGCGTAAAGGAGGTTGCGTAGGCGGAGGTCCGGGTGTTCTTCGGGGCGCTGTCCGCCGAGCACCGAACGATAGGGATTCGCGAGGAAGCCCGACTGCACCGTGAAGTCGTAAGCGACCTCCAAGATCAGCGTTCGGCTCAACACTTGTTCCCACCCGACCGCCATCGATACGGCATCGAGCGTTTCGCCAAAATTGTTGCCACTGATGCTGCCGCCCTCGCCAGGCCTCATCTGCGATCCCCCTCGGAAGTTCTGGCCAATTTCGTCATGCAGATACGTCACTCGCCCCAGAAACTTCGTGGCCCGATCCGCGAGCCAAATCGTCGGCTGAAAGAAGCTGCCGAACGAGAAGTAGTCCGGCTCTTTGCTGAACCGCACCCCTCCCCACAGGTCGACCGGGTTCTCTCGGTCGTAGAATTCGTGCCCGCCCTTGATCGAAACCTCGTGCCGAATCTCGGTAAAAAGGGTGTCCTCGAGAGCGCCCGACGCGATGCTTGCGCTGGTGATCGAGTCGACGAGGTAGTCGACCCGTACACGGCTTCCCTGGGGAGCTTCGAGCTGTGCGATGACCTCAGGCGCGAACAAGCGCGTGCTTTGATCCCAGTAGTAGTTGCCACGCAACTGCACATCACCGGTCCAAGTACCGGTGACCTCGTCGGCTCGGGAGCCGCGAGGAGGCAGGCCTAGGAGGACGATACCGGCTGTAAGTAGCAACCGAAAGAACGCCCTTCCCGACCGTGGTCGTAGAATGGTCAGTTGCACCCGCAACCACCCCCGGCGTTGCCGAGGCCCCCGGTGGCGCCCTCGCGGGCATCGAGCACGTGCGAATAGAATTTCGCTTCGGTGGCTTCACGTTGGAAGTCCATGCTCGGTCGGGACAGGTACTCACGCTCGTACGGCTTGACGGTTGCGCAGCCTCCGGCCGCAAGAGCCGCAAAGACCGCGAGCAGGACGCCAAGCTTTAACGCGAGGAGCCGGGGTTTTCGTCGACGGAGTCGTCTGTCAGATGACGCGCGAATGCGACGAGTGGAGTGAGGAATACGCGGGTGGTTGTTCGCAGCCATGAATGCTCAGCAATGAAATCAGCGGCGTAGGGGCCGACGGCGTAGTACACGTCGACGAACGCCCGACCCGCTTGGTTGGTCATCAGATAACGATCACGAAAGCGCCGAAGCGCCCAAATTTCATCGGTAAGTGGTGACCCATAGGCTGCGGTCGCGACGAAGCAAGGAGAGACGGTGGCGAAGTCGATGCGGGTCGTGGTCAACGCTGCCTGCGCGGCGACGCTGCGACCTAGGCACATGTCGACGGCAGACATCTCGACTTCGTATTCCGCTTCGTGTCGGTCGAAGGCGATGTCGACTTCGATGAAATCACCGGCGTCGAGACAATCGCCGTCGCCGTTGCGGTCGAAGCCGTTTTCGCATTCTCCGGCTGGGTTTGAGACGTAGGGAGCGCACAGCGCCTCCGTCCACGTTCCTCCATTGCAGTCGCCATCCACGGGGATGTGCAAGCGGTCGCCGACCACCGGTTTACCCTCTTCGCTGAAAGCGACGCCTCTTGCCTCATCGCTGACGACCCCGTCAGTCGTCAGGATTTCGTAGAGGCGCAGCGGCAACGTGCTGAACGGTACCGTAAACGCGAGACGCCCGACAC
This sequence comes from uncultured Coxiellaceae bacterium, assembly GCA_964194675.1. Lineage (GTDB taxonomy): Bacteria > Myxococcota_A > Polyangia > Polyangiales > Houyiibacteriaceae > SG8-38. The sequence goes on along the minus strand of CAXMND010000133.1, from coordinate 90 downwards.
GGTGGGACCACTTCGAGTTTGGGTGGTTCTCCATCGCGAGGTCGGCGATCGCATCTGGAACGCCCTCGAGGTCGCAAGCGCCGACGCATC
>CAXMND010000132.1:0-13196 GCA_964194675.1 uncultured Coxiellaceae bacterium | reverse complement strand
ATTCGGGTGTTGCGCTCGTGGGTGACGCGGCCGGTGTCTTTCATCCGTTGACGGCAATGGGAATCACCATGTCCCTGCTCGACGCAGAAGCCCTGGCGGAGTCCCCCAACCTCGTCGACTACGCCGCTAGACGCGCAAGTCAAAGCTACATTCCCGAGCTGCTCTCTAACGCAATCTACCAGGCGTTCGTTCGAAACGACGCTGGCTCCATTGCGATCCGTGAGTCGATCTTCAGCACTTGGCGCTCCAGCCCGGCCCACCGTAGTCGAACGATGAACCTCCTCGGAGCTGCCTCCACCGGCCGAGCCGACTTCGTTCGAGCTTTCTCACATGTGGCGCTCCGGGCTGGCGTCGGGGCGTTTCGATCAGAAACATCTTCAGTCGGAGATCTCGTCAGCTGGCTTCGCTGGCCATGGGCGAGTCTGCACCCGCGGCCTGATGCAATTCGAGCTCGGTCTTTGTCTTGGGCGGCCCCGCAGAGTTGGGCGCGCCCGGACTTCCTTCTTTCGCGCGTTTCTATCGAGGAGAAACAACATGCAAACTGACTGGGACTTTTCCACAGCGAGCCTACGAAAGGTGTCGCGAACGTTCTCTCGCCCCATCGAGGTACTTCCGGGCGATCTGCGAAAGGCGGTGACCTGTGGCTATCTTCTGTGCCGCATCGTCGACGCGGTCGAGGACAACGAAGCTTTCACGCTCGGCGATCGCGACGAGCGGTATCGCGCGTTCCACGACGTGATTCGGGGCGCGACATCCGCCACGGTGTTCGAGCAATCCTGGGTGGGCATCGACGGCTCCCCACTCGAAGAGATCGATCTATGCTCGCAAATTCATCGCGTCATGGCGGTCCTCGACACGGTGCCGTCAGAGATGCGTGACGCTGTTCTGCGCTGGGTGACCGAAATGGCTCGGGGCATGCAGATCTACAGCCACCGATCAGCCGACCGAGACGGCGTCATCGCTCCGTCCACGACCGAGGATCTCCAGCGCTACTGCTACTTCGTCGCGGGGACCGTGGGGCACATGTTGACCGAGCTCTTCGTTTTGGAGATGGGCCTCGAGTCGGACGATTCGATCGCACAACAGCTGAATGAACACGCCGAGGCGTTCGGGACGGGTCTTCAGCTCGTCAACATCTTGAAGGACATCACCGATGATCTGCATCGTGGTTGGTCGTTCGTTCCTCGTTCCCTTTGCAGAGCGCAGGGTCTTCGGAACCACGATCTCGCAGATCCGAGCCGCCGTGCTGCTGCACATCGGGCAGTCGTGCCACTCTTCGACATCGCCCGTCGCAACCTCGGTCGTGCGCTCGACTACGCGCTGGCGGTGCCTTCCGATCAGCGAGAGATTCGGTTGTTCTGCCTGCTTCCGATTTGGCTGGCCGTGAAGACGGTTGGGATCGCGTACGGAAACGACGCGATGTTCACAGCGGGGCAAGCCGTCAAGGTGACTCGACAAGAGGTCGAGGAGGTGATCGCGCGCTGCACTGCGGACTGCGGTGACGATACGCTCCTTCGCGCAGACTACGAAGCGATGTGGAACCCGGTGTCGAGGCTCATGGTCGCGAACTCGGCGCCGAGCGGGTGGCCCCAGGAAATGGACGCGGCATGACGGCGGCAGCTCTAAAGAAGTCCGTCGAACGCCCCTCCTCGCGGATCCCGGGCTTCTACCGGCTCGACGTGGCTCGCCGTCACGAGGAGCTAGCACGGCGTTTCGACCTCACGGACGAAGAGCTCGAGTTACTCCTTGGCGCGGGCGTCGGCGGCATGGCGATCGCCGACCAGATGGTGGAGAACTGCGTAGGGGTTCTACGGTTGCCCGTGGGCCTAGGCCTCAATTTTCAGGTCAACGGACGTGACTACGTAGTACCGATGGCCCTCGAAGAGCCCTCGGTCGTCGCTGCGGCAAGCAACATGGCCAAGGTGATTCGGGCCTCAGGTGGCTTCGACGCACAGGCGGGCGAGTCGTTGATGATCGCGCAAGTTCAGGTGTTGTCGATCGACGATCCATTTCGTGCGCGCACGGCAGTCGAGCGAGCGTCCGACCGAATTCTCGCTGCTGCAAACCAGCGCCATCCGAGCATGGTCGCGCGCGGAGGCGGAGCGCGGTCGCTCGAAGTTCGCCTTCTCGACTCGGAGCCCAAGATGCTGGTGATTCACCTGCTGGTGGATTGTCGAAACGCGATGGGGGCCAACGTCGTGAACGACATGGCCGAGGGGGTGGCGCCCGTCATCGAAGAGGTGACCGGTGGTAGAGTCCGCCTTCGGATCCTGAGCAACCTCGCCGACCGTAGGCTCGCACGTGCTCGCTGCGCGATTCGGGAGGATCTGCTCGAACGGCAGGGGCGAGACGGATCTGAGGTGGCGAAAGGCGTCGTGGAAGCCTACCGATTTGCGGCGGTCGATCCGTACCGCGCGGCTACCCACAACAAAGGCGTCATGAACGGGATCGACGCCGTGGGCATCGCCACAGGGAACGACTGGCGTGGTCTCGAGGCAGGTGCGCACGCCTACGCGGCTCGAAACGGCCGGTACGAACCATTGACCCGCTGGTGGAGAGCGGACGGTCACCTGCATGGGGAGATCGAGCTTCCGATGGCGGTGGGCACGGTCGGTGGTTCCACTCGCGTGCAGCCGACCCTTCGTGTTCTTCGCAAGTTGCTTCGCGTCGAAACCGCGCAAGAGCTGGCGATGGTCATGGCAGCGGTTGGGCTTGCCCAGAACCTCGGTGCGTTGTGCGCCCTTGCAACCGAGGGAATTCAGCGCGGGCACATGAGGCTTCATGCTCGATCGGTCGCGCTCGCGGCGGCGGAGTAGGAACGCATGGGTACGCCGGCTCTCAGAACTCAGCGATTCGAGGAAACGACAACCCTCGACCGGGGGGTAAATGCACTCGTCGGTATGCAACGGGACGACGGAAGCTGGGAGGGAGAGTGCGTGTGGAACCCGATGCTGACGGCGCAGTACGCGATCACCGCCCATATCATCGGCGCCGAGATTCCCGACGCGCGGCGTCAGGGGCTCATCACCCACTTCCGTGTGACACGAAACGATGCCGGAGTTTGGGGGCTCCATCCTCACGACGAGGGAAGCCTCTTCGTGACGACCCTCGTCTACGTGGCTGCACGCTTGCTCGGCGCATCCCCTAGCGCGCCGTGGTTGCGGGGCGCACGCCGGATGTTCGATCACGAAGGTGGCGTGCAACGGATCCCGACCTGGGGAAAAGTCTGGCTCTCTGTGCTCGGTCTCTACGACTGGAGAGGCGTAAACCCAATCCTTCCAGAAGTATGGGCGCTTCCGTCGCGCATGCCGATTCATCCCGCGAACTACTACTGCCATACCCGCTCGATCTACTTAGGCCTAGCCGTGCTGTACGGGCAACGGTTCGTCGCGTCGGGAGGGCCGATCCTCGATGAGATTCGCGACGAGCTCTACGGGGGTCACTACGACGCGATCGATTTCGCCGCGTACGCTAACGACATTCGAGAAGCGGACGCGCCTTTTCGTGCGAGCGCCGGGCTTCGAACGGTCTTCAGATTGAGTCGTCTCTACGAACGGCTCCAACTGAGGGACATTCGTCAGCGAGTGCTGCGTCAGCTTCGAAAGAGGATGCGACTCGACCTTCGCGCGAGCAGCCATCTTTCACTTTCGCCGGTCAACGGCCTGCTCACCATCCTGTCGCTTTGGGCCGAAGACCCGGATGACGTCGAGCTTCGGCAGGCCATCGACAGGCTCGAGGCTTGGTTCTGGGAGGATGAGCGGGAGGGATCACGAGTCGCCGGCGCAGGAAGCGTCTGCTGGGATACGGCCTTCGCGCTTCAGGCGCTCTCCGCGCTCCCCGAGGCGGCCGACGGTGATGCGCTGGTTCGGGGCGCAACGTTCCTGGCAAGCCAGCAGATCGAGGGGCCAATTTTCGACTACCGTGCAGCGTACCGAATCGACCCGAGCGGTGGTTGGTGCTTTTCCGAAGTCGGACATGGATGGCCCGTCAGCGATTGCACGGCCGAGGCGTTGCTCGGACTGCTTCATTCACGGCCTGAGACGCTCGGTCGAGAGGGGGCCGCGCGCGCGGCACGGTTCATTCTCCGCTGTCAGAACCGGGACGGGGGTTTCGGCAGCTACGAGCCGAGCAAGACGTCGTTCCCACTCGAGTGGATGAACCCGGCGGAGATGTTCGGACGATGCATGACCGAGCGCTCGTACGTGGAGTGCGCGGCGTCATCTCTCATGGCGCTTTCCGTCGTCCAACGCCGCTATCCCGACGTTCTGCAGGCCCAAATCAGGACCGCCATCGCCGACGCGCGCGATTTTCTCACACGCGCGCAAAACAAGGACGGTACTTGGGATGCCGCATGGGGCGTGCACTATCTCTACGGAACGATGTTCGGGGTGCGCGGTCTTCTCGCTGCCGGGGTGGCGCCCGACGACGAGCGCATTCGGAAGGCCTGCCGCTGGCTGCTGAGCCATCAACGCCCCGACGGCGGCTGGGGCGAGCACGTTTTGAGCGCTGCAAAAGGTCGTTACATCGAGGCGCGAACTGGGCTTTCGGTGCAGACCGCCTGGGCGCTCATCGCACTCGTCGAAGCAGGCGAGACGGACCGCGCAGCACTCACCCGTGCCGCCGACTTCCTCGAATCGACGCAACGTGAATCTGGAGAATGGCCCGACGGAGAGTTCGTCGGAGTCTTCTTCGAGACGGCGCTCCTGAACTACAGACTCTACCGACAGTACTTTCCGGTGATGGCGTTGGCGCTCTTTCGCCGTTCCCTTACCGACCACGAGCAATCAGGGAGATCTCATGCGAGGACCGCACTTGTCTCATAGTCTTCACGCGCGAACGGCCGTTGCACCCGCCTTGACCGTGAACGCCACGCCCCGGCCCCGGAAGGCGGCCGAGCCCGTGAGCTGGCTCCAGATCGTTCGTCTAGAGGTGGACACGCGTCTGATCGAGTTCTTCGAAGAGAAGAAACGCGAGACAAAGGAAATCTCTCCCCCGACGCTCGAGCTCGTCGACGAGATCGAAGCGCTCACGATGCGCGGAGGCAAGCGCTTGCGACCTGCCGTTGCGGCAGCTGGCTATCGCTGCGTGCGCCCGGGCCATGGGATGGAGAGACTCGTCGAGCTGTCCGCCTCGCTCGAGCTTCTGCAGAGCTATCTGCTGATCCATGACGACTGGATGGATGGCGACGAAGTGCGCCGCGGCGGTACTGCGGTGCACACGAGCCTTCAACGGAGTCATCGCGACCCGCACCTCGGTTCCGCGCTCGGTGTGCTTGCCGGCGACTTGGCGTCGGCATATGCGTGGGAGCTCTTTCTGCAAGCGCCCTACCCGATGCAGGCCTGGCACGATGCCAGTACGAGGTTTCTCAAGATCCAAAAGGAAGTCTATTGCGGGCAACAGCTCGACCTCACGGGAGACGCCGATGTCGCTCGCATGCACGCGCTCAAGACGACGAGCTACTCGGTCCGCGGGCCGCTCCTTCTCGGGGCATTGCTCGGTAATCCAAGCGCCGAGCAGCTCCAGGCGCTGACCAACTGGGCCGGGCCGATCGGAGAGGCGTTCCAAATCCGCGACGACCTCCTCGGGGCACTCGGTTCTGCGGACAATACGGGGAAGCCGGGCATGGACATTCCACACGGCAAGGTGAGCAGCGTGCTTTCGGAGCTCCGGCGATCGACCGAACCGCAGGATCGCAAACCAGTCGAAACGATCGTCGGCCGTATCGATGTGGACGCCCAGCAGCTTGCGGCGGCGCATGCATGTCTTCGTGCGTCGGGGGTCGTCGACCGGCTCGAGCGACGCATCTCCGAGCTTCGAGATCAGGCGCTCCGGGCCCTCGACAGCGCTCCCTTCAATCCTCAAGGTCGCGGCATGCTGACCGAGCTCGCTGACAAGCTCACCATTCGTCAGGCCTGATATGTCAGCCGCACCCGGGTTGTCGCGGTGTGCATCTCAACATCGCGGAAATAGGGGCTTTTTCTGGGGCTAGCGTGTCCCCTTGGCCGGAGGTAGATACGGGGATGGTCAATAAGGTGTATCGCGATGCGTCTGCGGCTCTTGATGGGTTGTTGAGAGATGAGATGACGTTGATGAGCGGGGGGTTTGGGTTGTGTGGGATCCCGGAAGCGCTCATCGAGGCTATTGCGAAGTCGGGCGTGAAAGACCTCACGGTGATCTCCAACAACGCGGGTGTCGATGGGATCGGGCTCGGGGTGATGCTCGAAACGTGCCAGATCAAGAAGATGGTTTCGTCGTATGTCGGTGAGAACAAACTGTTCGCGAAACAGTTCCTCGATGGTGACCTCACGGTGGAGTTCACGCCGCAAGGGACGCTGGCCGAGCGGATTCGTGCGGGCGGCGCGGGCATCCCCGCCTTCTTTACCAAAACCGGGGTCGGGACGACGGTGGCCGAAGGCAAAGAAGTCCGCCAGTTCGACGGAGCGGAATACGTGATGGAGCGGGGGCTCTTCGCGGACGTCGCAATCGTTCATGCGTGGAAGGGCGATACCGAAGGCAATCTCATTTACCGAAAGACCGCGCGCAACTTCAACCCGATGATGGCGACGGCCGCGGAGGTAGTGGTGGCCGAGGTGGAGCATCTGGTGGAGCCAGGCGAGCTCGACCCGGATCAGATCATGACTCCAGGAATCTACATCGACCGAATAGTTCACTTCCCCAACGCCTCGAAGCACATCGAGCAACGGACCACGCGTCCGCGTCCGTAAGGAGCACACTATGACCTGGACCCGCGAGCAAATGGCGGAACGCGCGGCACAAGAGCTCCGCGACGGCTTCTACGTAAACCTCGGCATCGGCATCCCGACGCTGGTTTCAAACTACATTCCCGAAGGGATGAACGTTCAGCTCCAAAGCGAAAACGGCATGCTCGGAATGGGGCCCTTCCCCTACGAGGGCGAAGAAGACGCCGACTTGATCAACGCGGGCAAGCAGACGGTGACCGAGCTTCCGACGACGAGCTTTTTTTCGAGCGCGGACTCATTCGCGATGATTCGCGGCGGACACATCAACCTGTCGATCCTTGGCGCGATGCAAGTCGCGGAAAACGGCGACCTCGCCAACTGGATGATCCCCGGCAAGATGGTGAAGGGAATGGGCGGCGCCATGGATCTGGTGGCGGGGGTGAAGCGCGTCGTCGTCGTCATGGAGCACACCGCAAAGGGCAAGCCCAAGCTTCTGAAGAGCTGCACCCTACCCCTCACCGGAACGAAGGTCGTGGACCTGATGATCACCGACCTCGGCGTGTTCGAGATCGACAAGGCAGGCGACGGCGGCATGACCCTCGTCGAGCTTGCCCAAGGGGCGACGCTCGAGGAGATCGCAGTCAACACCGAGGCCGCCTACCGCGTCGCGCTTTAGCCGAAGACCAGCAAGACGACGCCAACATAGACACCCATGCCGATCGCCAGGATCGCGGTGTAGCCGGCGATCTGTCGCGCCTTGAGCCCCGTGATCGCAAGGAGGGGTAACGCCCAGAACGGCTGCAAGAGGTTGGTCCATTCATCGCCGTAGGCGAAGGCCATCACCGTTTGTCCGGGATCGAGATCAAGGGTTGCGGCGGCCGTCAGCAGGACGTCGCTTTGAAGAGCCCATTGGCCGCCACCCGATGGAACGAAGAAATTCACGAGTCCTGCGCTGAGGAACGTCAGAAGCGGAAAAGTCGTCGGCGACGCCAGATTAGTCATGGCTGCCGACAGGCGCTCGATAATGCCGCTCGCCTGCATGACACCGAGGATTCCGAAATAGAGAGGAAACTGCACGATGATGGCGCCGGCGCCACGCGCACCCTCGGTGACCGAATCGAGGAAGCCGCGGATCGATGCGTGAGAGGCAAGTGCCAGCGCCAAGAAAAAGAGATTGACCGAGTTGAGATCGAACGCGATGTCGCCCCGGGCCCAGCTCACGATGACGACAACCGCTGCGACCCCGCCGACGAAAAGACCGAGGAACGTCCGTTTGTTCGAATGCTCTACCTCGATGTCAACAGTTGGGACCGAAGGAATGCTTGCTTCCTTCGGAGCCAGAGCCATGCATAGGAGTGGAAGAAGCACCAACAAGCCTCCGCTCACTATCAAGTTGAGCGGCGAGAAGAGAGTCTCGCCGACCGGAATCGCCTGCCCTGCACCTTGCGTGAACTGCGCTGATTCGGCCGCTTTCAACGGACTCGAGCCGCTGAGCCCTCCATGCCACACCGCAAGCCCCGTGTACGCGGCCGCACCGAGCACCGGAATGTGGATGGCGCGCTTTTCTTCCGCCGCGGTTCGCGCGATCTCCCGGACCACGAACGCAGCGACCACAGCTCCGAGACCCCACTGAATCAAGCCAGTGACACAAGCGATCACCGCGACTAGAGCGGCGGCTGCCGGAGTGTGCTTTGGCCAACGAGCCACCACGCGCACGAGTCGTTGAACGGGCGGGCTCGAGGCCAATGCCTGACCGGTCACGAGGATCAGGCACATCTGCAACGCAAAGGCGAGGAGCGGAGTGCTCGAAAACCCGCCGTACCAGCCCTGAAAGACCACACCGACCGATCCCGATAGAGCGAACCCACCGAGCAGCGTGATCAACGTCAGCGCCAGCACCAAGACGAAGGGGTCCGGCACCCACCGCTCAGCCCATCGACTGAAGACCTCACCAACCCGCGCCAACATCGCGCCGACCTTACCATCGTCGACGTTGGGGCTAGGCTTCAAAGTGACGGCCGCCGGCGGACACATGTGGTTCGCCAACGTCGCGGGCGTAAGCACGCGGAATTGCTGTCGCATGGTCTGGCACGCGGTGTGCTCATTCGATGCGCATGCTCGCCACTGCGCACACCGCGTGTTTGATCGGTATCGAAGCGCATCCAGTACAAGTGGAGGTTCGTCTCGGCGAGGGGTTGCCGGGGTTCGACATCGTTGGGCTGCCCGAACGTGGCGTCAAAGAGAGCCGTATTCGCGTGCGTGCTGCGCTCTCATCGATCGGCTTTACGTTCCCGCCGCGGCACCTGGTCTTGAATCTGGCCCCCGGCGATCTGCCCAAGAACGGGGCCGGGCTCGATCTAGCGGTCGCAGCTTCTGTGCTTGCAGCATGCGGGGGCGTGTCTCCCGCACAGCTGTCGAGCACGTTGCTGGTTGGCGAGCTTGCGTTGTCGGGGGAGCTGCGACCGGTGCGTGGGGTGCTTGCTCTACTAAGGAGCGCGCGGCCGGCGGGTCTTCACAACGCGATCATTCCGGAGGGAAACCGATCGGAGGCTATGCTCATCAAAGGGGTGTCCGTGCACACTGCCTCGCATGTAGGCGAGGTCGTTCGGTGGCTCAATGGTAAGGACACACTCCCCGATGTCGTCGCGGGGGATGTGCGCATGGGGTTGGGTGGTCACGACGACGTCGATCGCGATCTCGAGGCCGTCCGCGGCCAGGAGGCAGCGAGGCGTGCCCTCGAGATCGCCGCGGCCGGGGGGCACCACATGCTCCTCATTGGCAGCCCAGGGGCGGGAAAGACGATGCTGGCGCGCGCCCTCCCCTCGATCTTGCCGCCCCCTTCCGATGAAGAGGCGCTCGAAATTGCCACCATCGCAAGCTCGGCGGGGCTCCGCTCGCCACTCGTCCTCGCCGGTCGGCGGCGCCCTTTCCGCGCCCCACACCACACGGCGAGCGCAACCGCAATCGTGGGCGGTGGCGATCCAATTCGCGCGGGGGAACTGACGCTTGCGCATCGAGGGGTCCTGTTCCTCGACGAGCTCCCGGAGTTTCGGCGCGATGCCATCGAAACGTTGCGCACCACGATGGAGGAAGGCGAGGTGGTGATCTCTCGCGCGCGCCAGCGTGTGCGCCTCCCCGCGGAGCCGATGGTCATCGCCGCCATGAATCCTTGCCCGTGCGGCTACTACGGCGATCCAACCCGGTTCTGCCGGTGTGGTCCGTCGCAAATTGCACGCTACCGGGGGCGCGTCTCGGGCCCGCTGCTCGACCGGTTCGATCTTCAAGTCGCGATCCCGCGGGTGAGCGCGCGAACGATGCGCAAAGCCGCTCCGGGCGAACCGTCGTCAACGGTGCGCAAGAGGGTCGAGCAAGCCCGAGCGCGTTTGGTTTCGGCCGGAGCGCGCACCAAGCTCGAAGCGCTTACCGAAGACGTGACGAGCGAGGCACTCACCTTGCTCGAGCTTGGGGTCGAACGGCTCAAGATGAGCGCGCGCGCGTATATGAAGGCACTGCGGATCGCCCACACGATCGCAGCGCTCGACGCGTCGGCCAAAGTTCAGAGCGCCCACACCGCCGAAGCACTTCAATACCGCGTCCTCGACCGGGAGCCCGCCTGAGGCCCCCCGATCGCACCCCAACACCCAACTCGAAACCAGACAAGGAGCACCGAGCATGAAGCAATCACTCAAGGCGATAGACGCCCTACTACAAAGCGTCGAGAAGCAGTTTGGCAAGGGCGCGATCATGCGCCTCGGCGACGGCAAAGCCGAGAAGGTCCCGTGCATCCCCACGGGCAGCCCCTCTCTCGACGAGGCCCTCGGCTGCGGCGGGTATCCCAGGGGCCGAGTGGTCGAAATATTCGGCCCGGAATCGAGCGGCAAAACGACCCTCACCCTGCACGCGATCGCCGAGTGCCAGGCGATGGGCGGCGTGGCGGCGTTCATCGATGCCGAGCATGCGCTCGACGTCCACTACGCCAGGAACCTCGGCGTCGACGTCAAGGAGCTGCTCGTGAGCCAACCCGACAATGGCGAGCAAGCCCTCGACATCACCGAGATTTTAGTCCGGAGCGGCGCCGTCGATCTCGTCGTCATCGATTCCGTTGCCGCACTGGTGCCCAAGGCCGAGCTCGAAGGAGACATGGGTGACCGGCACTTGGGGCTCCAAGCGCGCTTGATGAGCCAAGCGCTTCGAAAGCTTGCGGGCGCGACCCACCGCACGGGCACGACGATCGTGTTCATCAACCAACTCCGCATGAAGATCGGCGTCATGTTCGGCTCGCCCGAGACCACCACGGGCGGCCATGCCCTCAAGTACTACGCCTCGGTGCGCCTCGACATTCGTCGCATCGGCGCACTCAAGCAGGGCGACGAGGTCCTCGGCAATCGCACACGGGTCAAAGTCGTAAAGAACAAGCTCGCCCCTCCCTTCCGAAAGGCCGAGTTCGACATTCGCTACGGCAAGGGTATCGACGCGGTCGGAGACCTCTTGGACCGTGCAGTCGAGGCGGAAGTCATCGAAAAGAGCGGCGCCTACTACCGTTTCGGCGGCAAGAACTTCGCCCAGGGTCGGGAGAACGCCCGCACGGCCCTCGAAAAGGACGCCAAGCTCAAGGACGCGGTCGCTCTGCAACTTCGCAGTCGGGTAGACCCCACGCGGCGCGCGGCCTAGCCGAAGGTGGGGCATCCTGTTAAGAGACACGCGTGCGGTGTCTGGTCACAGGGGCAACCGGATTCATCGGGGGGGCAATCCTGCGTGGCTTACAAGCAGCCGGGCACGACGCGGTGGCCTACGTCCGGGAGGGTTCAGACTCGCGGTCACTCTCGGACGTCGAACGCGTCGTCGGCGACCTCGCCGATCCCAACCGGCTCGCTGTGGCTGCCGCCAACTGTGAAGTGATGGTTCATGCCGCCGGGATTGCGGACCCTGCGGCGGACCGTGAAACCCTCGGTTGGGCTCACGTGGCGGGGACCGAAAACGCAATCAACGCTGCTAAGAAGGCCGGATGCCGGCGGATGATTCACATCTCATGCGCGGACGTCACGCTCTATGACGGGCCCCGGTCATTTTGGAGCGAAGACGAAGCGACGACGCGACCGTTCGGCGCGCTTGCCCAAACCAAGCTCTATGCCGAAGACCTGGCTCGGGTGTCCGGTAACCGAGACTTGCGAACGATCGTGTTGAGGCCGGCGCTCGTTTGGGGCCCGGGGGACTCGACGCATCTTTCTGGTTGGCAGGCCGAGGCGGCCAATGGCGGCGTGCGTTTGGTCGGGGGCGGAAAGAAGCTGTTGGCAACGACGTACACAGGCAACCTAGTGCAAGCCGTGCTCCGCGCGATCGAAGCCGATGTTCCGACCGGCAGCGTGTACTACGTCGTCGACACCGAGCTCTCGGTCTCGCGCGATTTCTTCACCGAGCTCTCAGATACGCTCGGTTGGAAAGCACCACGCAAGGCGGGCCCTTACCGATGGGCCATGGCCCTGTGCTACGCACACCTGTCCCCGCTTCACCCGACCCAAGTGATCCGCCGAGGGCAGACGAGCGCCTTCGACATGACCAAAGCCAAGAAAGAGCTAGGTTACGAGCCTGTCGTCACACGCGAGCAGGGGATGGCCGAGCTCGGGGCGTGGGCGCGCAACAGGCAAGGCACCCGATGACAACCGACGATGAGCAGTGGATGAAAGCGGCCATCGCAGAGGCGCGCCTCGCTGAAGCCGAAGGCGAGGTACCGGTCGGCGCTGTGATCGTCCACGCAGGAGAGATCATCGGACGCGGTCGCAATCTTCGTGAGACCACACAGGACCCGACTGCGCATGCCGAGATGATCGCACTTCGCGAGGCGGCTCACGCCCTTGGCAGCTGGCGGCTGATCGACACGAGCCTCTACGTCACCCTGGAACCGTGCCCGATGTGCGCCGGCGCCCTCGTCAACGCGCGCGTGCCGAAGGTGGTGTGGGGTTGCGACGACCCCAAAGCAGGCGCGACCCAGACGCTCTACACGATCGGTAGCGATGCCCGGCTCAACCACCGCTTCGAATGCGTTCCCGGTGTTCTCGGTGACGAGTGCGGGGCCCTTCTGACCGAGTTTTTTGGAACGATCCGCGTTAAGAGCAACTCGCGTGACAGTCGTTGACACCCAAAAGTGTTTTGCTAGCTTCCGCCGCGGAGAGCTGTCCGAGTGGTCGAAGGTGCTTGATTCGAAATCAAGTGTGCCGAAAGGTACCAAGGGTTCGAATCCCTTGCTCTCCGCCACGTTCTTTGACCTACAAGTTTTGGACCGCAGAAGCCCCCATACAAAAAAGGCAAGGGCCGAAGCGAAAAGGAAGGCGGACTCCGCCTGGAGAGGTGACCGAGTGGTCGAAGGTGCACGACTGGAAATCGTGTGTACCGAAAGGTACCGGGGGTTCGAATCCCTTCCTCTCCGCCCTATGGTCCTGCCAACGTCGGCCCGTGAAACCCGCCAGGCCCGGAAGGGAGCAACGGTAGCGGTGTCCG
>CAXMND010000131.1:0-62228 GCA_964194675.1 uncultured Coxiellaceae bacterium | reverse complement strand
GCGCGAACATCTGCGGACCTTCCTCTACGAGCTCGACCAGCATGATCTCGAACGCGGTAAGTAGCACTGGATCTGTTATGGATGGGGATATACGTGCGACAGTCAATCGTCCTGCTTCTGGTCACCACCGGCCTCCTTGCGATTGCTGGGTGCCCGTCACGCTCATCAGAGCGGAGTTTCGTCGCCGGCGAGCTGCTGACCATCAAGCAGAACGGGGGCTGGTGCTGGTTTCAGCGCCCGCGTGCGATCGTAGACGGCGACCACGCATTGGTCGGTACGGTTGCTGGCGCCGACTACGCCGGCAGCCAGCGGGGCGACATCGAAGTGACGGCCTTCGACATCAAGAGCCGGACGTCGGAAACCTTCAAGGCACACGAGCGCCTTCAGAGCGATGACCACGCCTCGCCTTCCATCGCGGTCCTTCCCGACGGTCGGTATCTAACGATGTACACCAAACATGGCTCCGACAGGTTGATGCGCTGGCGCGTGTCTGCTCGCCCGCGCGACGTGAGCGAGTGGGAACCGGAAAGGACGACCGACGTCGGTGCGTCCGTGACCTACTCCAACACGTTCATTCTATCCCACGAGCCCGACCGGGTTTACAACTTCTACCGCGGTGCGGGCCACAAGCCGAACGTGATGATAGGGCCAGCTTCGGCGTCGCGGTTTCAACCCTCGGGCCAACTGCTCAAATGGGAGCTGACACCCGCGCTCGGTGCCGACCCAGTAAAAATCACCGGGAGAAGCAAAATCGCGAAACCGTACGTCGTCTATCAGTCCAACAGCATCGACACGATTCACTTCATCACGACGGAGGACCATCCGCGCGGCTATGACAACGGCATCTATCACGGGTTCATTCGCGACGGCGCCGTCCACGATAGCTTTGGCCGGGTCGTGGACGACAATATGCTGGACCAGAACGGCGCCAAGCTGGTGGATCTCACGCGCGTTTTCGAAGGCGATGCCGAGCACGTTGCGTGGACCACGGACATCGACGTCGACGAACGCGGCCACCCCTACATCGCGTTCTCAGTTCAGAAGGACGGGGCCCCCACGCGGCGAATCAAACAGAACGTGGATGGACTCGATCATCGCTACTACTATGGCCGCTTCGACGGTGAGCGATGGCACGTCCACGAGATGGCCCATGCGGGTACGAAGCTCTACGTTCATGAGCAGAACTACACCGGCCTGGCGGCTCTGGACCCCAACGATCCCAATACGGTTTACATCTCCGCAAATTCCGATCCAGTCACTGGCGAGCCCCTCGTAAGCCGCGCCGACGGCAGGCGCCACTGGGAGATTTTTCAAGGTCGAACAGGCAACCTCGGCGCGAGCTGGAAGTGGACGCCGATCACTTTCAACTCATCCACCGACAACCTTCGCCCCGTCATTCCGGTGTGGAAGGATCATACGCTCTTGATCTGGTTGCGCGGCACGTATCGCAGCATGGGCAGATTTCGACAAGACGTTGTGGGTTTGCTCGATCCCACGGTGCATCACGATCAGCAAGACCTCTGACGATTCAGTTTTGGCAAGCTCGCCAAGACCTTCAAAGACATCATTCAGGACCCAGCGGCTCGCTATGGCTGAAACTCCTAAGCTTTCGACTCGGATACGAGCCGAGAACGGTGAGAAACGTGGTTACGGTGCGGAGCTCCTCTAGCGCATCTCGTGTCGCGCTGCCGTCGATGTTCCCCTCGAAGTCCATGTAAAAAATGTACTCGAACGGAGAGTCGGGCTTGGGGCGGGATTCGATTTTCGTGAGGTTCAAACCTCTCTCGGCGAAGATCGAAATGCAACGAGCGAGCGCACCTTGCTCGTGGATCGTGGAGAACACCAGCGAGGTCTTGCAGGATACGTCCGGTCCGTAGTGCGCCGGCTCAGAGGCGACGATGACCATGCGGGTGTAGTTCTCGGGGTGGTCGGCGATGTCCCGACGCAGGATGGGAAGGCCGTGAAGGACCGCAGCCTGCTCGCTGGCGATGGCGGCTTGTGAGGGATCGGCATCGGCTTTGACCTTCTCGACGGCCATCGCGGTGTCGACGAAAGCTTCGACGTGACAGTCCTCGAGCCCTTCGAGAAACTCGCCGCACTGCGCCAGGGCGACGGGGTGAGAATAGACTCGCCGAATGTCGGTCACCGGAACTTTGGCCGCGCCGATCAAGCAGTGCGCGATCGGCTGAAACTCTTCTCCGACCAACGAAAGACCCATGTGCGCGAGTAGGTCGTAGCTTTCGTTAATCGAGCCGGCGATCGAATTCTCGATCGGCAAGACCGCGTAGTCGACCTTCCCGTCCCCGAGAGCCTCGAGCATCTCGCGGAAGCCGTGAAAGCCCTCGTAGCGCACCGGCTTCGGCGACTCGGCGAAGTGCCGAGTCGCGGCAAGTTGGCTGTACGCCCCCTCGGTGCCCTGATACCCGATTACAAGTTCTTTTCGTGCGTCGGCCAATGCAGATGACCTCAGTCGCGGAAGTTCGTGAATTGAAGCGGGAGATCGAAGTCTTTCTCTTTCAAAAGAGCGATCGTGTCCTGCAGGTCGTCGCGCTTCTTCCCCGATACCCGAACCATGTCACCCTGGATGGCCGCCTGGACCTTGACCTTACTGTCCTTGATGGCCTTGACGATCTCTTTGGCCTTTTCCTTGGAGACGCCTTCCTTGAGCTTGACGAGCTGACGCCACATCGAACCGCCTGCTTGCTGGGCCTTCTGGGCATCAAGGGACTTCAGGGAGACTTGGCGGCGCACCATCTTACTCTCGAGGACGTCGCGAGCAGCGTCGACCCGCCCCTCGCTGTTCGCGCGAATGACGATCCCCTCGTCGGTTTGCTCGATCGAGCTCTCGGTGCCTTTGAAGTCGTACCGCTGCGCGATCTCCTTTCGGGCCTGATTGCAGGCGTTGTCGACTTCATGCTGATCGATCTGTGAAACGACATCGAACGACGGCATCCGTACCTCCTAGCGCGGACCATATCACGCCGTTGGCTTACGGCGACCGCGCTTTCGCTCGCCAACGTCCTGGTCGCCGCTGACGAGCGGTGAAAAGAAGTTGTCCTTCTTGGTGTATTCGTCGACGCGGAAGGCGAACTTGTAGCTAGGCGCAGATCGCATGTTGCAATCCGTCCGCTCGCAGAAGCGGCAGGTCGTGCCAACAGGCACCGCCATCTTCTTTGGATCCGCAAAAGGCATATCGTCGGCGTACGCGAAGAACTTGGCGTTATCCGCGTGGATTCCAAGGCCAATGCTGTAGGTCGTACCCTTCACGAGGGACCCCTGCTGGGGCTCGCTCACGACTTTCGCGAAACAGAAATAGGTCGAGCCATCGGGAAACGCTGAGTATTGCTTGGTGATGACATTGGGCGTCAGGAACGCGAGATGAACGGCCATCTTGGGACATGAACCGTCCTGGTGCGCGAAACGTATTCCGTCACCGGAGTAGCGCTTCGAAATGTTTCCCGCGACATCTACTCTCAGGAAGTGCATCGGCACCCCGCGACGGCGAGGGTCGGCGAGGTTGCACATGCGGTGAGCGACCGTTTCATAGGATGACTCGAAGAGTTGTGCCAGAAGCTCGACGTCGTACCTGGTGCTCGTCACCTCGCGATAGAATTCCGGATACGGCAACAGAAGCGCGCCTGCGAAGTAGTTTGCGAGGTGGATCTTGATCAGCCTTCGGGTTTCTGCATGCTGACCCGCGTACCCCTCCAAGATCGGTTTGTGGAGTTTCTCCTCATCGAAGAGACCGAGAGCGATCGTGTGAGCGAGCTGGAACTTGAGTCGTTGCTCAAAAAGGTCGCTCGACACCGTCAGCACCCGCTCCTCCGCGTTCCATCTGCGAATCACGGAGCTGTTCGCTCGCTCCGATGTTCGTTGCACGCGCACCCCTAGTTGTTCCCGCAGCCCCCGCTCGAGATCGTCACTGGTTACCCGGCGCCCGAAGGTGGAGTCTCGGCGAAACTGTTGTGCACGTTCCTCTAGGGCTTCGAACCAGTTGTGGTTCTGCTCGAGGAAGTCGGTCACCTCATCGTACGGGCTGTAGTCGAATCGAACGTCGTCCTCGCCGGCCTGCCGTTCCCGCTGAGCCATGCTCGCCATGACGTGATCCAACTGACTGCGGCTGTTCTTGTAGAGATTGAAGAGCACCGTAATGGTTGCCACCATGCGGGGCTCCGCACTGATGCTGGCGAGGTCCTCCTCACTGAGGTTGAGCGAACGAAGCAAGGGTTCGTCGAGAAGCCGAGCCAACCCGTCGTCGACTGGACGCTCGCCGAGACTGCTCATGAAATCTTCGACGGGGATCCCGTAGAGCTCGAGCGCTTGGAAAAGGAGCGGGAGCTGGACCACCCGCCTTCCTTTTTCGATCAAGCTGAGGTAGGCGGGCGAGATCTCGAGGCGCCGGGCAACCTCGCTTTGCTGGAGCCCCCGACGCAGCCGAAGCTCGCGCAATCGCTGCCCCATGCCAGCGTTTGTTGCCGCCATCCACAGCCTTTACCGCGAATTTACAGAAGCCGCCAGGACGCCTGAAACACTGAAAACTCTGGTATCTCAGCAGCTTGACCCCCGCATGCGGTGTGATAATTCAACAAAGGCCGGGCTTGGCTGTGTGAAGCTGTAAAAAAGCACCGCAACGGCCAGGAACGAAAGGATTCGGCGCATGGCTCCGAGCGGCAGGCGTGAACGCGACAAACCGTGGATAATGCGGACCTACGCCGGCCACAGCACCGCGGCGGCGTCGAACGAGCTCTACCGAACGAACCTCGCCAAGGGCCAGACTGGCCTCAGCGTCGCTTTCGACCTCCCCACGCAAACCGGTTACGACGCGGACGACCCGCTTGCTCGTGGCGAAGTCGGCAAAGTTGGCGTGCCGATCTCCCACCTCGGAGACATGCGTGCCCTCTTCGAAGGCCTGCCGCTCGAGCAGATGAACACGTCGATGACGATCAACGCGACCGCCGCCTGGTTGTTATCGCTGTACGTCGCGGTCGCGGACGATCAGAACGCCGATCGAGCTGCGCTTCGCGGTACGACCCAAAACGACATCATCAAAGAGTATCTGTCCCGTGGCACGCACATCTTCCCGCCGGCGGTGTCGATGAGGCTGATCAGTGATCTGATTACCTACGCCGTGATCGAGGTGCCGAAGTGGAACCCGATCAACATCTGTAGCTACCACCTGCAAGAGGCCGGCGCGACGCCCACGCAAGAGCTCGCGTACGCCTTGGTGACGGCGATCGGTGTGCTCGATGCGGTCAAAGCTACCGGTCGCATTCCCGACAGCGAATTCGGCAAGGTCGTCGGACGCATGAGCTTCTTCGTCAATGCGGGGATTCGATTCGTCGAAGAAATGTGCAAGATGCGAGCGTTCGTCGAGCTCTGGGACCGGGTGACCCAAGAACGCTATGGCGTCACCGATCCCAAGCTGCGTCGCTTCCGCTACGGAGTTCAGGTAAACTCTCTCGGGCTCACCGAGCAGCAACCCGAGAACAACATCATTCGAATTGTCCTCGAGATGCTTGCGGTGACGCTCAGCAAGGACGCACGAGCACGCGCGGTCCAGCTCCCCGCATGGAACGAAGCGCTCGGTCTTCCACGACCTTGGGATCAGCAGTGGTCGTTGCGGGCTCAACAAATCCTCTGTTACGAAAGCGACCTCTTGGAGTACGCGGACCTCTTCAAAGGGAGCGAGATCGTCGCCGCAGAGACCGAGCGTCTGGTCGAGTCTGCTTGGACAGAGGTGCAAGAAGTCCTAAAGCGGGGCGGCGCCGTCGAGGCAGTCGAAAGCGGCTACATCAAGCAGAAACTGGTGGAGTCCAACGCGGCCCGGCTTCGTGCGATCGAAAGCGGCGAACAGGTGGTCGTGGGGGTCAACAAATACATCGAGGGGGCCTCTTCGCCTCTCGTCGAGAATCTCGATGACGCGATCCTGACGGTCGATCCTGGCATCGAGGAAAAACAGATCGCAGCGCTTGGTCGCTGGAAGGCGGAGCGCGATACGTCCGCAGTTGAAAGCGCCATCACCGAGCTCCAGCGCGTAGCTCGTTCGGACGAGAACATCATGCCGGCTTCGATCGCGGCAGCCCATGCTGGTGTGACGACCGGCGAATGGGCGCACACTCTTCGCGCCGTTTGGGGCGAGTATCGAGCACCGACAGGCGTCGCAGGCGCGACGGTGAAAGCCTCTGGCTCCGGAGTCGCCGCCGAGGTCGTCGATCGACTGCGAAAGCGGCTCGGCGAGCTCGAAGTCCGCATGGGACGTCGGCCGAAATTGCTGGTGGGCAAACCTGGCCTCGATGGGCACTCGAATGGCGCCGAGCAAATCGCCATCAAGGCACGCGACGTCGGGTTCGACGTCGTCTACGAGGGCATTCGGGTTTCGCCCGGACAGATAGTCGCCTCGGCCCTCGAAGAAGGAGTGCATCTCATCGGTCTGAGCATCCTGAGCGGCTCTCACCTCGCCCTCGTGCCGGAAGTGGTCGAGCGTCTGCGAGAGGCGGGCCTGTCGGACATCCCTGTCGTGGTCGGCGGAATCATCCCCGACGCCGACGCCGAAAGGCTGCGCCGCGACGGAGTGGCCGCGGTCTACACCCCGAAAGACTTCGAGTTCGATCACATCATGAGCGACTTGATCGATCTGGTGGACCGGCAGCATGCCGCCGAGTGATCCCGTGGATGACGCCGACCGAGTGATGGCCGCCAACAAGGCCGCGGTTTCCCGCGCGTTGAACCTCGTCGAAGACAAGAGGGCCGACGCGCACGATCGAGTTGCCGAACTGCTGGCCTCACTCAAGGGCGCGCCGAAAGCCCTCGGGGGGCACCGGGTCGGGCTCACTGGACCGCCCGGAGTAGGCAAGAGTACCCTCACCTCGGCCGTTGCACGTGCGGTCCGCGAACGTGGCCGCACGGTAGGGGTGGTCGCGGTCGATCCTTCGAGCATCCAGTCGGGCGGCTCGTTGCTCGGGGATCGTGCGCGGATGAGCTTCGATCCCACGGACGAGGGCTTGTTCGTGCGCTCGCTCGCTACCGCCGGGGTAGTTGGCGGCCTGGCATATGCCGCCAACTCTGCCATCCGCGTACTCGCGGCGGCCTACGACATGGTCATGATCGAAACGACCGGCGTCGGCCAATCCGAGATCGACGTCGTGTACGTCGCGGACACGGTCGTGTTGGTCATTCAGCCGGGAAGCGGTGATGTGCTTCAGTTTCTCAAGGCCGGGATCATGGAAATCCCAGATATACTTGTTGTAAACAAGGCCGACCACGACCAGCTTGCCCGACGCGCGGTCGCCGACCTCCAGGGCGCTCTTAGCACTGCGCACGCGGTCGGGGCGACAGGTCGAGAAGACGGCGGTTGGGAAACCCCGATCATCGCGACGAGCTCGACGAAAGGCACAGGAATTGAAGAGCTCATCGACGCGCTCGATGCTCATCAAAAACACCTCGAGCCCACGCTCGCGACGCGCCGGCGTCAAGGCGAAGTGCGATGGGCGGTAGACCTTTTCATGCGCAAGCACGGTGAACATGGGGTCTCGACCCTACACGGTTTGGCGGAGCTCACAGGCCGCGCCGAACGAGAGCTCGACGAGGGCGAGACCCCGTTGAGCCTTTGCGAACGTCTGAGCCGAGAGTATGTAGCAACGCTCCGCCAGACCAATTGAGGAAAACATGAGTGAACGCCCTGAAATCGTACCCATCGGTCAACTCCCGGAGCTAGGTGTCGTGCCCGAAAAAATGCACGCCTACGTGATCCGCCCCGAACGGTTCGGCGAGCCCAAGCAATCGTTCCAAGAGGAAGACGTCCCCGTGTGGAGGCTTGGCCCTGACGAGGTCCTCGTGCAGGTAATGGCCGCAGGCGTAAACTTCAACGGTGTCTGGGCGGGTCTCGGAAAGCCGGTCAACGTCTTGAAGGGTCATGGGCTCGACTTTCACATCGCAGGCTCGGATGCAGCGGGTGTCGTGTGGGCAGTCGGCTCGGCAGTGACCGATCACGAGGTCGGCGACGAGGTCGTTCTTCACTGCAACCACTTGGTCAACCCGGGCACCAACGACCTTCAGACCATCTGGGGCTACGAGACCCCGGACGGATCGTTCGCGCAGTTTGGCAAGGTGCAAGCTCAGCAGGTTCTTCCGAAACCGCCTCACCTGAGCTGGGAAGAGGCCGCAAGCTATGGCCTGGTCTACTACACCGCGCACCGGATGCTGATCGACCGCGCCGAGATCGAGCCAGGCGAAGACGTCTTGGTTTGGGGCGCCGGTGGTGGCCTCGGCGTGTTCGCGGTTCAGTTGTGCAAGGTAGCTGGAGCACGCGCGATCGCGGTCGTCTCGAGTGACGACAAGGCCGAGCTCGTCATGCAGCTCGGCGCAAAGGGCGTCATCAATCGAAAAGAGTTCCCCGCCCTTCAGTACCGGGACGGAATGACCGCCGAAGAGGAGAAGGCACACGCTGGCGCCATCAAGGCGTTTGGAAAGCGCATCTGGGAAGTCCTCGGAGAACGCAAAGGCCCGGATGTCGTGTTCGAGCACGTCGGCAAGGCAACGTTCCCGGCAAGTGTTTTCCTCGCTGCGAAGTACGGGCGCATCGTGATCTGCGGCGCCACCACCGGCTACAACCTCAACTTCGACGTGCGCCACCTGTGGATGCGCCAAAAAAGAATCATCGGTTCTCATTTCGCGGACGCGGATTCAGCAAGCCGCGCCAACCGCCTGGTGATTCAAGACAAGATCAAGCCCGTCATGACGCGACTGTTCACGTGGGAACAAATCCCTGAAGCACATCAGCTCATGTACGAGAACAAGCTTCACGGGACGGTCTCGTGCTTGGTCGGCGCCCCGCGCCCCGGCCTCAAGAATCTCGAGGAAACGCGCGCAGCGATGGCAAACGGTTAGGGGTGGGCATGCAGGAAGTCATCCAGACCATCGAGGCTCTCTACAGGCGCGCGCACGACAACGTCAAAGCCAAGGTTTCCGAAGGGGACCGCATTAGTGCGACCAAGCTCAACGAGAACCAGCTCGGTGCTCATGCCCTCGCCTATTTGGCTACCGAGCTCGAAGCGTGTCGCCAGTTGGCGCTTTGGGCGGAGCGTCTAGGCGGCAACTACGAAAAAAGGATCGCCCGCGCATACATCGGCGAGGTGGCCCGAACCCTGGTAGGCGGAATCGACCTCGGCGCCTGCGAGAACATCGGTCTCAGCGAGCTCGGCATCACCGAAGCGGACCTGGCGGAAACGCTGCTTCGCCCTGAGATCGTCGCGTTTTCCGACGAGCACGCGAATGGAGCTGTGTACCTGGAACTTGCGGCTCGAGCCCGCGATGACGGCTTCCCGGACCCGGGCTTCGGCGATGAAATGCTGGACGAGGTTCGTTCGCAGTTCGCGAAGTTCGTCGACGGCGAGGTCATTCCGCAGGCACAAGACATCCACCGCAACGACGTGCTGATCCCGATGGACATCGTGAACCAAATGAGCGAGCTCGGCGTGTTCGGCCTCACCATCCCCGAGGAGCACGGCGGCCTCGGCATGAGCAAGGTCGCGATGTGCGTCGTCACCGAGGAGCTCTCACGCGGCTATATCGGCGTCGGCTCCCTCGGCACCCGGGCAGAAATCGCGGCCGAGCTGATCATGGGTGGCGGCACCGAGGAGCAAAAGAAAACATGGCTCCCCAAGATCGCCGCCGGCGAGGTCCTTCCGACCGCCGTCTTCACCGAGCCCAACATCGGCTCAGACCTTGCGCACCTCGGCACCAAGGCCGTGAAACAAGACGACGGCAGTTACGTCGTCAACGGAGCCAAGACATGGATCACGCATGCGGTCCGTGCTGACCTGATGACTCTGCTCGCGCGCACGAATCCGGACGAGCCTGGTTATCGCGGGCTCTCGATGTTCCTCGCGGAGAAGACACGACTCACCGGCGAGGACGGAGAGCCGGAGTTCGTCGACGAGGGGCTGACCGGAACCGAGATCAAAGTGCTCGGCTACCGTGGCATGAAAGAGTACGAGCTGGGCTTCGACAACTTCAAGCTGCCCGCCGACTCGCTTCTTGGCGGCGAAGAAGGCGCGGGCTTCAAGCAGCTCATGCGGACATTCGAAAGCGCGCGCATCCAAACCGCCGCGCGAGGTATCGGGGTGGCGCAAGCGTCGCTCGAGGATGCGATTCTCTACGCCAGTGAGCGTGAACAGTTCGGGGGTCCGATCTTCCAGTTCCCACGCGTCGCTCGCAAGATCGGCAGGATGCTCGCGCGCATCCAAGCGGCGCGGCAGCTGACCTATTTCAGCGCCCGTGAGAAAGACGAAGGGAAGCGTTGCGATCTCGAAGCCGGGATGGCCAAGCTTTTGGCGACTCGAGCTGCTTGGGAATCGGCGGATGCCAACGTGCAGATCCACGGCGGCAACGGGTATGCGGAGGAATACACGGCCTCGCGGCTTTTGGTGGACTCACGTGTGCTCAGCATCTTCGAGGGCGCGAACGAGATCCAGGCTCACGTCGTCGCGCGACGGCTTCTCGAAAGCTGACGCCTGCGGCACGAGCGGCCATACTCCTCGCAGATGGACCCTGATCGTGTCGGTGGCAGGCGAGCACTCGTCTACGCGGCGTTCGCCGTCTTGCTCGCGTGTCAGGTGTTCCTCGGAATGTGGGGAGTGGCCGACCAGTGGACGCGTGGCCACAACGGCTGGAACGGAGCTGCTTATCACAATGGCGCGCGCAACACCTTGCGATGGGGTGAGCTCTTCCCCCTTCAATACGATACCGCCAACGTGCCCCCCAAGAAGGAGCGACTCTACACCCATGCGCCCTTGGGACTTCACCTCCACAACGTGGCGAGCATCGGCGTCTTCGGCGACCGCGAACTGTCGA
Source organism: uncultured Coxiellaceae bacterium (assembly GCA_964194675.1). Lineage (GTDB taxonomy): Bacteria > Myxococcota_A > Polyangia > Polyangiales > Houyiibacteriaceae > SG8-38. The sequence continues at coordinate 51,377 of CAXMND010000131.1, read as the reverse complement.
TCCGACTCGTCGCCGCGTTCTGGAGCGTTGCGGCGTTTTGCATGCTGTTCGCGGTCGTGCGGCGACTATGGAGCGACGCTCACGGACTCTTGGCGGCCGCAATCTACGTCGCTCTACCTATCAACGCGATCTACACCAACATGGCGAACCACTCCGCTGGGTTCATCTTCTGGAGCCTGCTCGTGCTCTACCTCTACGTGCGCTCGAGGGACGCGGTACCGTGGCGGTGGCCTCCTTTCTTTCTCTTCCTTGGCGCCTTCACCATGGCCGCCACCTGGGACTGGCCCGCCTACTACGTCGCCCTCTGCATCGCCGCCCACTGGGCCTTAGGCGCTAGCGTGGGGGCGGTGGGGCCGGACAAACTGACGGGCCGTAGGCCCGACCTAGGCGCTAGCGTGGGGGCGCAAAGGAGCACTATCGCGGTCTTGCAGTTAGGGATTTTCTGCGGGTGGGTGTTGTTGTTGTTTGTAGGGCACTTCGCACTGGTTGAATGGTTGACGGGGAATGTCGACGAGCTGACGGGCACGTTCAACGCACGCAGAGCACTTTCGTGGCAGCGGTTTCGAACCCACCTCCTCATCGTCCCGGAGCTGATGTTCACCGCCCCGATTTTGGCGCTGTCCGGAGCATGGCTCCTGGCGTGGGGTGCTCGGCTGGCGCGCTTCAAGGCCGAGGCGCGCGACCTCGTGCCCATCGCGTTTCTCGTTGCCGGGCTGGCCCACTATCTCACTTTCAGCTGGAGCGCATTGGTGCACTCGTACTGGGCCTGGCCAATACTTCCGTTCATTTCGATCGCCGTCACGACATCTCTGCTGGCCATCGGACGCTCGGTCGAGACCCGGGTCAACCGTGCCCTAGAGGGCCGCCCGTCGATCTTTGCACGAGCCAAGGTGGCGAGAGCGGCAGCCTTCAGCGTCGCAATCTTCTTGGTGCCCTTGGCCGTTCGTGACGCACAGCTCGTTCCGCGTGGGCGCTACGTGGGGGGTTCGATGTGGTTCTTCACACCGGTGCGGGGCGCAGTCGACACGTACGACTCAGGACGACCCGAGCTTCGTTTCGCCGAAAGCGTGAAGGCGTGGACCGATCGTGACACGGGGGTGCAATTGCACCCGAGTTTGAAGTCACGCCGCCTCGAGCCGCGTTTCGATATCACCCTCGATCGGGCGACCTATCGGTGGTCGCCACGGCCCAGGCCACATATCACCAACAACCAGGGCATCGAGGGCTGGGTCTTCATCGCTCCGGTCGACGATCTCCCCGAGAACGAACGAATCGACCTTGCAGCCCGGTACCCGTATCGACAGTTGGACGGCTATTTCATGGTCGACCTGCGCGCCGAAGGACCGGACGTCGAGATCTGGGACGTCGCCCCGCAAGCGATCACTCCGCGCTGGTGGCTCTTCCGAAACGCGTTCGAGCCTCCGATCATCGTCTCTCGATCGACTGCCGAAGAGGCGTCCCTCCGTGGGAAAGTCAGCAAGTACCGTGTCCAGTAGCGTCCCAAAGCGCGCGCTGATGCTGTGGGCGGCATCGTACCTGGGATGTGTTGGATTCATCATCGGCGAGCTCGCGATCCGTGGCGAATCGATCTCGATGGCACTGCTCGCACAGCTTCTTTGGCTGGCGTTGCTCGCGTCGCTTCCCGTCTTCGGTGTGCTCGGAGTCGTTCTGTGGGTGGCGTCTGCCCGGGCGACCGTGAAATGGACGTCGACCATAGCGCTCGTATCGTTCGCCATGCTCGCGGCTTGGAGCCATAGCGACTTCCTGTTGTCAGGTCCCCACTGGGCCGCGCATCCGCAGCGGACATCGCTCCGGTTGATCCTGGTTGCGTTCGTGGGACTCGCCGCGGGCGTCGGTTGGGCGTGGCTCTGGTGGAGCTACCGACGCCCCCAAGGCAAGTTGCAGCGCACGATTTGGCTCATCTTCAGTGCCCTAGGGGTTGCCGCCTGCTCATTCGCCATCATCCGGTACCGTGCCTACGACTACTCGATCGCACAGCTCGTGTTTCCCGCATGTGTTCTTAGCGCCGCCGTGGTGTATGGCCTCGTGCGGGAGTGGCGATACTGGCCCGTCGTCTTGGGCGGAGCGACCGCATGCCTGCTATTCGCGCTCGGCTCCCAGATCGATGCTGATCTAGACACCACCGGTAAGCGTGAAACGATCGCGAAGAGTCGCGTAGGCGCCCTCGCAAGGCTATACCTGCTTCCCCGTTTCGGCGATGATAACCCGCTTTCATCGGGCGGCCTCGACTGCCCGCAAGACCTCCCGGTCGTCGCAGAGGGCTTGACTTGGGCAGCCCCCGATGCGCGTCGAAACGTGATCGTGATCACGGTGGACGCGCTTCGAAAAGACGTCGTAGGAATGATCGCGAACGACCGTCCAGTCACCTCCGAGCTCTCGCGTTGGGCGAATTCCGCCGTCTCGTTCGAGAATGCCACGAGCACTTATCCCGCGACGCTGTTTGCCGTTGGCAGCGCGTTCACCGGGCTCAGTCCCGCGGAGCTCTATCTGTTTCCCGGTCTACCGGAGACGATTTTCACTCGTTCGGTCGGTCAAGTCGATCGGCAGATCGTGGTACTACCCGATGTCGACTGGTTCCGACTGCCCATCGTGGCTGAGTTCTTGGCTAGCGGCGTCCACATCGATTTCGTGCCTACGGACCAAGCGGCAACCGCGGCCCTCATCCAGCACCTGCGCGACGCTCGCGCCGACGACGAGACGGTCATGGCCTGGGTTCACTACTACGCGCCGCACGATCCATATCGCAAACATCCGAGTCTCCCGATGGGCTCTGGGAAGAAGAACGCTTACCTCAGCGAGGTAGCGTACTTCGACCGAGAGCTCGGCCGGCTGATGAGCTACCTCGACGACGACGGATGGCTGAAGGATAGCCTCGTCGTGTTCTTCTCGGACCATGGGGAGGCGCTCGGAGAGAAGTCCTACTGGGGTCATCACGTATACCTGAATGGCTGGATGACCGACGTTCCCCTCGTGCTCTGGCACGCGGACCTGACTCCCGGAACCCGAACGGTCGGTGTCGGTCTGGCCGACGTCGCTCCGACCGTGCTCCACTTCTTGGGCCTCCCGATTCCACAAGACGCTGCTGCAGGCAGCCTCTTCACTCTTAGTCCCGAGGACCGGGAGCGCCCGTCATTTGCCGAAGCATTTCCCATCCGAGGACTCGAGCTTTTCGACCACTTTCGCCTCGACAGGCTCGACGATGCCTCAATCCGAGATCGGCTCCGCCAGATTCGGGTCGTGAACAAGGGCTACGAGCCAAAAGTCGCGATCGCGCAGGGATCCCATCGGCTGATCCACCACAGGGCGGCCAACACTTCTCTCCTCTTCGATCGAGAGAGCGACCCAGGCGAGCAACAAGATGTCTCGGCGAGCGACCCCGAACGTGCCTTACTTCTGGAGCAGAACCTTGCTACCTGGCAAGAAGAACAGCTCCGCAGAATTCGCTGTCGCCTAAACCTCGACGAGGCCCCATGAAGACCGCAATCGACTACGACCAGTGGCGCGCGCGTGCCGAGCTCGCCGCCGAGCGACGCGACGCCGAAACCTGGCGCGCCGCACCTGAGTCTCCTGTCTACGACGCCGCACTTCTGCGCGCGCACACCGAGGAGTTGACCCTTACACGGGAGGCGGGACAGGCCACCGCGCTCATCCCGTTGTTGCAGGAGGCGTTGTACCGCCATCTCAGCGAGCTCGCGGACCCTCGCCTCTACGAGATGACACCACTCGGCACGAAGCACGTGGTGGAAGCTTTCTACGGGGAGGCACTCGCCTGCATCGAGTACTTGGCGAACCCTGAAGAGACGGGGCTCGGTCTCGATTTCACATTGGCGGGATTTCGGCGAGCGGCGCACATCTTCGGGCGATCGGCGCTGATGCTCTCCGGCGGCGCTACCCTTGGCTTTTTTCATCTCGGCGTCGCAAAGGCGCTGTTCGAGCACGACTTGCTCCCCGATGTGTTCTCAGGCGCCTCGATGGGCGCCATGATCGCCTGCGGCCTTGGCGTTCGAACCGATGCGGAGCTCCATAGTCTTTTCGAGAATCCGAGGATCATCCGCACCGACGCCATCAAGCGCCTTCCGCCCGCACGCGCGGCGACCGAACGCGCTCTCTATGATCCTGATCGCCTCGAAGAAATCGTTGCGCACAATTGCGGCGACTACACCTTCGGTGAAGCGCACAAACGTACGGGCCGCACGGTCAACGTCAGTGTGTCGCCTACGCGTGAACGCCAAAAACCGCGGGTGCTCTGCCACGACACGACTCCCGACGTCCTGTTGAACAGTGCGGCGGTCGCATCGGCCGCGATCCCCGGCGCCTTCCCCGCCGCCACTCTCCATCAGCGCCTGCCGTCCGGCCAAAGCGTCCCGTACATGCCCACCGAAACTTGGATCGACGGCACGTTCAAGGGCGATCTCCCGATGCGTCGACTGAGTCGTCTACACAATGTCAATCACTTCATCGTCAGCCAGGTGAACCCCCACGTCGCGCCCGTCCGCCGGATAACCGACAAACGCGGCCTGCTCCCTTTCGTTGCGGGCATCACGGCCTCGAGCCTGCGGGTGCAACTCGCCCACCAACTCGAGCTCGCCCGCGGCCTCACCCAACGCACCTCCCTCTACAAGCCGATCGACCTCGCTCATTCCCTCGTCGACCAAGCCTATAGCGGCGACATCGACATCCACCCACGCTTCCGCGCTCGGGCTCTCCTCCGCTCGTTCTCCAACATATCGCACGAGGAGCTCGAGAGGCACATCCTCGAAGGCGAACGAGCAACCTGGCCTCTCATCGCCCGCATCCGTGACCAAACCTGTGTTTCCCGCGCCCTAGACGCCGCAATCCGACACCTGATGGCAGGGCTCTGCCCACAGCCTTCGTGACCCAGGGCACATTGCAGAGGGCACCGTCGATCGCTATCCTCGCCGACGATGCGGAGTGCCGTAAGGAGCGATCGATGCGACGCCGTTCATCGTTGACTCAATTGGCTTTGGGTCTCGTCGTTTGCGCGTCGGTGGGATGCGGCGACTCCGGCGCGATGACTCTCGGTGGGACTGGAGGGACAAGAGGAACTCCCGATGGAACAGGAGAGCTGGCGATTGGCGCCGCCCTGCTCGTCGATGTTTCATGGGTCGAAGACCGAGTCGATGCGGCTGACCTTCAAATCGTGGACGTTCGCTCCTCATTGGACTTCGGTGCGGCGCATATCCCCGGCGCACTAAGCCTTAGTCAGGCGGGCCTGCGAGCCACCGTCGACGGTATCAACGGGCAGGTCGCGCCCCCAGATACTGTGGAGGAAGTGTTGCGTCAGGCGGGTTTGAGAAACGGCACTGCCCTGGTCGTGTACTCGGGTGGAATCGATACCGCAGCAGCGCGGGTTGTATGGACGCTCGGGTACTACCGGCACGGCGACGTGCGGCTGCTCGATGGAGGGTTTGACGCTTGGCAGCAAGCGGCGTTGCAGGTCGAGGTCGGTCCCCCGACATCCATGCGATCAGACTACGCGATCGTGGGCGTCGACGAGTCGTTGATCGAAGACGCCGACGGGGTTTTCGACCGACTTCCTCAGGGTCCGAACACCGACCCCGATCTAGTCTTGATCGACGCCCGTTCACAAGGCGAGTTTGACGCAGGCCACATCCCAACGGCGCGATCAGTGCAATGGACGAAAAATCTCAGTTCGGGATCCATGCGTACCGTCGTCGAGGTGCGCGAGCTCTACCCGGACGTAGAGGCGACCGACGCAATCGTGACGTATTGCGCGTCGGGCTCCCGCGCATCAGTCGCGTGGTTCGTGATGCGGTGGCTCGGCTTCGAAGACGTCCGACTCTACGACGGATCATGGAACGAATGGGGCAGCCGCGGCGATTTGCCCGTGGAAAATTAGTCTCCTGCCTCAACGACGCCGCCCCCGAATCACTTCATCCCGAATGAGGGTCGGCTCTTCCGATTCGACGGGTTCGCGCGTCATCGACATGCTCGCCTCGTGAAATCGAAGCTCGGTCACTTCGCCCGCAACCGTCTGCGCGTACAGTTGGACCACGAGGTGACTCGAAGCGTCCGGCGCACCAAACGAGTAGCTCAACCGCCAGCGGTCACCCCCATCGAGCCGAATGCCCTTGCGCTCGAAGACAAGGTCCCCGTTCATGAGAACGTCTTGGTGAAGCCCGATGGTTGCAGTTGGCTCGCCGAGCACTTCGAGATCGAAGTCGACCCAAACCACCGTGCCTGCAGGGACACGTAGATATTGCCCTCCTATGAGCAGCTTCCTGCCGTCTTCCGCCGGGACGCGAACTCTTTCTTCACTCAAGAGCGCAATCCCGGGGGAGAGCGTCATGTCAGCGCGCCCGGATCGTGTGAGTCGAGCGACCTCCGCAACGAGCCTTCGCGTTCTTGCTGACGCGATCTGCGTGTCGGTCACCGGACCGAACGGGCCTTCGGAGATCGCGCGCGTACAACGACGGAAGGCTTCATCGCAATAGATCGCGCCCCCCGTCGGCTCCCACATGATCACCCTGCGGGCATACGTGTTGCCACCGAACAGTCGGCGGGGCGTGTCGTATTGGCGAAACATGCTCCGCCCGATGAAGTCCTTCGCCTGATCCTCCATCCCAAGTAGATCTGCCACGGACAGCGCGAGGTCCACGTGCCCATATAGATCATCGACCCGCACCGATTGCGGCTCCGGGAGCATGACCACAGCGAAGGACCAACTCTGCGAGAGGAGGCGTTGCGAGGAGCTCGATGCCTGCGCCATGCCCACCGATTCGTCCGAGGTGACGATCACCACCGTATCGCGGAGAACCCCTGCCCGTGCGAGCTGCACGAGGAACTCCTCAAGTGCGTCATCGGCCCAGCGAAAGGCTCTCGCCTGCTCACCCGCGACCCCCTCCGGCGTAAAGGACTCGGGAAAGGTGTATGGATGATGCGTACCCACGGTCAGAAGCGTCGCGAAAAACGGCTGGTCCCCTTGGTGGAGTTCGACGACGCGCTGAAGGGCTTGTTCGAAGAATGCCTTGTCGTCGACGCCCCAATCCGTGCGAGCGTAGCTTTGCCGGAACCAAGCATCCCCGATGAGCTCTTCGAAGCCAGCCTTCCGCATGAACTGGTCTTTGAGCATGAAGCCAAGCGGCGCCGATTGGATGTACACGGTCGCGTACCCTGCATCCCTGAAGAGCGCGGGCAGGCACCGGCGCGCGCTCCCGTACACCTGCTCCGTCATCTTGGATTGATCGGTGACGAGCTTGGGGTAGTCACCACACAAGACTCCGTACTCACCGCGGTTCGTCTGCCGTTGGTGGGAGACGACATGACTGAACAGGATGTGATCCTTTGCGAGTGCGTCGAGCTTCGGCATCTTCGTGACGCTCTCGATGTTCTCGGCGGCGGCGATCGACGGAAGGTAAGCACCGGAGGCCCCTTCGATCATGATGAGAACCACGTTCGGGCTACCGTCGATCGGATCGATCCAGCGGTCCCCGTCGAGATTCGTGCGAAATACGTCACGGACCTCCGAGCTGATCGTGCGGGCGGTGCTCACGACGTTGGAGATCCGGAGGGCAGACAGATTGGCCTGCAGGGCGTGACGCTGTCTCCATTCGTCCTGCTCGTGCCAAATGGGGAGCACCACTTGCCCTAAAACCGACGCTGCGAACACCACCCCCAGGCCACTCCACCACCACCTTTCCGTCGGCGCGTCGCCCAACGCCACCGCGATGATCGACAACACGATCATGAGAACGAGGAAGACGGGGTGTTGCAGGTGACGAACCGAGCCTCCGAGGAATGTAGAATCCACGAGAAAGCCGGCATGACCGAGCGCGTACAACGAATCGAACGCGGATACGAACTCGAACATCGCAAAGCTGATGAACACCAAAGCCGCTAGAACCGTCCACGCCGCGATACGCGCCCAAACGCGACGAAACGACAGAAGCGCTCCGACGAGTGCGAGAGTGAGCGCCGCAACCGACAAGTCGGCGAACACACCGCGAACGTCGACGAGCCGCCAGCCAAAGCCTTTGTCATTGATCAAGATCAGGCGGTTGACCAACGGCGCGGTCGCGCAGACCAGCACGACAAGCGCCCAGCCCACCCTTCCGCTCACATCCCTGCGCTTCGTTTCGATGTGGGGAGTTATGGGCTATGAACCGCGCGAACAGCAAGTTCACGGGCCATGGAATGACGAAAGTTTTCGCACTCGCCGCCGAGCGTAACCAGCAGCCGATTCTCGACGTGCTCCGGCGAGCTCTGCCCTCTAAGGGATTGGTGCTAGAAATCGCGAGTGGAACCGGCCAACATGCGAGCTTCTTTTCGAAGCATCTGACGGCAATTCGATGGCAACCAAGCGACGCGTCTAGCGAAGCACTCGAGAGCATCAAGGCTCGCGTTGACGAAGTCGGGCGAGAAAACCTCCGGCCTCCCCTCGAATTGGATGTCAGGGTAACCCCATGGCCGCTCACCGACGCCGACGCGATCGTGTGCATCAATATGATTCACATCGCCCCGTGGGAAGCGACGGTGGCCCTTTTTCGTGGCGCAGCAAAGATTCTCGATGAAGCCAAGCACCTGATCACCTACGGCCCCTATCGTCTCCACGGGGCGCACACTGCGCCGAGCAACGCGGTGTTCGACCAGAGCTTACGAGCCCGCGACGCCGAATGGGGTGTGCGTGACGTCGATGATTTGCAACAGCTAGGCGACGAAACAGGATTCGACCTCGAGGAGCGGGTCGCGATGCCCGCGAACAACATGACTTTGATATGGACGAGACGAGCGCGCTGACCGAGCTACGAAGGCTGAACGAACAGCATGACGAAGTAGCCGACGAAGAGGCACACCAATAGGAAGCCTGTCTTTCGGCTGATGTGACTGGTTTTGTTCGTAAGCGCGATCACGATCAGCAGCACCGTCACGCCGAACATGATCGGGAAATCCCGAGTCACGAGAGCGTGGTCGACCGGGGCATCTGGCCTGATGACACCCGGCAGACCGAGAACGCCGAGCAGGTTGAACATATTCGAGCCCACGACGTTGCCGACCGCGATGTCCTGCTCGTTCCGCCTCGCCGCGGCGATCGATGCTGTGAGCTCTGGAAGGCTGGTTCCGAGCGCCACCAGGGTGAGCCCGATCACGAGCTCGCTCACCCCCACGCCCCGCGCGAGCCCGACGGCCCCCCATACGAGCGCGCGGGAGCCGACGAGGAGAAACGCGAGCCCGGTGGCGAACCAAAGCAGACCCTTCCAGGTCGGTAACGACTGGGGTGTCTCGGCGCTGAAGCCTGCGGTAAGAGGGTCCGCGTCTTGGTCCGGTTCCTTGCGTCCTTGAACGCCGATCCAGATCACCAAGACGACCATGCCGACGAGTAGGATGATGCCCTCGGCGCGGCTCAACCCGTCGTTCCAGAGAAAGATCCAGGCGATGACCATGATTCCTAGAAGCACAGGGAGCTCACGGATCAGCAACCGCGAGTTGACTCGAAGCGGGCGCACCAACGCCGCGGCGCCCAACGCCAACGTGACGTTGATGATGTTGGATCCGATCGCATTCCCGATTCCCATCTGCGGGCTTCCGGCCCAGGCGGCCATTCCGGAAACGAGCATCTCTGGTGCGGACGTCCCGAAGGCGACGATCGTGAGGCCTATGACGAGCCGACTCACGCCCAGACCCTTCGCCAAGCTGGCCGCCCCGTACACAAAGCGATCCGCACCCCAGACGACCGCGACGAAGCCGACAAGGATGGCAGCAGTTGCGTAGAGCAGCGTCAGGACGACCTCGCGATGCAGTCAGCCAAGGGCAGAGTCTTACGCAGGACGCACGGCACGCAAGTCCAGTAAAGATCGCGCTGGTAATACCACCCCGCGGAGCGCTATACCCTCTCCACACACCCAGGAGAGACAGTATGGGCGCGCGACTCGAGGGCAAGGTGGCAATCATCACGGGATCAAGCCGTGGCATCGGCGAGGCCATCGCGCACAAGATGGCAAAAGAGGGGGCGAAGGTCGTCCTCGTCTCGCGGAAGATCGAAGGCTTGGAGGCAGTCGCCGATAAGATTCGAGCGAGCGGCGGTGAAGCGACCCCCATTGCCTGTCATGTGGGCCATGACGGCCCGCGCGAGGCGATGCTGGAGCAAACGATCGACACCTACGGCAAGGTCGACATCTTGGTGAACAACGCAGCCACCAATCCGCACTTTGGTCCGATGCTCACGATCGACTGGGGCGCTTGGGACAAGACCTTCGAGGTCAACGTCAAAGGCTACTTCGGGATGACGCGGCTCGTCGCGAATCATCTCCAACAACGGAAAGCCAAGGGATCGATCATCAACGTCGCCAGTGTCATGGGACAGATGGCCGCCCCGCTCCAAGGGGTGTACGGGATGACCAAAGCTGCCGTGATCTCGATGACTCGGACGCTGGCCATGGAGCTAGGCCCGGCGGGGATACGGCTCAACGCAATCGCGCCCGGACTGATCGAGACCAAGTTCGCACGCGCGCTCGTCGAAAACGACGCCTTCCGTTCGATGATCGTCGAGCGCACCGCAGTGAAACGCATCGGTCAGCCTGAAGACATTGCGGGGGCCGCGGTATACTTGGCTTCGGACGAATCGGACTATTTGACGGGAGACGTCATGGTCATAGACGGCGGCTGGACGCTGGGATAGCCGAGGCGGCGGATGATCGGACAGCCGCCACCCAGCCCACCCGGGGCAACACGAAAGCGTGACTTGGTTGAGTTGCGAGTGGCGAACCTGCGTCGCGAGCTCGAAGCTGAGACCGATCCCACGGCCGAGGCTGCGATCCTTTACGAAGTGGGCATCCTCTGCGAGCACGCGCTCGACCAGCCGGAGGAGGCGTCGAAACAATACGACCGCGCCGCAACTATGGACCCGCTCTTTCAGCCAGCGCTCATGGCGAGACTGCGTATCGCGGAGCGCCAACCGAACGGACACTCGGTGTCCGCCCTGTGCGAGGCGCAGGTCGCAGGAGCGCACCAGGGCTCGCTGCGAGCGGCTGCGCTCGTGGACTTCGCGCTTAACACCGAGGAATGGGCTTCGTTGCTTCGAGAGGCGATCGAAGAGTCTTCGGAGCCCGCAGTCGCCGCGCTCATCCTCGAGTGGCTCGCCGAGGCGCGCGGAGACCAGACCAGTCTTCGCGAAGCACTGCGCGCTCAGGCCCAACACGCCAGCGACCGCGATCTGCGTGGAGCGCTGTGGTTAGACTTGGCTCTTGCGGAGCTTGACGCGGGAGAGGTCGATGCCTCGCTCGAAACGCTCGAGCGAGCTTGCGAATCGGACGCGTTGAGTTGGCAGGCGCGAACGCTCTCGATCCGCGTGGCGCGAGAGCACCGGCGCTGGAATGTCTTCGACCATGCCGCGGCCGCCTTGGCCGAACAACTCGAACGCGCAGCAGCATCCGAGGACCCCATCGATCCACTCAACCTTCCCGTGCCGAGGCCGCGTCGGCTGCCGACGGCTGCCCTCGTTTGGCAAGAAGCCGCTGAGCGTCGTCTCGAATCGCAGAACGACCCGGAAGGAGCAGCGGCTCTTCTCGAGTCTGCGCTGCGCATCCGGCCGGAGGACCCGGGTCTCCGGCTCCGCGCACTGACCATGGCAGAACAGATGGGCAGCGAGGATCGAGTACAGGCAGCGTCCGAGTGGTTCCATGCATCGGCGCCGAACTATCCAGGTTTCGTCGCACACGGGATTCGACGTGCCCTGTCCGACGATGATCCGGGGAACGCGATCGAAACCCTACGAGCAGCCGCGGAGCGGTACCCGGGGTCGACCTATGCACGCGCGGCACTCGATGTGACGCTGATCCGGACAGATGCTCACGAGGCCCGCGCCGACGTCCTCTGTCGGCTCGGCGAAGGCCAAGAAGGGCAGGACCGCGCGCGCGCGTTTTGGCACGCGGCTCAGCTCACCACTCACGACCCTTCCGGTGCAGAGCACGCACAGGCCCTCTACTCAGAGGCGGCAAGCGTGGCGACCGAAGCAGGCGACGCGATCGTGCGAGAAGCGATGGGCGCGGCGCTGCTCTCGGGGCGGTTCGACTTGCTCCCGGATTGGTGTGACGCGCTGTTGTCGCGCGGTGCGAGCCCCGATGAACGAGCGCTCGTCGCCTTCTCGAAATACGACATCTTGCGCCGCGCGCTCGAAGCAGAGGACGAAGCACGAACGTTCTTGCAAGAGGCGGTCGATGATCCGGCGCACCAGAGCTGGGCTCCTCATGTCGCGCGGGCGCGGGCGGCCTGGAGCGGTGATTCGGATCTCCTGATCCGAGCGCACGAGACCCTCGCTTCACTCACGGTGAACGACGTCCGCGTGGGGCACCTGTGCGCAGCGGCGCAAACCTATGCACGTGCGGGCCGATGGGAGTCCTCCGAGGACGCGCTTCGCCGGGCGCTCGAAGAGGCGCCGGACGACGGCCACGTGCTGTCGCTGCTGCAAGGCGTGCTCCGCGAAAGTGGACGACCTGAGGCCGCCGTGTCTCTCGCTCACCAACGCTCCGAGAGCGATCCGGGGTCTCCGTTGGACGAATTATCGTTATTACTGGCAGGTGCGACCGCTGAGAGGAACGAGAATTTCACCGCCGCGAGACACGCATACGAGGTCGCGCTCAAAGCCTTCCCTTCTTCCCCGTCTGCGGCCCTCGCGCTTCTCGACATCGCGAGGCGGCAAGGCGACGCGGGCGCGACGATACGGGCTCACAGCGCGTTGGCGCAAAGCGACCTCGGCGGAGGCGTACCCGAGGTCTACTCGGTACTGCTCGGGGATGCTCTCGCCTTCGCCGGCCGGGAGTCGGAGGCTGCCGAAGCTTACGAAACCGCTCTGGACGATCCTGCGACTTCGATCGCAGCGGCGATCGGCCTCCTGTCCGTGCTGGGCCGACTCACTACGGATCCGCAACGCGGAGTGGCCGAGCGCGTCCTCGAACGATCCGCCGCTGCAACGGAAGACCCATCTGGGGGCTTCGCCGAGGCCTATGGGGCCTGGCGCGCCGACCTCGAGCGAAGTGTTCCCACCGGAGACGCGTGGCTTCGCCTCTCCGAGCTGGCGCCCAACGAGCACCTTCGCGCCGGCGCACTCCTCCAAGGGCTTCGCGCGACGCGCATTGCCCGGGGTGCCGATGCCGGGGACGAGCTATTCCTCTTGGCGCAGGACGCGATCGAGCTTGCAACGGACGAGCTCGAGGCGACGGCAGCCATCGATGAGGCCTTGAGTGCGGGTGACGACGCTGACTTCCGCGCAAGCTCCCTCGAACATAGGCTTCATCACAGCGACGCGATGGGACGTGCCGCGCTCGAGTCCGCATACTGTCGCGCGCTGGTCGACGCGGATCGGGGAGCCGAAGCGGTGGCGATCCTGAGTCGCGAAATCGATGAGCGACCGGACGACTTGGCCCTTTGGGAAACACTTCGAAGTGCGGCTCGTCGAGCCGAGGACTGGTCACTCGTGGCGCTCGCGTGCGAACGCTTGGCCCAGTTCGTCGACGGCTCGCTTCGCGCCGACCTGCTGGAAGAAGCCGGTGTCGTTCGGTTGGATCATCTCGACCAGGACCAGCTGGGGGAGGACTCGTTCCGAGCAGCGTTGGCGGAGGACCCGGGCAGAGACGTCGCGTTCCGACGTCTCCACGACCTCCTCGCCGAAAAGGAAGATGCGGACGCGCTTCAAGACCTCGTCGCGTCGCGCCTCGAGCAAGGGGGTCCCCAGGACCGCGAGGAGCTTCTCTACGAGAGAGCGCGCCTGCTTCGTGGGTTCAGCGAACGAACGGAAGCACTGCAGGTGCTCGACGAGCTGTTCGTCGCGACGCCGGACCATCCTGGCGCTCTGGCGCTAGCGGCCGAGGTGCACGTCTCTCTAGAACACTGGGACGAAGCCGTAGAGAGCCTTCAGCGACTCGCCGGGGCGAAAATCCCTCCGGAGCAAAAGGGTATTGCGCACCTCGGCGCCGCGGACTTCCTAGAAAGCCGGCTCGGACGGAGCGAAGAAGCGCTCGCCGAGTTGCGGGCGGTGGACGATCTCGGGTTGGCGGATGCATCGACGCTCACCCGAATCGGGAAGCTCGAATCGATTCGTGGTCACGATGACCGCGCGGTAGACGCGTACCAGCGCGCCCTGGGCCTCGAGCCAACACTCCGGATTGCAATTTCGAGCTTGGTCGAACTCCTCGAGGATGCCCCTCGCACCTCCGCCATCAAGGACTACGAGCGCGCAATTTGGGAGAGCATCGATCGCGGCGAGCTCGAAGTATCCCTGCTGCAGGGCTTGGAGGACGCCGCAACATGGCGTTCACAGCCGGAGCGAGCAACGGCTGTGAAGACTAGTCTCGTAGCACTCCAACTAGTCGCCGCCGACCAGGTTACACACGGGTCGCGCCCGACGTTCGATCATGTACCTCTCGGAGCCTTAGGCGACGTACGCGCCGACGAGACTTTCGAACACGTGGTGTTGCGCGCCGGGCCGAGTCTCGTGAAGGGCCGACTGCCCTCGCGGCAAAAAGCTGGCCCCGAGGATCGGGTATACGGACAGCTCGATCTTCTATGCCGGCGTTTCGGCGCACCGCTCGGAACGATCGCTCTGTCCGATGCTCCCACACCCGTCCAAGCGCGAGCGGGTCGCCACGGGGAGGTCGATTGGTTGGTGTCGCCGCAGAACAAGGACGCGCTCGGGCACGCCGACGTTTTTCACGCGGGCCGTCTTGCCTGGGCCGTTCCTCGGGGAGCGGGCGAGCTGGTCGGCAACTCGACGGACGATATCGCTGCCAAGCTCGCCGGCATTCTTCGAGCGGGACGCTGTGAAGTCGAGTTCGATTCCTCGGCGGTAGCCCGAATCGAGGTCAAGCTGCCACGCTCGGTCCGACGCACGGTGCACGAGCTCGTCTCCGGAACTCGCGTCACCACGACAGCCCTGCTGCAAGTCGCCCGCAGGCTCCAACAAGGCGCCGATCGCGCGGGTCTCATGGCATCGGGCGACATCGGCGTCGCGCTCGGAGAGGTTCTCCCATCCCGAAAAGCAAATCTGGAAGGGCTCCGCACCTCGGAACGAGCACTCGATCTCTTGCGCTTCTGGATCGGCGCCGAGTCGCCACTGTGGGGGGCACATGGCTGAAGACGAGCACGACATGCGCACTGGGAAACAAGAATCGGCCGCCCCCTCGTTCGACTTCGACGAGGAGAGCATCTCGACTTTGCTGGACACGTTTGTCGCCACACAGACCGGGCCGCAGGGCAAGCGAGTCTCGCACCCACCCGATCCCAACGACGCGGGCGCTCAGGCCGCTCAGCGAACGGTCTTCCAGCACGCGCCGCGCAAGGAGGCGCTGCCGCTCGTCGGCGATGATCAAGGCGCGAAGAAGCGCCGAATCGCACTCTTGAATACACTCGCTGAGCGCGCGGCTGGATCGGCCCGCGCACGGCTCTTCACGGCCGCCGGCGAGCTACACGAGCGGCTCGGGGATGCGGACTCCGCGATGGAGGCCTACCGCGAGGCGCTAAACGCCGACGCGCGAGACGTGGTTGCACTCCGCGCCCTCCGGTACCATGCGATGCGGCGGGGTGACTGGGATGGAGCCGCAGAAGCCCTCGGTAACGAGGCTGCCCTCGATCTCGCCGCAGCGGAGCAGGTGTCGGCTCTCAAGCTTCTCGCCCAGATCCATCTCTATCGGACGGGTGATTCGGCCGCCGCCGAGCGCGCAGCCGAGCAGGCCACCCGAGTACATGACGACGATTTCGTGGCGCTCATGCTGTTGGCCTCTGCCCGGATCGCTCGGGGGGACTTCGCGCGGGCCGGAGAAGCGATCGCCAGCGCCGCTTCCGTCTGGCCGGAGCCGGGCGCGCAATCCGTTCTCACCCAACATGCGGGCGCGCTGATGGAACAGGGGGGAGAATCGGAGGCAGCAAGCTCGCTCTACCAGCGTGCGAG
Source organism: uncultured Coxiellaceae bacterium (assembly GCA_964194675.1). Lineage (GTDB taxonomy): Bacteria > Myxococcota_A > Polyangia > Polyangiales > Houyiibacteriaceae > SG8-38. The sequence goes on along the minus strand of CAXMND010000131.1, from coordinate 35,437 downwards.
TGGTCTAGACCCAACGTCTCTCCCGGCGCGGCTGGGTTTGATCCGCGCCGCCCGCAAACTTGGCGACTCTCGAACCTGTGTGACCTCTCTCCAGAACGCAGCCACCCAAACCGAAGTCCCGGCCTTGTCCCGCGCTCTTCGTCGCGCCGCAGCGACCATCCTCGACCAGGCGCTCGGGGAGCGTGAAGACGCTATGGCTCAGCTCGATGGGCACGACGACCTCGTGTCGCTGTGGACGCTGGCAGATATCGCCTCGCGCGCAGGCGACATCCCAGCCGCAATGGAAGCCTTCGACACCGAAGCGACGGACCAGAGCCCAGAGGCGCACGCCATGAGCCAGGCTCGCGCTGCACGCTTGCGCGCAGAGCTCGGCAGCAGACTCGAGCTCCAGGCGAACGTCATCGCGGAAGCCGACGATCACGGATTGGGGCACTACGTACGGGCATGGGAACGTTTGATCGCGGCTGACGACGACGGGAACGAGCTAGAGCTCGTGTTGGATGCGATGAGCGCTGCGCCACGGAGCGTCGCAGTCGATATGATGCGCGCCGATGCGGCCGCCAACATGGGAGACGGTGCCGCGTTTTTTGCGTCGCTCGAGCGGGAGCTCGACCGCGCGTCAGATCGAGTGGGTGCGGTGCTCGCCCTCGCTGAGGTCGCCGACGAGATCGGGGTAACGAGCCGGCGCGAATCGTTGGCCCGCGCCAAAGAGCGTGGCGGACGTGAGCCGATGATCTGCCGCGCTCTGGCCCTGCTCGATCACGACGACCCAAGAGCAGCCGCCGAGCAGTGGCTCGAAGAAGGTGCGATCACCACCGGCGCTCAGGGCGCCTTTGCTCTGACGATGGCGGCGCGACTACTCCGGCGAGCCGGCGCCGACTCCACGCATGCCCTAGAAGCGGCTTTCGACAAGCAGCTCGATTATTGGCCAGCGCTGTGGGAGCTCGAAGACGGCCCCTCAGCCTCGGCGGTGCGCGAGCGCGCCGCTGCGGCACAGGCCGCTCTACCCACGTCCAGCTCGGCCGTAGCGTGGCTTCGCGCCTCGATGTGGGCCAGATCCGATCCCGACCGGCTTGACCACGCCGAAGCAGCCCTCGACAGACGCGCGCCCGATCCTTTGCTACTCGAGTATCTGATCGAAGCCGCGGGTAGGCACTCGGAGGCCGCCGGTGAGCTGCTGGTTCTTGCGGCGAACCATTTCGACGCGCCCCCCTACCTCGAGCGAGCGGCGACCGCTTTCCAAAGCGCAGGCTTCCCGGCGCGTGCGGCGAAGGCACTCCGCGAGGCTGTCTCCCACCAGCCGGACAGTGAAACGCTCCGGGCCTCGTGCGAGGAGGCGGAGATACAAGCATCCGAGTTTGCCCGGGTTGCGGACTCGGCCATGCGGCGCGCCCGCGAGGCGCAGGACGAAGACGAGAAGCTCGGCGCGCTCTGCACCATGGCGGCGGTTGATCGGCTTGCACGAGGCGACATGCAAGGCGCACGCCTTTCGCTGCAATCGATCGCCGAATCTCGCCCCGATCACTTGCCAACTGCACGCGTCCTCGAATGGGACGCGCTCCGCGAGCAAGACGGCGAACGCATCTTGTCGAGCGCCAAGCGAGTTCTGAAGTGCCTCCCAGCGGAAACCCCCGAGCGCGCCGCAAGGTATCGGTTGATGGTGGAGGTGTTGCGGTCCGACCCCGACATCATGGCGTCCGACATCGATCGCCTACTCCGCGGAATCAACGACGAGGTCGACCCGGACCCCGGATTGGCGCGACAAGTGCTCGGCAGAGCGTACGCTCGCGGTGAATCCGAGACGGCGTTGCGCGCGTTGGCGGCTATTCAAACACACCTCCCAAGCGATCTCGAGCGAGGCGCCCTAGCGCTCGAACGTGCGCACATTCTCGAGCGGATGAACGAGCCTGAGCGCGCGCTCGCGACCCTCGATGAGGCCGAGGGGCACCCATTGGCGCTCGAGGTCGAAGCTCGGTTGCTGCACGCCGCGAGAAGGTGGGAAGAGGCTGCGTCGCTCTACCAGGAGGCGGCGCGACGGGCGAAGGACGGACGCCGGGCGGCTTCGCTTTGGAACGCAGCCGCCAGCATTCTCGATGAGAAACTCAAGGATCCCGAGCGAGCGGTCAACGCATATGTGGCAGCGACCGAATCGGACATCACTTACCTCGATGTGTACCGCCGCCTCATATCCCTCTATCGGAGCCAGGGTCGGCTGGCGGACGCAGAGGCGCTCACCGAATCGCGGATCGAGACAGGGGCTGATACGCCCACACTCGTCGCGCTCCTGCTCGAGCAGGCGGGGCAACGACGAGAAAGGGACGACATCGAAGGGGTCATCGAGTCGCTGGGCGAGTGCCTGGAACTGGACCCAAACCACTTCGCGGCCCTTACCGAGCTGGTCGAAACGCACCGAAGCCAACGCGATTGGCAAGGGGCGACCGAGGCCCTAATTCGAATCGTGCGGTTGAAGCGATCGGTCGATGAACAGGTGTGGGCTTTCACACAGCTCGCCGAGATCTACGACGAACAACTGCAGGACCTGCCTCGTGCCGAAGCAGCGCTTCGCCAGGTGCTCAAATTGGCGCCGGCGCACGACGAGACGCTCGACCGCTTGGCCTCGGTCTTGAACGTGCAGGGCAAGGCGCAGGAAGCTGCCCGGGTTCTTGCCAAGCTGGTGCGGCGAGCGGGCAACGACGCCGAAGATCGAGACTATCGAATACGGCTCGCAGCTGCGATCGAATCTGCGGGGCAACCTCGACAAGCGGAGTTTTCCTTGGAGCAACTTCGGAGCGAACAGCCTACGGAAGTCGACGTGATCCTCGCTCTCGCTGATCACTTCGATCGACAAGGCGCGGTCCCGGCTTCCGCGATGCACTTGAACCGCGCCGTCGTGGATCTGCGCGAAGCGATCGACGAGCGTCCCGAGGACGAAGCTTTGTGGACCACGTTGGTTCGCGTGCTCAATCGGCGCCATGGCCTGGGGCCCGCCTCGTGTGCCGCGAGCGCCGCGATCGCACTCGGATATCCGTCCTCCCTTTTCATTGGCACAGTGACCGAAAACGACGAAGCGCTTGGCGAGGCGCACTTGCCACTGTCGACGGCGGTGGATCGGATCGTCGCACCCAAAGCGCTTCCCCCGACCGCCCTTCGGTTGTTCACCCTGTGCGAGCAGGGCCTCGAAAAAGTCCTTCCGTTCGACGCAGGGGCATGGGGACTTCGGAGGCTCTCGGGAAAGCAGCGTGCACTGATCGAAGAAGCGGGACTGGCCGCTGAGGGGCTCGGGATCAGCGAGCCCAGGATTCGGCTAACCCATGCATCGCCGACGGCCTGCATGCCGATTTCAGGCGACCCGCCTACCCTCGTCCTCGGCGCCAACTTGCCCGAGCGCACCACACGCCGAGAGCGGGTCTTCCTCTTTGCCAGAGCCTTGAAGATTGCGAGCAACCATCTGTCGCCAGGGCTCCGCGCCAGCCCGGAGGACCTCGATGCCGCGCTGCTAGCCCTTCTCGGCACCCACGAGGCAAGTCGCGCTACTCGGCCCGCTCCACCCGAGGCCCAAGAGCTGCGCCGCAAGCTGGTGCGAGCCGTTCCGCGCCGCTGGCGAGACGAAGTGGAGAGCCTGGTCCTGGAGATCCGCGGTGACACCGATTTTTCCTCCCGATCCGTTCCGATCGCGATCGCCCAGCTCGGCAGCCGCATCGCATTGACCCTAACCGGTGACGTCCCGTCCGCTGTCAACGCACTGTTGAAGGTCGCAGGGCGGGAGCTTCCGACCTCGGCGGCGGCCCGTTTAGCGATGGTCCGGGAGACCCCAGAGGCCTGGGGCCTCATTCGGTTCGCCTTGAGTGATGCACATTTTGAAGCTCGCACCCAAGCTGGTGTAGATCCATAAGCCATGCGATTTGGTGTCGTCGGCCCCGCAGAATCGGACTCGGCTCTCTTGGAGCTGGCGGTGGATCTCCTGGTCACCGAGTTCGAAGTCGACATGATCGTCTATCTCGGCGCCGACGAGGCGATTCGCGATTTCATCACGGCGCACCAACGCGACAAGAGCGAGTCGAGCTTCGAGCAGCGTGTCGCGCAGGTGGCGGCCACCGGCTCCCCAAGCGAGATCACCGACGTGCTACGTGCACTTCGGGGCGCGAGACACCTCGAAAAGCTGCGCCTGCTTCCTCGGCCACCAGCGAATGCTATCGAGATGATCGACGATCGCATCATCCTATTGGTCCGAAATAGGTCGAGCATCGGCGAGGAGGACGTCATCAATTCAAACGTCGTGATCTATGGCGACGCGAAAGAGTTGGCCTTCAAGCGCTACGGACCCCGCTGCTTTTTCAGCCCGGGACGTCTCGAAGGCGGCCACGTGGGGATTCTCGGCAATGAAGCGGCAAGTGACGGCGTCTCACTGCGCGCGATGGATCTGACCGGTGAACTCTTGTGGACCGAGCCCATCAGAGGGCGAGGCGCCAAGATGAAGGTGGCCCCATGAGCGCCCGGCACGTCGTGCTCTACGGCGGTAGTTTCGACCCGCCTCACCTGGGGCATGTGCTGTCCGTCGCATGGGCGCTGTCCGCAACGGATGTCGATCAGGTTTGGATCATTCCGACGTGGAAGCATGCCTTCGATAAGGAACACGGAGCTTCGTTCGAGGAACGCTTCGTGATGTGCGAGCTAGCCTTCACGCCCTTTCGACACGTCGAGGTCCTATCGATTGAGCAACGCCTCGGCGGTGTGAGCCGCACCCTACGAACGATCGAAGCACTCGAGTCGACGCACTCGGACGCCTCGTTTCGGCTGTTGATGGGCGCTGATGTCTTACCCGGCACCAAGCGTTGGCACCGCTGGGACGAAGTCGTACGAGCAGCGCCCCCGCTCGTCGTCGGACGCCAAGGATATCCCGTCCCCGAGGGGTGTCCGATTTCGATCCCCGATATCAATTCGACCGATATCCGCGCTCGGCTCTCCAACGCAGGTGACGTCTCGGGAGTGGTGCCCACGTCAGTCATCGCCCACATCCGCGAGCAGGGGCTGTACCAGGGCACCGCATGAATATCGCCATCCTCGGCCGAGGCCGCGTGGGAAACGCCTTGCGCCGATCGTTGGACCACGATGCAACTCATGACGTCACCGTAGTGGGCCGCAAGCTGCATCTTTCCGCCCTCCGAGATGCGAATGTGGTCATTTTGGCCGTTTCGGATGATGCCATCCAATTGGTTGCCGAACGGATCGCAACAGAACTGAAACCTGGCACCACCGTGCTTCACTGTGCCGGCGCACGAAGCGTGAATGAGCTCGACGCATGCGCGGCCCATGGGGCGAACGTCGGAGTCATGCATCCGCTTGTGTCGTTCCCGAGCAGACGACGTCACCCAAATCTCGAAGGGAAAACCTTCGTCGTGAACGGCTCCCCGCGTGCCATCGCGATGAGCCGTCGCATCGGCAAAGCGTGCGGGGCTCGGGTCATCGTGTCCGAAACCGCCGACCCGATCTATCACGCTGCGGCCGCCCTCGTCGCAAACGGGGCCGCCGCCTTGGCTTTCGTCGCGGTAGGCCTGCTCGAACGGTTGGGGGTGGCAAGAACCGACGCGGAACGATCGATAGGCGGCTTGCTGGAGAGTGTCGGCGCAAACGTGCAGAGCTTGGGTGTCCCCGATGCCCTTACCGGTCCCGTCGCCCGCGGCGATTTGTCCACCGTGGACCGCCATCGACGGGCCCTCCGCCGCGTCAGCCGTCGCGCGCTGTCCGCGTACGACGCTTTGCTCCCGGTCATTCTGCAAAGCGCCGAAGCAGCCGGTCTGCCCCGCCGCCGAGCCGACGAGATCCGACAGGTCGTCAAGCACCGCTAGGCAGGCTACTCGGCGGCTTCGACAGAGCCCTCGGCGCGCTCGAAGCGAATGTCATTCGAATCGCCTCTCGCCAGGATCCGATCGCCTTTTTCGAAGTCGCCTGCGAGGATCGCGGCAGCAAGTGGAGCTTCGACGAGGCGCCCGATCACGCGTCGCATCGGTCGCGCCCCGAGGTCGGCTTCGTAGCCGCCCAGAGCAAGCAATGCGTCGATCGCAGACGGGTCGACCCGAAGCTCGACTCCCTGACGTTCGCTGAGCTGCCGAATCACACCGGCGATGAGCCGCCGAGCGATCTCGGCGACCTCGTCTCGACTGAGGGGACCGAAGAACAGCGGTTCGTCGATACGGTTCCAAAGCTCGAGCGGAAGCGCACGTCGCGCAGCCGAAAGAGCGGTAGACTCACCATCGTCCGTTCGTGTCGAAGCGCTTCGGAAACCGATCGAACCCCGACTGCCACTGGCGCATTCCGCTCCGAGGTTCGATGTCATGACGATGATGATGTGCGTGCAATCGACGGTACGACCCTTGCCGTCGGTCAACCGTCCATCCTCGAGCAGCGGCAATAGCGACTGAAGTACGTCGACGTGCGCCTTCTCGATCTCGTCCAGCAAGACGAGCTGGTACGGTCGGTGCCGAATGGCCTCGGTCAGTTGACCGCCCGCGTCGTGTCCGATGTACCCTGGTGGAGCGCCCACGAGTTTGGCTACCGCGTGCGATTCGCTGAGCTCGCTCATGTCGATTCGGGTCATCGGACATCCGGTGAAAAACAGCTCGTTGAGGGCCCTGGCGGTCTCGGTCTTCCCGACGCCCGTCTGACCAGTGAACAAAAAGGTCGCGAGGGGACGGTCGCCGTGAAACCCCGCAGCGCCTTTGCGGAGAGCATCGGCGACGCGAGTCATGACGCCTGCATGCCCCACGACGTGGTCGGCCAGATGTCGCTCGAGATCGAGGAGCTTCTGCGCGTCGGTCACGAGGAGTCGCTCGACTGGAACACGAACCTTTTCCGCAACGACTTGGGCGACGGCCTCACGGTCGACGATCACGCCGCCGCGCCGACGGATCCGGGCTCCAGCTAGGTCGAGCAGCCCGATCGCCTTGTCTGGCAACGTCTGCTCCGCCATGTAGCGCACGGACAGCTCGACCGCGGATTCGACAGCCTCCGGTGCATAGGCGATGCCGTGATGAACCTCATACCGCGGCGTAATGCCGCGGAGGATCTCGATCGCGTCCTCCGCCGAAGGTTCGGCTATGTGAATCGGTGAGAATCGGCGAGCGAGTGCGGCATCCCGTTCGACGTATTTGCGGTAGTCGACATCCGTGGTCGCGCCGATGCAAGGGAGCTCACCGCGGGCAAGCGACGCCTTGAGCTCGTGCGCCAAGTCGTCCGGCGCGTCCCCTCCCGTGAAGAGCGCGTGGACTTCGTCGATGAACAACACGATGCGGCCATTGGCTCGCTTCACTTCGAACTGGAGACGACGCATCCGTTCGGAAAGCGCGCCCCTCACGCCGGTCCCGGAGACCAATCCACCTGCAGAAAGCTCCACCAGGATCGTCCCTTCCAGTCCTCGGACGCCCTCTCCGCCTAGAGCGATCTTGCATGCGAGCCCTTCGACGATGGCGGTCTTCCCGACGCCGGGCGGCCCCACCAAAAGAGGGTTGTTCGAACGACGCCTAGCCAAGACATCGAGCAATCGTTCGATCTCGGCATCCCGTCCGATCACGTCGTCGATCTCCCCGAGTGATGCCATCTCCGTCAGGTTCCGCCCGAGCTTGCAGAGCATCGGATAAGCACCCGCGTCGAGCGCAAAGGGAGAGGAAGAGGGAACGACGAGCTCTTCTTCGGCCGGGACCTCTTCAGTCGGTTCAGACTCGATCAACGCCTCCGGCTTCTCGACGCGAAGCTCGATCAGGGGCGCCGCTACTACGTTTGGACGCGCGGAAGGTCGCGAGGGTCGGCCCGGGCTTTCTTTGGCCGGGGCTGCGGGGCGAATGTAGGTCGACGCTCGCTCGGCGTGCGCGTCATCGGGCGAGAGCAGGCTTCTCGCCGCTTCTTGGACGCGTTTCGGCCCAGCTCCGATCTGTTCGAGACTCCGATGCGCCGTACTACGGGTGTCTCGGGCGATCGCGAACAGAAGGTGAGCGGGCAAGACTTGATCGGCGCCCATGGCCTTGGCGATTCGGTACGCCCGCTCCACCGCGCGCTCGAGCGCACTGGCCGGCTCCGAATCGACGACCCGGATCGCGCTCAAGAGATCGCCCTCCCGAACCCCAAGCCGCGAGAGGAGCCCCCCCGTGGGCCCGCCCGACCGAAGCATCACCAAAAGGAGGTATCCGGTCGACGGGCTGTGGGCGCGCCTCTGCGCCTCCCGCTGTGCCCGCGCGACCAGGCCTCTGACTCCCCCGCCGACTGTCGTCATCGAACGCCGTGCTCCCCCTAGTTACTCGCTCGGAGTTAGCGGTCCGCGCCTTCCCGGACAACTTTTCGACTGGGGTTTGAAGGACGGATCGGCGCCAGCCCTACATTGTCTCACCCTGTCACCCTGTCACTGCATAATTCCAGTTGTTAGCCTGATTCTGGGACTTATTCAGGAGCAAGCTTTGAATCTACGAATCGCCTTCATCGCGGCCTCGACGGCAGCCATCATCTGCGCGCTAACCCCATGGGACGGAGCCGAGGCGGCGACGGGGCTGAGAGCGACGATCTACCTTACGCAGAAGGGGATCCCGCGATCGCTTTCCGAAGCCGGGGTCCTCCGGTTCGCGCGTCAACACAAGGCTACGCGGCTTCGTGAGACCGCAGAAATGGCGGTCGAAGATCGACAGTGGAGAGCCAACCTGGTGGCGTCGTTCAACGCCCCGGTCCGCGACTCCGAATTCGAGGTGCTGTTCTACGACATCCAAACTGCCGATCGGAAGTTCATCGCCCCAGCGATGACGGTCTTCGTCAGCGACAGCAATCAGAAGACGATCGTTCACAAGATGTATCTCAAGCGACCCCAGTTCGAGCCCAACCGGCGCCTGGAAATGGTGGTCACGGTCCGCCGGCAAGAGGTGGGGCGTTATCGCTTTCAAATTCTCGGGGACGCGGTACAACACAGCGGCGAAGTCACCTTTTCGGACGACGAAGCTCGCTAGTACGTGCTGAGCATCAATGAAGTCACCACGAGAGCCGCCGAGGGCTCTCTCGAGCCGGTCTATCTATTGGTCGGGGCCGAGCGTCTTCTCGTCGAACGCGCGGTCGATGCCGTTCGCAAGGCGATCGATCAAAGCGGTACTCCCGGCTTCAACGTGGACCTGTTCGATGGAAAAGGTCTCGAGGCCTCAAGCGTGATCTCGGCGGCGGGGACCCTGCCGATGATGGCCGATAAACGATTCGTGCTCGTACGTCGCGTCGATGCGATGACGCCCACCGAGCAGTCGAATCTCGCCGAATATCTGACCGATCCCAACGAGTCGACGAGTCTCGTGTTGACCGCGGACAAGCTCGACGGCCGTGGAAAACTCGCGAAAGTCGCGAAGAAACAAGGTTACCTCACCGACGCTAAGCCGATGCGGGGTCGAGAACTTCGCGCCTTCATTCGTGCGGAGGCTACCGCGCGTGGTCACAACATCGCGCCTCGAGCCATCGAAACGCTTCTCGACGCAGTGGGTGACGATCTCGCTGCGATCGACGATGCGGTAGAAAGGCTTTCGTTGTTCGTAGGCGCGGGACAACGCATCGATCCCGACGCGGTGATGACGTGCGTGACCCGGATTCGCGTAGAATCGATCTGGAGCCTGGTCGACGCCATCGGGCTCAAGGATCGACGCAAGGGCATTGCCGCAGCTCAGTCGTTACTCGCAGATCGGGAACCTCCGCTACGTCTTCTCGCGATGGTCGCTCGGCAGCTTCGGATCGTCGCGCGCATGCGGGAGGCGCTGTCCGAAGGCCTACGTCCCCAAGAAGCGGCCAAACGGGCTGGCGCCCCACCCTTCAAGGCGAGCGACCTCACGGCCTCCGCGCGGCAGTTCACTGCGGACACCCTAGGCGAAGCATTCACGCTCATCGCCCGAACCGACATGGCGCTCAAGAGCAGCAAACGACCACCGGACGCAGTCCTGCAGGACGCCGTACTGGAGCTCTGCACACTATCGCCTAGCTAAGCGTGTTGACCTGGTGGGCCAGCCTGGAGATGTGTCGCGAGCCAGTCTTGCGATGATAGATGCCCTTGGAAACCGCGGCGTCGATCTTGCTTACGGCCTCGATCAGGGCCTTTTTCGCCGCGCCGGCGTCGCCCGATGCGACGGCGACACGCACACGCTTCACACAGGTCCGTACGTTGGTGCGGATGTTGCGATTGCGTGCGGTTCGCTTGATCGTCTGGCGGACTCGCTTTTTCGCTGAGGCGTGCTGGGCCACTACTGATGTCCTCCCCTTGGGGACGCGGGTGGTAGCCCTGCCGGAGAGGGCTGTCAAGCCGGTGATTAAACACTTGAAACCCGCTCTCTAGGCAGGCATACACGCTCGTGTCCCGACGGCAGCAAACGCTGGATTGGCTAGCTAATCTCGTCACAGACCGCCGAAAACTGGTCATTGGGGTCACCGTCCTCGTCACGCTGGCCTTCGCCTCCCAGATCCCCAAGCTCACGGCAGATCCTGCCCCCGAAAGCCTCCTTTCATCCTTCGAGGGCGAGGAATACGCGGTCATCCAGCAACGCTTCGAGGAGTGGTTCGGCAAGCGTCGGACCGCCGTCCTTCTGCTGGTCGAGGCAGACGACGTCCTGTCTCGCGATTCTCTACAGGACATCCACGATCTGTCGCTCTATTTCGCCGACAAGCCCTGGGTCGACAAAGTCGCAAGCATCACGACCCTCAGCATTCCGCGTCGCGTCAAAGGCGCAGGGGATGACGATGGAAGCGACGATCTCGATGACCTGGGCCTCGAGGCGATCGACGACGAAGATGGGGGAGATCTCGATGACCTCGACGATCTAGAAGATCTCGACGCGCTCGATCAAAAGGACGAGAACAGTCAGGCGGACCTCGAAGACGACGCCTTCAACGCACTGCTCGACATCATCGAAAGCGATCCAGATCGATTCCCGGGCGGGATCGCTAAAGCCGGCCCGGCACTTTCCGCAGAGCTCAAGACCGACCCCCTCGTCGTCGACACCGAAGTCACCGAGGAGGAAGCCGCTGAACTCGCACGCGTCGTCGAAGGCAACCCGTTGCTCCTCGGACGATTGATCGACGAGGACCACACGGTCTCTGGAATCGCCCTACAGCTCCCGGAGCTTGGCCCGCCCGAAATGCGAGATGCGATGGAGGATCTTCGCGACGGCCTCGCTCGCGCCGAGTTCGAAGACATCACCGTGCACGTGGGCGGCCTGCCATACCTCCGCAGCGTGATCGTCGACAAGATGCGGGCGGACAACCTGCGCTTGATCCCCGTCACGGTCCTCGTGTGCATGCTGCTGTTGCTGGTGTCGTTCCGCTGGATCCCCGGCGTATTGATGCCGCTTGCCGCCGTGGCTGTCACCGCGCTGATCGTCGTGGGCGCCATGGGTCTGTTCGGTGAGTCCATGAACATCCTCAACAACATCATCGTTCCGCTCTTGATCATCATAGGGATCAGCGATGCGACGCATCTCGTGCAGCGCTATCGCGACGAGGTGAAGGAAGAACAGGACGCTCGAGAAGCTGGCCAGCGCACGGTGCGCGCGATGGCGATCGCCGTCATGCTGACATCTGCCACGACGGCGGTCGGCTTGGCCTCGCTCGTCGTTTCCAAAACGGTGATGCTCCGTCACTTCGGCGTGACGGCCGGTCTCGGCGTCATGGTTTCGTACTTGATCATCATTACCTTCGTGCCCTCCGTGCTCACATGGGCAAAGCCCCCAAAGCGTCCGCCCCCCCGTGATCGCAATAGCATCTACACCAACGTGACCATGAACATGGTCGCCAAGCTGCTCCGTTGGCGCTGGCTCGTGCTCGCCATCACTGCCGTGTTCACCCTAGGCGCAGGCTACGTGGCAAGCCAGATCACGGTCGACCATGCCTTGCTCGACCAGTTCGACGAAACCGATCCGGTCTACACGACGACACTGTTGATCGAGGAGAAGCTCGATGGGGTTCGGCCGCTCGAGCTCGTGCTCGTCAGCACCGAAGACGACCACTTCACGGATCCGAAGATGGTGAAGACCATCCAGCAGATTCGAAACTGGGCAGCCCTTCGCCCGGAAATCATTCGTACACTGAGCTACGGGGACATGCTTCGCGAGTCCTACGCGCTCCTCGCCGACGACCCGAGCGTTCGCTCCGAGGAGTTCAAGAGCGGGAAACAGATCAAGGGTCTCGTCACGATGATGAGCCAACGCAAGCCCACCCCACTCGCCGCCTGGCTAACCGAGGACGGAAAGAAGGCACGGGTCCAATTCAAGCTTCGAGACGTCGGAGCCCAAGCCACGATGACGTTTCTCGATGACCTCGAAAGGGTCGTCGATGCTCAGCTCGGTGGCGACGAAGCCGTCTCATATTCGTTCACGGGCGAGGCGTACACTGGCTCGCGAGGTCAGGCAGCGGTGGTCAGGGACTTGCTGGGCAGCCTGCTCGTGGCGGTGGTCGTCATCTTCCTGCTGCTCGCGTTCTTCTTCCGGAGCATTCGACTCGGTCTCTTGAGCATCCCGCCAAACCTGATCCCGCTCGTCGTAACGATGGCCTACATGGTGTGGCGCGAGATCCCGCTCAACGTCTCGACGGTGATCATCTTTTCGATCAGCCTCGGGCTGGCGGTCAACGGCACGATTCACGTCCTCGCCCGGTTCCGCGAAGAGATGCAATCGGGACTCGGGCGCGAGGCAGCACTGATTCGTGCAGCGCGCGGCACCGGACGCGCAATCGTCATCTCGTGTGTAACGCTGATGGCAGGCTTTTCGGTGCTCCTTTTGAGCTCGTTCGTCCCCGTGAGAAACTTCGGCGAGCTGATCGCGGTCACCATCGGCGGATGCCTAGTAGCCACCCTCCTAGTCCTCCCCCCCCTCCTCCGCGTAGCCGGCGGAAAAGGGGACACGCTCCGCCCCCAAAACTAGCGTGATTTCAGTTGGTTATGACCCACACCGCGCAAACCGGTATCCGTAAAGCGGTCGATCACGGCGGTAGCGAAGTCCTCGGTGCCGAGCTCGCCGCCCAGGTCGCGGGTTTTCTGCCCATCGGCTAGCGCTCGGTTGTAGGCGCTCTTGATGCGCTCCCCGAGTTCTCGGCAGCGGGCGTCACCACGAGTGTCGGCGAGATGGTTGAGCATCATGACCGCCGACATCAGAAGCGCGAGCGGATTGGCGACCCCTTTTCCTGCGATGTCCGGCGCCGAACCGTGGACCGCCTCAAAAACCGCACAATCGTTGCCGATGTTGGCGCCCGGAACGACTCCAAGCCCTCCGACGAAACCGGCGCACAAGTCGCTGAGAACGTCTCCGTAGAGGTTCTCGAGAAGCAAGATGTCGAACTGTGTGGGATCCTGGACCAGTTTCATGCAGCCGGCATCGATGATCATCTCCTGGTATTCGATGTCGTCGTAGCCGCCTTCATCACGAATCGCCCGCGCGCATCGTAAGAACATGCCGTCGCTCAATTTCATGATGTTGGCTTTGTGCATGACCGTGATCTTCTTCCGACCTCGGTCCCGCGCGTACTGGAAGCCGAATTGTGCGATCCGCCTCGAAGCGTGCTCCGTCGCGACCTTGAGGCTCGTCACCACCCCAGCGGTCACTTCGTTCTCGATACCGCTGTAGAGGCCCTCTGTATTTTCACGGAGAACCACCAGATCGACGCCTTCGTACCGGGTGGAAACGCTGGGTAGGTTCCGAATCGGTCGAACGGCGACGTAGAGCTCGAGTCGCTTTCGAAGCTGAACGTTGACCGACGTGAACCCCTCCCCCACGGGGGTCGTACAAGGGCCTTTGAGCGCAATTCCATACCCCCTGACGGCGTCGAGCGTTCGATCCGGCAACACTTCCCCGAGCGCATCTAGGGCGGCGATGCCCGCGTGTTGTTCCTCCCACTCGATGGGCGCCTCAACAGAACGCAGCACCCGCGTCACTGCGGCGGCTACCTCCGGGCCAATCCCATCACCGGGAATGAGAACGATTCGATGGATTGTCATTCGTGGCTCCTGGCCCAATGGTAGCGCTTACCAACGCATCGCCAATGCGCTTCAGGAGAAACATGCCAGAAACCGACGCCGTCCTCCGAGCGATGACCAACGATGGAGCGTTTCGGGTCGTCGCCGCTCGAACCACCGATACCGCCCGCGAGATCGTCGCCGCACAAAAACTCTCGGGAAACATGGCTCACGACATGGCCGACCTCGTGGCGAGCGCCGTTCTATACCGAGAAACGATGGCCCCTTCGCTGAGGGTTCAATGCATCGTTCGCTTCGAAGAGGACGCCGGGCAGCTCATCGCGGATTCGCACCCCGACGGATGGACCCGAGGGTTGTTGCAGTCGGGCTCGGGGAACGCGCCGCCCGACATTCGAAAGACTAAGGCGACCCTAGAAATGATGCGAACGCTTCCAAACGCCGAGCTGCATCGGGGCGTGGTCGAAGTTCCTGAAAGCGGGAATCTTTCCGAAGCCTTCATGCGTTACATGCAACTATCAGAGCAAATCGTCTCGATGATATCGCTCGGCTCAACGCTGGAAGGGGATCGACCCGCCTCCGGCGGCTTCGTCGTTCAGCTGCTTCCCGAGGCGAGCAAGGCCGAGGCCGCGATGGAGACGATGGCGAAGCGCATCGAGGGTTTCGTGGAAATCGAAGAGCGCCTTCAAGACGCGGACGCTTCGCCATCGATTTTGATCGAGCAGATCTTCGAGGGTATGCCGTTCACCTGGCTGCAGAACAGCGACATTCGATTCGGTTGTCAATGCAGCCAGCTTCGCGTGATGACGACACTCAGCGTCCTCGACCGAAGCGACGTTCAAGAGCTCGTCGAGGAAGGCGATCCCTTGAGCATGAGCTGCGACTATTGCGGGGCGACATACATCGTGGAAATCGCGCAACTGCATGGCCTCTTGAGCACGAGTTGATGCGTTCGGCTTTCTTGCCGGGAGTGTCCCCCCGTGCGCATCCTTCCGCCGATGGCCGAAAAGCCGCCTAGAACGTCGAGCGGGGAGATCGTGCGCCGCGCGGGTCTGGTCGCTACGGGCACCTTGACCTCGCGGATCTTGGGGGCCGTACGCGACGCAGTGGTCGCCGCCGTCTTCGCCATTGGCGCGACCGATGCTTTCTGGCTGGCCTTCACCATTCCGAACGCGCTGCGCTCGCTCCTTGGCGAAGGCGCGGTGTCGGCGGCCTTCATCCCTGTGTTCACCGAAGTCCGTGAACGCGATGGCAAGGAGCGCGCGAAGAATTTCTATCGACACTTGGTCGGCGCCATGTCGATCGTCCTCCTCGTCGTGGCCACGTTGGGCGTCGTTCTCGCACCTTGGATCGTCAAGCTCTACGCCTGGGGCTTTCAGCGAGACCCCGCGCTCTTCGACACGACCGTGGCCCTCACGCGCCTGCTGTTCCCGTACATCTTTCTGATGGGTGTCTCTGCCCTCCTGATGGCAGCGCTCTACGCGAGCAAACGCTTCGCAGCGCCCGCATTCGCTCCGGCGCTTCTCAACGTAGCGTTGATCGCGGCCGCGTTCCTCCTGGCGCCCACGCTGGAACGACTGGGTTGGCCTGGGATCTTTGCGTTGGCCCTCGGCGCGCTCGTCGGCGGCGGCCTTCAAGTGCTCTTCCAGCTCCCGGCACTTGCAAAGGAAGACCTTGTGGTGATGCCGCGAGTCGACTTCAACGACCCGTACGTTCGCAAGTGCGCTCGCCTGATGGTGCCACTCCTGGCAGGACTCGGCGTCTATCAGCTCAATCTTCTTCTGTCTCGGCTGTTCGCGTCGTTCCTACCGACCGGCAGCGTGAGCTATCTCTACTATGGCGCACGCATAGCCGAGATCCCCCAGGGGATGTTCGCGCTGGCGATCGCCTCGGCGGCTCTTCCATCCTTGAGTGATGCAGTGGCTCACGGCGATGAAGAAGAAGCCAAGCGCCTCTTCCGCTACGCGCTACGCTTGTCTCTGTTCGTCGCGGTGCCGGCATGCGTGGCTCTCACTGTACTGGCGGAACCAACCATCACGGTGTTCTTTGGTCGGGGTCGCTACGACGCAACGGCGATCCACGAGACAGTCCGCTCCTTCGTTTGGCAAGCAGGCGGAATCTGGGCTGTCGCGTCCGTCCGCACCATCATTCCGATGTTCCATGCGCACAATGACACCCGCACCCCGGTGATCGCGAGCGGGCTAAACTTGGTGACGTTCATCGCGCTTAGTTTCGCACTCATGGGGCCGATGCAGCACGCAGGTCTGGCCGCCGCCACGACCGCAGCCGCGGTAGTCCAGCTCGCAGCACTCCTGTGGCTCCTTCGGCGTCGATCAGGGGGGCTCGGCTTGCGAGAGGTCGGTATGAGCCTCGTCAGGGTGGTGACTGCCAGCATCGTGATGGCGGTGGTCGTTGGGTCGATGGCACGTCTTGGAGAGTGGAACCTCGGCGGCAATGACCCACGCAATCTCGGGGTGTTCGCCGCTACCGTGACAGTCGGCGCCCTCACCTACCTTGCCGTGACAGCGGCTCTACGGGCCCCCGAACTGGGCGATCTGCGGGCCGCCATCCGTCGACGTGTGCGTGCGTGATCCGCCAAGGGCGCTAAAGAGGCCGCATGGACGTGCTCGACGCCGAGTTCATCGCAGGTGCCACTGCCCTCGAACAGTTGCCACCGCCGACCTTCGCAGAGATCGCGTTCGCCGGCCGTTCCAACGTCGGGAAGTCGAGCCTGATCAACAGCTTGGTGCGGCGCAAGAAGCTCGTCCGAACCAGCGGGGCGCCCGGGTGTACGCGTGCGATCAACATCTTTCGGGTCCGACTCCGGACGGACGAAACCGAGGCGCACTTGGATCTCGTCGACCTTCCCGGCTACGGCTACGCGCAACGCAGTAAGGCGGAGCGCAAATCGTGGGGCCCGCTGATCGAAGGCTTCCTCGAACAGCGAGTGGGGCTCCGTGGGGCCGTGGTCATCATCGACATTCGGCGCGGTGTCCAGCCCGACGATGCGCAACTCGTCGAGTTCCTCGAAAGCATCGACGTCGCGCCAATTCTCGTGGCGACCAAGATCGACAAGCTCCCCGCGAGCAAACGAAAGCCGGCTTTGACCGCACTCCGGCGCCAGTTGAATCACCCGGTCGGACCGTACAGCTCCGTGACGGGAGAGGGGCGCGACTTGCTCTGGAAGCGACTACTTCACGCGAGTAACATCGAAGAGGCGGCCGCAAAGGCCTGATCCCTCAGTCGTCGAGGTTGAGCTGGAGATCCTGGTCGGGGTCCCGCAAACGTAGCTTCGACCCCCCTAAACTCGGCTCCGGCAGCACGAGTCCGCCGGACGTTGCAGCCGAAGGCAAGACGGAAGGCGCCTCGTCGCCGAGCACCCCCGCACCCAAAGCACGTGCGAGATACTGCTTGAGCTCGTCTCGCTTTACGGCCGGAACCAAATCGAGCGCCGCCTTCGCGTTCACCCGCGCACCTTCCTCGTCGCCTGCTTCGAGCAACACGCTTGCGACCTGCAGACGCAGCTGCCAATTGTCGGGGTCGATCTCGACCGCGCGCCTCACCCGCGCCGCAGCAGACACGTAGTCCTCTTGCGACAAGTAATACTGGCCCCAAAGGGCCCACAGAGACGCGCTGGTAGGGTCCAGCTCCTCCGCGATTTCGAGCTCCGCCCGCGCACGCTCCGGCTCGTCGATCCCGAAATGAAGCATGGCAAGCACCAGATGAGCGCGCGAGTATCTCGGCCACGCGGTGACCACAGCACTGATCGATCGACTGGCTGCGTTGAGCTCCGCCTCCGCCGCAGCGGTTTCCCCCGCCATCTGCAACATGGCGGCCTTCGCAAGCAAGAGCTGCACGACATTGAGTTGCCGGGGCCCATCGGGTCGAAGCTGGAGGGCGGCTTCGAGCTCCTTGGCGCCTATCGCGACCCCGCCAGTCTCCAGTAGGACCGTCCCCTGCACACCGCGCAGCGAGGGCGACACCGGATCGAGCAACAGTGCCGTTTCCACGAGGGGAAGTGCCTTGCCACTGTCCCCGGACGTCGCGAAAATGCGCATCGCATCGGTCCCGAGCCCTGCGGCGATCGCTTCGGTGTCGCGGAGCACGCGGACAGAAGACGCAGTCACGTCGCGTCGCCCGCCCCAGGGATCAAAGAAAGCAGAGGGCTCCTGCGCATTCCCGTCATACACGGCCACGAGAAAATAGCCGAACAGGCCCGATGGATCGGGAGGGGTCCGTTCGCCAAGTTCCCACGCCTCAGCGACCATCGCTCGCACGCCTTGCGCCCGCAACAGCGCTGTCATCGCCACTGCAGCCTCGAGCGGATAGAGGCGCAGCCGCCCCTCGCCTGCATTCAATGCGGCCAGCGTCTCGTCAGCGGTAAAGACCTCTCGGGGCAACGGGTGATCGAGGACCCAAGATGCCGACTTGGTACGGATCGACGATGCAATCGCCTCGCCCTCAAAAGGCCAATCGTCAGAAGTCGGGAGCACGAGCATCCCTTCGAGCTTCCCGACGACGAGCTGATCACGTTCGAGATACGCAGAGAGCTCTCGCGGCTCTAAAGGCCGCACTGGCGGGACTTCTTCTAGCGTGATCGCCGTCGAGCGGTACGCGCCATAGCCGATGCCAGCAACGATGAGAGTCAGCACCAAGACGAGGAACCACTTTCGCCCAGCACCCGATTTCTCAGTGGGCGCCCGCACCAACTGGACGCCACCGCGCCGCATGCAGGTCGGGCAGCGGGGTTTATCCTCGGCGGTTTCGAGAACGAACTCTTGATCGCAATGCGCGCAGAAGTGTTTTTCTGGCATGGCGCGCGAGCATACCCAAATGCGCGATCGGCGCTAGGCGGCTACTGCGCAGGGTCAACTGCGGGTGGGTCGGGCACGAAGCCGTGACCGTGAACCTGCGCCACCGCGAATCCACACTCTCGCGCACGCCCGACACGCCACTCGCTGTCCCAGAGCGCAACCTGGCACTCGATGTCCCCGAAGTTGATCCCGAGCTCGGGTTGAGACTCGAGCGGAGTCGGGGCGGTTTTCGATCGAGATTCGAGCGAGCAGCAGTCGAGCTTGCGAAGTTTGTCGATGAGCTCCGCGTATTGATCTTTGCCGAGCTCGCGCTGGACTTGCATCATGGTGCCACTTGGCTGTTTGGTCACGATCTCGAGTTGACGATTGCCACGGAGCGCCATGTACATGGTGCTGCTCGACGCTTCGCGGCTGATCATCGCCCAGGAAACCACCACCTCGGTCGGTGCGACCTCCGGAAGCGCGACTCGCTGTTCTTTGCGGCCGTCGCATCCGGCAATGAGGATCGCTGCACAGAACCAACATCTCCACATGGACGAAATTAGATCACGGTTGCAGGGCAAAGTCCACCGCGTGCACATGGCTTCGCCGGGGCCATACTCGTTTGGATGACGGAGGAGCTCGATTGCCTGACGTGCGGCGCGTGCTGCCGAACTGGGACCGACGGCAGGATCCTGGTCCCGGCCGAAGACCTGGTTCGATGGCGCGAGATGGGCAGGGACGACATCGCCGAGGCCGTCCAACCCGGCCACTTTGGCATGGACGCGTTCGCCACGCGCGAGAACGGAGCATGCGTGCATCTCGGCGCCGACGAGAACTCTAACGCGTGCAAGATCTACGAGATTCGAGGTACGATGTGCCGAGACTTCGAAAAAGGCAGCCCGCAGTGCCTCGAGTTCCGAAGGGATGCAGGATTCTGTGCCTCGGCGAAAACGTAGCACCGGGGGTTTGCGCGGTGTGGGTCACAACCACCTGAAATTAGGGCGGTTATGAGGGTGCAGCGTGTCCCCTATTCGCTGAACAGATTCTCGACGTCAGCCTTGGTGAGCCCCTTCAATGGGCTTCCTTCGGTTGATAGGACGTTCGAGACTAGCTCTCGCTTCTTGGCGGACAGCTGGAGGATCTTCTCCTCGACCGTGCCCTCCGCGATCAGCTTGTAAACGTTGACGTTCTTGGTCTGCCCGATGCGGTGGGCGCGGTCGGTGGCCTGGTCTTCGACCGCTGGATTCCACCAAGGGTCGAAGTGCACCACGGTATCCGCACCGGTGAGGTTCAGGCCTGTACCGCCCGCCTTGAGCGAAATCAGGAATACCGGAACGGTTTCGTCCTGGTTGAACCGGTCAACGCGCTCGATGCGGTTCTTCGTCGAGCCATCTAGATACTCGTATTCGACGTCGTCTTCGTCGAGGGCCGCTCGGATGTGATTGAGCATCTCGACGAACTGGCTAAAGACCAACACGCGGTGCCCGCCGTCGACCGCCTCACTGATGATCTCTCGAAGCGCACCGAGCTTGCCGCTCTCGGCAGCGGTGAAGTCGGTGTCCGGAAGCTTCATCAGCCGCGGATCGCACGCGATCTGACGAAGCCTGGTCAGCGCCACAAGAATCTGAATCTGTGCCCGGCTAACGCCCTGCTTCTCGACCTCGCTCAGGACGCTCTTGCGAATCTGACGAAGGACCTGCTTGTAGAGCTTCGCTTGCTCCTCGGCGAGCGGCACGATCATCTCCTGCTCGATCTTCTCGGGAAGATCCTGGGCAACGTCTCGCTTCACGCGACGCATCACGAACGGCTTGATCGTAGCGCGGAGCCGCTGGGCGGTGTCCATGTCTCCCCGATCGATCGGTCGCGCGATCCTATCCTCGAAGGTCCTTAGCTGGCCGAGAAGCCCAGGGGACACGAAGTCGAAGATGCTCCAAAGCTCACTCAACCGGTTTTCGATCGGTGTACCGGTCAGCGCCAATCGCCGTTCGCTCCTGAGCTTCTTCGCGGCCCGCGCCGTGTGGCTCATTGGGTTCTTGATGTGCTGTGCCTCGTCCAGGATCACATAGCGAAGGTCGAGCTCATGAAGCAGCTCTTCATCGCGCCGAAGAAGCGCGTAGCTCGTGATCATCACATCGGCCTTTTCGAGATCGGCCCTTCGCTGCTGGCGGTTTGGCCCCTGCCACACCACGGTCGCCAGACCCGGTGCAAACTTGTTGATCTCCCGCTCCCAATTCGGAACGACCGAGGTCGGCGCCACCACCAAGTTGAGCTTGCGCTTGTATTTGCCCTTTGCCCAGGCCAGCAGCGCGATCGCCTGAACTGTCTTACCGAGACCCATGTCATCGGCGAGGATCCCGCCGCTGTTGATCTCGTGCAGGAAGACGAGCCAGTTGAACCCCTCTTTCTGGTAGGGGCGAAGGGTTGCCCTGAGGCTTCGCGGCTTTGGGACGTTCGGAATCTCGTCGATGTTTCCGATCTTCGAAAACAGGGTCTTCGCGGAAGACGACACCTTGGCGTTGCTGACCAGCTTGAGCAGGTCTTGAACGCGCCCCGCCTGAGATAGCGGGAGCTTGCCGCGACCACCGGCCGTCGCGTAGATCTCCGCCATCCGCGTGAGCACATCCCCCACCTCGTTGGGATCGACGGGGGCAAACGTTCCATCTTCGAGACGCACCAACCGACGGCCATGCTCGAGGCACGCACGAAGCTCTTCTTCCCGCACGACAGCCCCGCCCGATTCGAAGGTTGTGTCGAGGTTCAGCCAATCGACGCCGCTCGATACTCTCACTTGCGGGGTCACCGATTTGTCGCGAATAGTCACGTCGACCAAATCGTCTGGGATGAAACGATCCCACTCCTCGGGAAGCTCACCGATCCCGACCGTCCAGAAGTTAATCGCGGCGTCACCGTAGGCCACCAGTTCATCACCGGACTCGGAAACCTCGAAGCCCAGGCTCATCAACGCTTGAACGCCAGCCATCTCGGCGCCCACATCACGTCGGACCACACGCGGCCGCGCGTCGTCGCTCTTTGATGGCAGGAAAGCCAGCGGGGACGGAAAATCGTCTGGCGGCACTTCGAACTCTTGGTCTTCGTAGCGAACCAAGAGCCGGACCTGTGCATCGATGATGTCGCCGTTGGCCTTCAGCTCGAAGTGCGGCTTGGCATCCACCAGGTCCGCGACGGAGCTGAGATCCGGCAGCTCGGCACCCAGAGACGCAGCGATTCGGGGAATGTACTCGCTCAAGAGCACCGGTAGCTGTTCGAGGGACTCGACCATGGCGGGCGATCTGTAGAGTCGCTGAAGCCATGCCGGGGTGACGAGCTCGCTCACCGGGCGCGCAACTCCTTCGGTCGTGTCGATCTGCCAGCCTGGTGTCCCTTCGAACCAGGCCCCGCTCGACAGCACGAAACGGCGCCCATTGCTCTCGAGCCCGAACACCACCCGCACCCGAACGCTGTTGCCGTTGGCGGGGTCGAGCTCGATCTTAGGCTTCAACGCCTCGTTCGCGAATCGGAGCTCCATCGACGCGGGCTCGAGCAGCACGCGACGATCGCTGAGCATCTCCAACACCTCGGCTGCGTCCTCGCCGCGAAGCTCGGCTGTGGTGGTTTGGCCCCGATTGGCATTGCGCGCCAACGCTCGAAACAGCGGTCGCTCGTCGATCGACACCATATTGAAAGCACTGAGCGCCTCGCCGATCGGCACGGCGCTTCGCGAGCCGGACAACACCGGAGTCACCGTGATCGAAGCAGGCCGGACTGTCATTCGGTATTCGAAGTCGAACGGCCGCGCCATGGCGTCGGGCGGAAGCCACGCATCCATGGGTCCGCGCGACTCACCTCGTCCGGCCTGAAGCTCGCGAGGCGACAGCACTTCGAGCCCGCCGGAGTCGCCCCCGCTTGGACGCCGTCGACGACGCGAGCGACGACGTTTGCCGCCCGCCGAGACCGTGCCGGGAATATGGATCGGTTCGCTCTTTTTCTTTTTCTTCTTGGGTTGCGGCTGCGGCTGCTTCGCACGCGGTGGCCGGACCTCGTCACGCAAAGCAACCATTACCGCAGCAACGTGCTTGCAGTGACCGGTCGGGCCGCGCCAACCGGGACAGGTGCAGCTCGACCGCCACGTATCGCCTTCTTCGTCGTAGGCCACCGTGGTGTGGTAAGGCTCATCAGCCGTACGAACCGAAATCTCTCCACTCGCCGAGGTCTCTTCTTCAGCGAGATTGTCGACTGCCTTGCGTCGCGCGTAGAGCCGTCCACGCAGAAACGCGTTGCCCCCGGTGACACGTTGGATCGCCCGATCACTCATCGATGCGAGCTTCTTGGCAACGACAGTCGTCGGCTCGCGCCACGTGGGCGCTTGTTCCTCCGCCGGTTCGGGTTTCGGGACTTCAGCTCCCTGTTCTTGGAGTGCAGATTCGGCCATCGATGAGGCTTTGGTTGACCTGAAATGGTGGTGGGTGGCGGTTCGTGGGGCCTATACGGGACTCGCGCGTCGAGTCTTTCGCCGTCAGCGGCGCCGTTGCTCATTCCACCGTGGAACCCCGGGTGTAGGCCGCAACCGCCGCTACGTTATAGATCTTACACACCCCGCCCGAGACTGCAACTCTCCAGATAAGGGTCGAAAATAGGGACCCTAGGCCGAAGCCTTTATGAGGGATTCTGGAAGCAACAGGGAGGGAGCCTGGGTCGAGAACACCCAGAGCTGATGGGCTGCACGAGTTGCCGCGATGTGCAGCAAATGCCGGCTTTCGTTGTCGACGGGGAAAGTCGAGCGGTTGCACTCGGCGATGACCACGTAGTCAAACTCCAAGCCTTTGACCTGACGGACATCCGTCACGTCGACGCCAGGGCGGAACGGGAAATCCTGCTCGGCGACCCTGCGGAGGTTCGGGACCTCCCCATGGCGCAGGCCCTTGTAATAGAGGTCAGCCTGCTCCGGGTATCGGGCAATGACTGCTACGGACGACAGCGGCTCCGAGCTCACGAGGTTCCGAAGCGCCTCGGACAAGAAACCCACCGCCTCGCCGCTCCCCCCGAGGAGAAAGAGCTCGACTGGCGCCCCATATCTCGTCGCTTCGCCCGATACCTCGTTTCGGAGCGGGCCGAGCACGTCGGTGGCGAACTCTAGAATCTCGTACGTGGAACGATAGCTCAGCTTGAGGGGCTCGATCTCGATGTGGTCGAGCTTGAGCTGCTCGAGAACGTGACGCCAATCGGAAAACCCGTTGTCGAGGTGGAGCTTCTGCGCGATGTCGCCAGCGAGCGTGATGCTTTGCTGCTCGGTCGAGGTGTCGAGCACGACCGCGAGCTCCACGGGGCTCATGTCCTGGGCCTCATCGATGAAGATGTGCTCGTAGGTCAGCGGTGCACGCCGACCAAAGAGAGGCCCTCGCAAGGTCTGGTAGAGGCGAAGAAGAAGCGCGTCGTCTTCGCGATCGAGGGCAGGTGGCTCGTCTTCTTGCTCACCGTCGACACCGACGCTACGTTCGACGCGGTCGTCGTCGTCTGCCTCGAGCGCTTCTTCGTACGCTAACAGTGCGCGCGTGGAGTTGCGGCTGCACCAAGAATGCACCCACTCGATCTCGCGATCGGTCAGCGCATCCGGGGCCCACTTCGAGAAGGTGTCCACGAGCCGCTGGCGATCGGTTAGGAGGTCCGCCCACGCCGTCACGACGTCCCGAGTGCGCGAGGACCAGCGTTGGCAGATACGTCCGATCGCGTGCCGCATGCCGAGCGGAACCTCATCCGAGCCCTCCTGGTGGCTTTGAAGCCACCGCGTCAGAAGGTCGAGGCGCACACCTAGTGGCTCCTGTGCCGTCCCGCGCCACACCCGTGCCACACGCGCACCGCCCCCATCCTGCTTGGCCTCGTCGAGGATCTCGGTTTCGACGCGGGCGGTGAGTTCGGCGACATACTGGTCGATCGCGCGCAGCATCGCAGGATGCTTCTTGAGCCGCATGACATGGGTTGGGGTGTCTTCGACATACCGAGTGGTCAGCTTCGGAAAATGACGACGACGTTGCTGCTCGGCCCATCGCGCGAAGGTCTCGACGGGCACGTCTTCGACTCCGAGCGCCGGCAACACCCTCGAGATGTACCGAACGAGCGCGTCGTTGAAGACAATGACGAGCATCTGATCGGATCGAAAACGAGTGGCGTCCTGGAAGGCGAGATACGCCAGCCGGTGCAAACCGATGGTGGTCTTGCCGCTGCCTGCACCTCCCTGGATGACCACCAACCCGGAAGTAGGCTGACTGATCAGATCGAACTGCCTCGGGTCGATCAGCGCGGTGATCTCGGAAAGATGCTTGTCTTCACGAAGGTCATCGTCACCGATGCCAAGCTCCCCAGGTCGATGCGCTGGACGGTGATACGACTCGGGACGCATCGCAGCGCCCTGCCCTCCCGATAGACGTGTCGCCTGATCCGCCACGCGGTGCCACATGCCCTCGCGCGAACACCGAAACGTCCCTTGTGGCGAACCGATGCGGCGAAGCTTGCCCGAGGTGATCGAGAGGTTTCGGCGCAAGATCACGTCCCCCTCGACTTCGCGATCCCCGAAGATCTCGTCGTAGTCGTCGCCCTCTTCGTACCGGTAGTAGACGCGACTCACAGGTGCGTCGCGCCAATCGACGATGCGAACGCCGGTCTTGGCGTCCAAGAAGGTGCTTCGGCCGATCAGGATTTCGCGCTTGCGGTCCTCTTCCTCGAGCACCATCCGGCCAAAGTACGGAGACTGTCGGTCGACCGATCCCTCGACGACCTTAGCCCTACGGTGCGCGACCTGTTGGAGGCGCTCCATTTCTTCGACCAGCGGCGGGATGTCTTCGAGCCGCGCCTCTCGGATCTGGTCTCGCAGGGCGATCAGTTCGGTGTCGTAGTCAATGAGCCGCCCGCGGTTCGACGGGCGACGTGTCTGGACGGTTCGGTGGACGCGGGCCAGGACTTTCTCCTCCTGAGCCACAATTTCGTCCATCTCCGCATCCGTGGGCGGCGCTTCCGCTTCAAGGCGCCGATTGAGCTCGACCTGCTTCATTTCCGGTGTATCAAGAACGCAGCAGCGTCCAAATTGGCCAATTCGGGGACGAGTAGCACGATTCGAACGGGCATCCAAGCCTCATCCGAAAGTCGTGTCGTTTAGGGCAGATGCGTCAGTCGAGCGTCTTGAGCATGATCTTGGAACGCCGTCCGAGATCGTATGCCGACCGTCGAGCGTCGGGGACATCGTCGACGCTGCCGCTTTCGAAGCCGCGCTCGCGAAACCAGTGCGAAGTCTGGGTGGTGAGCACGAAGATCTTCCGGAGCTCCTGGGCCTCGCACTGGCGCTCGATGTAGTGGAGAAGCTGGTCACCGCGACCGGTGGTGCGGTAGTCCGGATGCACGACCAGGCAGGCAAGCTCGGCGATCGCCTCGTCGGGGTAAGTGTAGAGGGCACTGCAGGCGACCACCATCCCGTCACGCTCGATCACCGTAAACCGCTCGATGTCGTTCTCGAGCATCTCCCGAGACCTCCGAACCAGAAATCCCTGCTCCTCGAGGGGCTCGATCAACGCAAGGATGCCGCCGACATCGCTGCGCGCGGCAGGACGGACGCCTTCGAACGCCTCGGACGTCACCATCGTGCCGACGCCATCACGCGTGAAAAGCTCGCGCAGAAGGGCCCCATCGTTCGTGCGCGCAACCAAGTGGGCACGCGGCACCCCACCCCGGCAAGCCGTGATGGCCGCCGCCAAATGCCGCTCGACATCGTGACCGAGCACTCGTCCCGACCCAAGGATCTCCTCGGCTTCCTGGGGAGTCAACAGCGAGTGAGGATGGCCTTTCTCGTCGGGGATCCCATCTCCTTCCAAGAGACCGATCAGCTTGTCCGCGCCGAGTGCTGTCGCGGTAGCCGCCGCAACGTCGTGCCCGCTGATATTGAACGCTTCGCCGGTCGAGGAATATCCGATGGGCGTCAACACGACGATCGCGCCATCGTCGAGTCGCTGGCGAATAGCTTCGGCGTCGACTCGCCTCGGCTTGCCGGTGTGCTGGTAGTCGACCCCATCGAGAACGCCGATCGGCTGCGCCATCACGAAGTTGCCCGTGGCCACGCGGAGCCGGGCGCCAGCCATCGGAGAGTTCGGTAGGCTCATCGAGAGGAGTGCCTCGAGTTCGACGCGCGTCGCGCCAACCGCCTCTTTCACGCACTCGAGCGCTACGTCGTCGGTGATGCGCAAGCCGTGAGAGTATTTTGGCGAACGCCCGCGGCGATGAAGCGAGGCGTCGATTTGTGGTCGCGCGCCGGCCACCAGCACGATACGAACCCCGAGCGAGTGCAACAACGCGACGTCATACAGCAGCGTACGCAGATCTTTCGAAGCGAGCGCTTCGCCGCCGAACATGATCACGAACGTGCGCCCGCGATGCGTGTGGATGTAGGGCGCGCTCGCTCGAAAGTGTTGGACGAATGGGTCGATCTTGGGGCTCATGCGGTCTCGGTGCAGTAGCGGCGGATCAGGCCTGCGTAGAGATCCGTCGCGCGTTCGATTTCCGCAATGGTGACATATTCGTCCGGTTGATGCGCGACGCCGATGTCCCCCGCCCCAAGCACGAGTGTCTCGAGGCCCAATTGGGCGAGGTATGGCGCCTCGGTACCGAAAAGCGCGGTCTTGGCTGAACATCCGCACAAGGTCTCGACGGTGCTGCGGAAGTCGGCATCGGCCGGGCCTGAAAACGCGGGGTAGTCGCCAGTAGGTCGAACGTCGAACGACCACGGACCGCCATCGAGCGCATCCGCGACTTGGTCGCGTAGCTCCATGACGACTTCGTTCGCCAGCATGCCGGGCAAGAGGCGTATGTCGATGTCGAGCGTGCACTCATCGCAAATTCGATTCGGACTATCGCCTCCCGCAACGCGACCGAAATTGAGCGTGGGTGCCGCGACTTCGAAGTCGTCGTCACGGTGCCGACCCTCGAGCCCGTCGCGCCAGGCTTGTAACGCCACCAGCACCCGTTGAAGCCCCTCAATGGCGTTGACGCCGAGCGCTGGGTTGCTGGCATGGCCTGCCTTCCCACCCACTGTGACGCGGACGTAGAACACCCCCTTGTGCTTTCGGACCGGGGCCAGGCTCGTGGGTTCCCCGATGATGGCGTAGCGACCGAGGCTCTCGCCCTTTTCTGCGAGTGCACGGGCGCCGGCCATGGTGCTCTCCTCATCTGCCGTGCCTAGCAACGTGATCGGGCGACGAAGCTGGCCGGGCTCGAAACGTGCGACTGCATGAAGCGCCGCGGCAAAAAATCCCTTCATGTCGGCGGTGCCCAAACCGTAGAGCCTACCATCCCGCTCCGTCAGCTCGAACGGGTCGTCGGTCCACCGCTCGGCGTTGTACGGCACCGTGTCGGTGTGCCCGGACAGCACGAACCCGTCGACGCCCTCCCCGAGGGTTGCGATCAGATTCACCTTGCCATCTGCGCCGGGAACAGCTTCGATCCGTATCGTAAAACCGAGATCCGCGGCCCACTCGGCGACGAGATCGACGACACCACGGTTCGATTGGTCGAAGCGAGCGTCGGTTGAGCTCACCGACGGTGTGGCAACCAGGCGGCGGAGTATCTCGAACTGCGGTGGGAGCATTGAGGCAACATAGCGCTGAAGCCTTGTCCGTAAAATCCTCATTGCGGGCGAGGCCTGAGGGACTACGTTGAGCGCATGAGCGACGACATAGCAACGCGTGCCATCACTATCATCGAAGAAACCCACCGGGGGGAGCGGGCCTGGGATATTTACAGCCGCCTTTTGAATGACCGAATCGTCTTCCTCGGGACACCGCTCGACGATTTCGTGGCGAACGCGATCATCGCCCAGCTGCTCTACCTCGAGAGCGAGGACGCCGACAGAGAGATCACCATCTACATCAACACCCCGGGCGGTTTGGTTTCGTCAGGGCTGGCGATCTACGACACTATTCGGTACGTGCGATGCCCGGTGTCGACCGTGTGCCTCGGGCAGGCCGCCTCGATGGGAGCGTTCCTGCTGGCTTCAGGCACCAAGGGGCTACGTCGCGCGCTTCCGCACAGTCGCGTCATGATTCACCAACCGCTCGGCGGTTACCAGGGGCAGGCGTCGGACATCGAGATTCATGCCAGGGAGATCCTCCACACCAAGCAGCGTCTAAACGAGATCCTCGCCAAGCACACCGGACAAGACGTCGAGAAAGTTCGGCACGATACTGAACGCGACAAATTTCTCTCGGCGATCGAGGCCAAGGAGTACGGCATCATCGACGAGGTGATCATGCCCCGCAAGGAAGGGGTCGCGCCCGCGGCATGAGCGCGCTCGAGGTCTGTCTCGTCCGACACGCCGAGTCGGTTTCCAACGCCGGAGGCGTGTGGCAAGGCCACGGGGATTCGCCCCTGAGCGACCGCGGACAGACCCAGGCCGACGCGCTCAAACGAGCGCTCGCCGATGAGAAATACGACGTCGTCATCAGCTCCGACCTGAGCCGCGCGGCCGACTCGGCGCGATCCACCCACGGGCCTTTGGAGCTCGATCAGACGTGGCGCGAGATCGACGTGGGCGATTGGGAGGGCATGACGATGGAACAGGTCGTCGAGCAGTTCCCAGAGCAAATCGCAGCGCTCAAAGAACGCCAGACATTTGCTGTGGGAGGCGGAGAGAGCTGGCCGGAGGTATTCGCGCGAGCGGACGGAGCCCTGCGCGCCCTGCGCGAACGCATGCCCGAGGGCGGACGAGCCATTGTGTTCACCCATGGTGGGATCATCGCGGCAATTCTGGC
The DNA here is from genome assembly GCA_964194675.1 of uncultured Coxiellaceae bacterium. Taxonomy (GTDB): domain Bacteria; phylum Myxococcota_A; class Polyangia; order Polyangiales; family Houyiibacteriaceae; genus SG8-38. The sequence continues at coordinate 5,897 of CAXMND010000131.1, read as the reverse complement.
GGGCCTTATCGGCGCGCGCGGCAGGTGGCCCTGGCCGCTCGGGAGGATGCGGAACACCGGTCGCAGCACTCTCCGATTTACCGGCGACCGCGTGGAGCTCGTGGGCCACAACGACGATTCCCATGTCCCGGATCACCACCGTAAGACCTATCAGCCGCGATCGGACCAAGTGGTCCTCAAGCTGATCTCCTCCGATGGGGCTAATCCGGCGGGAAATCCAGCAGGGTTGGATTTCAACTCTGCAATCAAAGTTGCTCGTGCCAAGGGTGCAGGTGGGGTGATGTCAGTATTTGGCAGCGGTCGAGAGATCGCGGAGTTGGTGCAGACCTCCGCCAACCCTTCTACCAAGGATTTCCGCTTCGTAGAACCGCTCGCGGGGTCCGCGACCGACCTCCTGATCTCGGAGAGACACCCTATGGTCCTCGACTATGGCGTTCCGTGATGCAGATCTGAAAAAAAGATTTCAGATCTGAAAAGTAACCTGCCTCACGCCTGTCCAGCTCCGATACGCCTGTTGTACATCTGTAAGGGTTAAATCATACATGTGTCGTTTGTGATCCACCCCGCATTCGGGGGTCCCCCATCGGGTGATCAGGTGCGATTTAGGGGTTAAGTCCCCAGAACTTCAAAAAAATTTCAGATCTGCACTCAACGCACCCTGGAGCGATCAGTAATCTATATGAGATCATTTGTGATTCCCATTCTCTTCCTCTTGGCACGAGAGTCGCATGCAGTAACTTCGACATAAGCGCCGTGGCGAAGACGTACCCCCACGTCCCCTGCGGCGTTGTTAGACCAGGCGATTTGGCTTGTTTTCCCCCCACTTCATCCAAATCGTCATCTCTCTAACGGCTCGGAAGCCCCCCTTCCGGGCCGTTACTTTTTTGATCGGCTGTAGTTTCAGCGGCTACAACTACGCCTATCGCTGCCCGCGGCAGCGGCGGGGGCCAGCGTCGACGAAGGTTTACTTGATCACTTTGAGGTAGGGGGGGAGCTCGCCGGGTTTGGTGGTGACTTCCCGCGGCGTGATGTCTTCGCGCTCCGAGTCATCCAGCTTTGGCAAGACCCGCAACGACGGGCGCTCCTCCGGTAGATCCTTGGTGGGATCTGGGGGGGATGCCCTACCCGCTTCCCTCTCGATTTCCTGGGAAATCTCTTCGGGCATCGAGTCCGGCCAGACCATGCCTCGACCGTCATCACCCGCAAGCGCGAACACCGCATCCCAATCAACCCGACATGTGAAGGGAGAGCGATTAAAGGACAAGGTGCCGTAGACGCCCTCTTCGTCGACACGAAGGTCGGGAATCGGAACCGGCATATCGAGCCCGATTTGCAGGACTAGCTGCGGCTCGGTGCGGTACCACTGCGGGACGACGACCCCGACATCGCGAGGATCGAGGTGCACGAAGACACTGCCCTGGCGCAGCAAATACCGGGCAACCTGGAGCTTGTCGGGGAGTTGGTCACTTTCGGGCACTCCCCAGGATTAGCCTATAAAAAAGGCCTTGGCCATCTCCGGTCCGCCTTCGGCGGGCTATTGGTCCCAACCCCACCCGCACTAGCGCCTAGATCAGGGCTAGCAGCACGGTCCCAGCCACCATCAGGCCTCCGGCCAGCAGTTTCCGCTCGGTAATTGGCTCCGCGAAGAAGAGCCGGCCGAAAACGATACTGCCCAAGACCCCCAGACCGCGTTTCAGGGTCTCCACGACCGCCACCCAAAGCCACTCGAGCGACAGCATCTGGAGGGCCACAGCCGCCACGGCAAAGCCGATGAGCCCCACGAGCAACGGCTTGGGCGCAGTCCACACAGCCCGAAGGTCGCTGAGCTCGCCTCGGAAGCTCACCCACAAAAGAAGCATCAACGAACTACCCGTGGTGAGCAAAAACGCATGAGAGGCCGCAGACGCGTGCGGCAGCGCCACCTTGTCGAGCGCCACGGAGCCAGACCACAGAAACGCGACTGCAATCATGTGCGGTGCACCCTTCTCCTTGAAGACGGAACGCCACCACGACTTCGACAGATCGCTGTTGAGGACGAACGCGCCGAGCACCACCAGCCCGAAGCCAGTCATGTGCAGCGAATCGGGAATCTCTCCAAGCAAGGGGATCGCGACGAGCGCACCGAACACCGGCGACAATGAAAGGAACGGCACCGTGCGGCTCATCGCGGAGAGCTGCAGCGAACGCATGAAGAGCACATTCGCCAGCGCGTTCATCGTCATTGATGCGAGTGCGGGCACCCAGTAGACCTCTCTCACGATCCACGTCTCATCGACAGCTGCCCAGATGCCGAGGAACGGCAACTGTCCGATCAACAGCACGATCGCCAACGCCGTCGGCGACGCCTTGTCGGCAAGCGCCTTGCGAACGACGTCGAGAGCGGCCCAACAGAGCGCGGCGGCGACCCCAAGCGTGAATCCCATTATCGCTGCTTCTTCAGAAAGGACCTTGCCTTCACGTCGTGCGGCTCATCTTCGCCGGGGGCCGGAGGAATGTGAGTCACGTGGTAGACACGGAACGATACGATTCGATCGGCATCGTTTCCAGTCCGCTCGTGGTAGCGATAAATCCAGTCGACCAACCCTCGGTGATAGGCGCGAAAGCCCTTGATGCGAGCGGTATAGTCGAAGAAGTAGTAGTTCTGGGCGAGACGGGGAGGAATCGTGCGAAGCGCGGGGTCCGAATGGCGGGAACCCAATTCGTTGAGGGGATCGATGTGTCGGCCGTCTTCAGCCACCGCGTCGACGACAAGCCACATATCGTCTCGAGGCGGGTTGCTCGCAAACATCATCCAGCCCTGATTGAGACGGAACGTCTGGACGGTAGCTCGGATCCACTGGGGCTGCTCATGCTTGAGAACGTTCGGTACGCCCGGGTTTTCGACGAGGACTTGGGATGTGGCGACGACGAACAGGTACGCCAGCATCGAGCCGGTCATCCATCGAAGCGGGGACCGTCGTAGCGCCGGGATCGCGTCGGCAGGAGGCAGCGTGAGCGCGCGGACCAGCTGGCTTCGATCGCCGCGGCGGGCGGAGAGCTTGTCCCGAAGCCAGTCCCAGTCCTCCGTACTGATCAGGAGGGTCGAGTACACGATCATCACGATCGAGAACAGACCAACATTCGCGATCGCGGCGATGCCGAGATGAAGCGCCAAGACGCCGAGGATGGCCGCCCGACGTGTCCAAGGGCGGCCCCAAGGCGAGAGAATCAACCACGGCAGCAGGTACTCGATGACCAGAGAGAAATAGGTGAGGAATTGGAAGACCCAGAGCGGGAGGTTCTCGCGCATCCAGAGGCCAAGCCAGGTCACGATATGCTCTTGCTGGGCTACCCAGTAGACCGCCGTTCCTTGGATCCAGGTGTCGCCGCTCTTGTGTACCGCGTTGAAGTAGTAAATGACTGCAAGCTGTAGGATCGCGACCGACACCGCCCACGACACGACCGGGGAAGGCGTCGATGACCTTTCGGCCTTGTCCCGGCGCCACGCATCGATCGAAAAGGACGCTCCCAGGGGCAGGAACGCAGTCCAAAGAACAAGGTCGCAGAACACAAAGTCACCGCCGTTGGCGATCAGGTCGACCCGAATCTGAAGGGAGACCAAACAGACGAAGCTCAAAACGTGGAAAAGGCGGGTGAAGAAGCCGACGAGGAAACAGAGATACACGACCGCGATCAGCACGAACGCAACCCGTACTCCCATGTCGGAGCTCACATAGGAGAGGAACGACGTCCCGTACGGCCGCATCGGGCGGGCCGCGAGCATCACGTTCGGCAGGAGCCCCGTCTCGAAGTACCAGATCGACATCTCGTTGGCGCGCTTGGCGAGGTCGAAGAGGAGCAACAACGCAATCGCGATCCGGGTGAAACCCAAGGTGCGAGTGTCGATCGAAAGAAACTTGTCCCGGAGGAAACTCTTCGTGATCCGCGCCATGGCCAAGCTCAGCTGAGCCGCACCCTAACAGCGCAGCCAACGATGACAAAATGCCCCGTAAAGCCGATGCTTCGCGCCGTTCACGGGGCTTCACACGACTTGCGTTAGGCGCGCCGCGACCCCATAGTGTATCGGTCTTTGAAAATTTGGGGGCGACCGGTTTCGACGGGGATGATGAAGGTTCGGTTGCGTGTCCGTCGGCCCAAGCACGACGTAAAAACGTTTGGGACGTACAACTGCCAACGATAACGCAGTTGCTCTCGCGGCCTAAGTAAAGCCAAGAGAGCCGTCGAACCTAGAAGCTTGCCTGTGCTTCTAGCGGAGGCGTCATTTGAACGGGCTGGTCATTGCGAGTCGGGTTCGGCGCAATGACGAGATGAAGAACCACTAGCGTTGGTGCGAGCCTGTTTGTGGGCGCAACCCAAGGCGAATTTCAAATCACAAACTACGCACGTAGATGCAGTTCTGGAACATTTCCGGACGTGGGTTCGATTCCCACCGCCTCCACTACTTCCCGCTTATTCTTGCGGGCTTTTTCAGCCTCGGCTGTCTCGGCCTCGATCCCTTGAAACCCCGTGACCCGATAAGGCTGGTCTTATAGACTTCTGGGATATGTCTCCGAAGACGCTCGCCTTCGCCCTCACGATATCGCTTGGCATGTCGACCGCTTGCAGGCGCGCGCCCGAACCGGACACCGCCAAGGCACCGGCTTCCCCTCCGAACGTGCTTCTCATCACGGTCGACACACTGAGGGCCGACCGCCTTGGTTGTTACGGATACGAGCACGCACACACGCCTCACACCGACCGCTTGGCGGACGAAGGAGTCCGGATCGAACACGCAATCGCCCCGACTCCGCTCACGCTTCCGTCGCACACGTCGATCTTGACGGGCCTCGAGCCGCCCGCACACAGCGTGCGGGGAAACGGGGCGTTCCGGGTTCCGGATAGCGTCCAGACACTCGCGGAGAGTCTCAAAGCCGAGGGCTACCAAACGCAAGCGTTCGTGTCCACAGAGGTTCTGCACCGCCGCTTCAACCTGAACCAAGGCTTCGACGGCTATGACGATGACCTTTGGAGCGAGGCGAAGGGTTCAGGCGCGCGGATGCGGCAGCGTTCTGGGGAACGAACGATGGACCGGGTGCTCCATTGGCTCGACGTACGCACGGAGTCTGCTTCCCCTTCTCCGTTCTTTCTGTGGGTGCATCTCTTCGACCCGCATGCGCCATATGAACCGCCCGAGGCCGACGCCAAGCTTTCGGCAACGCCCTACGACGGAGAGATCGCGAGCGTCGATCGACAAATAGGCAGACTCGTCAAAGCGTTGGAGCCCAATGGGGTTCTCGACGACACGATCCTCGTCTTCACATCGGACCACGGAGAGAGCCTCGGCGAGCATCGGGAAGCTACGCACGCGATGTTCATTTACGAATCCACCCAACGCGTGCCGTTGATCTTCCGCTACCCCCGCAAGCTCCCCGCCGGCAGGGTCTACGACGGTCCGGCGCGAAGCGTGGACATCATGCCGACGATTCTGAGTCTTGCCGGAAAGAAGTCGGGTGAGACGCAAGGCGCCGATCTGAGCGAGGCCTTTGCAAGCGGCGCCCCTTCCGCATCGCTGGTTCAATACTCGGAATCATTTCATCCGGAGCTGATGTTCGGTATGGCGCACCTGGAAGGGGTGCGCCAAGACGCATGGACCTACATCCGTGCGCCGCGCCCCGAGCTCTATGACCGGAGAACGGACCCCGGTGAGCTGCGCAATCTCTTGGAGGGCGGCGGCTCTAGCGCGGCCATAGCCCGGGCGCTCGAGCTCGAAGCGGCACTGACCCGGGTCATCGAAGATAGCAAACGCTTTGCCTTGGTCGCAGAGGCGAACCCTCTCGACCCACAGACCGTCACGATGCTCCAGGCGCTTGGCTACATGGGTGACTCTGGGGCCCCCGAAGACCTCGGGGGCATCGACC